>JBHJJI010000410.1:0-15491 GCA_050042805.1 Leptolyngbyaceae cyanobacterium
AGATGGTCAATCTGTTGAGCATAGCTCTGTGTGATGGTCTCTTTGCGCTTGAGCTGAGATTGGATGGCTGCAGCCAACTCGGAAGGCGAAAATGGCTTGGTGAGATAATCGCTTGAGCCGAGGGTCATACCCTGCCGCACATCATATCGAGCCGCCTTGGCAGTTAAAAAGATGAAAGGAATCGTGGAGAGTCTTTCTTGTTGACCTAGGGCCTCTAAAACTTCATAACCGTTGAGCTTTGGCATCATCACATCGCAAATGATCAAGTCTGGGGTGTGTTGGAAAGCTAGCTCCAATCCCTGCTGACCGTTCGTTGCGATGAGGGGTTCAAAGCCTTCTAGCCGAAGAATGTCACTAATGTTTTCTCTTGCGGCTTCGTTATCTTCAATCACCAGAATCTTGATCACGGTTACTTACTCCTGTAGGGGGGACAATCAGTGCTCAGTTAATGGGGCGTATGGAGGCGTCACCAATGGATCGCCAACTGAAACCACGCTTTGCCTTTTGCTCTACATCGATTGTGACCGATGTCTTTCGACAAAGAATCGGGAAATACGGCTAAAACTGGCCCCCGTATCCCTGCTGAGAGGAATTCAAGGTGCCACGACTTTTTTTGCGTAAATCTACGGGCTTAATTGAGTGCCGAGGCTGTCAACAACGCTTCTGAAGGGCTTGAGAAACTGCGGACTTAAGCCTGAAAGCAGCTTTCCATAACGATTTCAAGCATTTTGCCAAGAATGACTGAGGATTTAGGTGTCTACTTAAGCTTACGTAAGTGTCACCGCTGGAATCTGTCCGCATACTGAGTGGGTACGGGTAGATAGAAAGCCTTACTGATCAGATGCGGAGCTGTTTCGCGAGGGGGCTCTGTCGCTGCTCGCATCGTAGATGTTAGTTGAAGGATTATCGAGGACAGGCGTAGCCTTGACGCCACCGGGCTCGTAATATCGCAGAGCGCAGAATGCGGAAGTCGGAATGCAGTTTGCGATAGAACTTCGTGATCGCCACCCGTTATGCCAATTCTTGAAAACACGGCGACACGTCCCTTCTTCTAAGCTCTATCCGACAGCCCAGAGTTCAGTCAGACCCGGTAGAGGTAGAGCGATCGCTGACGAGTAAGTAGTTATGGCGGCGGTTGAGTGATTGCTCGAAAACCAGAGGAGCGAGTCCGGCAGCTCGATGCTGCCCCTTGAGGTCACGGCCCAATGCTTGCCGTGAAACCGTTGTTTGACAAAACCCTTGCGACTGAAATCAAAGCCCTACGCCCTGAGCCTCCAATCGTCTCACTCGACCAGCAGCAAACCGATTAGACTGCCCAGGCCAATGCCAAATAAACAGGTCGCCGCCAGCACCGCTGAGGTTTGCCACCGGTTGAGTAAGGCCAACAGGCGATCGCCTGTCTCAGCACCGATGATGGCCCCCAAAGCAGGAATCATCAAGGCGACCAAACTTACGCGGATGACTTCAAAGGCGGTGGCTTTGAGTGCGATCGCATCCAAATCGTCAGTGCCGACAAATCCCATGGCTAAACCCACCGCCACGGCGATCGCCGCTGTACCCAAAATAGTAAGCAAGACTAAAGCATTGGCCCGCCACCAGCGGCAACGACCCAAGGCTTTTGGCCCCGCGAGCGCCAGGGCCTGGGCCAGTACGCCGCCAACGACGAGGTTCCACACCCAATAGGGCACTGGAAAAGACGATACCAACGTGCCCAAGGTGGCATAGAGAATGACGGTCAAGCAGAGCCAACCCCAGGGAATTCGACCGGCGGGCACTGCGCGTCTACGATCGTGCCGCCAAATTTTGAGTTTGCGTCGCGGACGGGGAGAGGAAGCCATACTAAATTCAAAGGGCTCATGCCCCCAACGTGAAGACGGACGCTCAACTAACAATGGGCTCAGCGTACACTCATAAAGAAGCTTTAAGCTAAACCTCAGTATACAAGCCTGCGACGGCTTGATCGGGATTGACTCAAGGGCAATTAGCCATGCACCGCACCGCATTCACCCTACCGCGAAAGTTCAAAATCCTCATCGTGTTAGCCACGCTGGGGGTCACGTTGGGGCTGTGCCAGGTGGGTTGGTCTGCCCCCGAAGAAATCTCTGTCCAGACTTTGATGACGCGTTTAGCCAGCGATCAAGCGCCGCTGGTGGTGGATGTGCGGTCAGCGGAGGAGTTCGCCGCGGGACATATTCCCGGTGCAATCAACATCCCCTTCCGAGAGGTGCCAGAGCGCTTAGATGAGCTGCAGGCAATCACGACCGGCATTGTGGTGTACTGCGAAATTGGGGTTAGAGCCGCGATCGCGGAGTTGACCTTAGAACAGGCGGGCTTTGAGCAGATTTTGACCTTAGAGGGGGATATCCAAGCTTGGCGGCAGGCGGGGCTCCCTCTTGAGACTGATTAAACGGCCTCTACACGATAAATTCAATAAAAAGATTGCCGTGATAGGGAGCTACGGGTTTATCGTAGGCTTGTGAACATACCGACTTTATGCCCTTGGACGCATTATTTCAGGGATTTTTAGGTGCCTCTAGCTTGTTGATTGGGGCCGGCTTGGGTATTTGCTGGAAACCTGGCCGGGTGGTAACGGCGGCGATCATGGCGTTTGGCAGTGGCACCCTGCTGGCGGCGATCGCCTTCGACATCACGCAACCGGTTTACGAGAAAGCCGGGTTCTGGCCGATTTTGATCGGCTTTGTTCTGGGCGGCGCTCTGTTCACCATCATCATTAAGTACATTGATGATCAAGGCGGGTTTATTCGCCATCCCTCATCATCGAGGCGATTTTTCTATCAACACCGGCAAGAAGAAACCTCCGAAGTGTTGGACGAAATTGCCCATGTAGAGATGCTGCACAATCTCTCGCCTTCGGAAGTGCAGGCCATCATTCCGCTCCTTAAGGCGCTCTCGGTCGAACCGGGAACAATGCTGTGCCAAGAGGGAGCTCCCGGTGATGCCATGTTTGTCATCGTTGATGGAGAAGCTGATATCTACAAAGGGCCGCAGCTGATGGCCCAGCTGGGAGCCGGAGAAATGTTTGGCGAAATGGCGCTCCTCACGGGTGAAGATCGATCAGCGAGCGTGGTTGCGCGCACTCCCATGCGACTGTATGAGCTAGACAAGTCAGATTTTGACGGCATGCTGACGAGATCGCCCCACCTAGCCAGTGGCCTCAGCCGTATTCTCGCGCGGCGACTGCGCGAGACCACCCAATCTACGGCCAAGGCTCAAGAAACCTCCGATGGTCAATGGCGCAAGCAGGTGCTAGATAGCGTTGAAGTTGATTTTCCCCTATCGGAGCAGCAGATTCAGCAGTTAGCCAAAAGCTCAGCACCGCTGGCAATTCTCGTCGGCACGCTGATGGATAACATTCCTGAGGCGCTCGTCATTGGTTTTAACGCCGGTGCCGGTAATCTCAGCAGCTCTTTCTTAATGGCAGTTTTCATCTCGAACATTCCCGAAGCGCTTTCCAGTTCTGTGGGCATGCAGCAGGCCGGTACGCCTGCCAAGCGCATTTTGGCCCTGTGGGGCGGGGCGGTGCTGCTCAGTGGCCTGACGGCCATGCTGGGCAATTTTCTCAGCACCTTTGCCAATAACTGGGTCTTGGGCACAGCTCAATCCCTTGCGGGCGGAGCGATTCTAGCGATGCTGTCAAGCACAATGATGCCCGAGGCCTACGAACTCGGTGGCGGTACCGTCACCTATTCAACGATCGCGGGCTTTTTGGTCGGTTTTTGGGTCGTGACCCTGTCCTTGGGCTAAGGGGTCTTGGCCAACGGGGAATGCGATAGTTTGTGCAAAACAATCTGGACACGGCAATTTTGCCCTATTTGCCCATAGGACTGACGCAATAGCCCCCTGCATCCTCCCACTCCGGAGGCTGCCCACTCCGGAGGCTATTGAGTTGTCTCACCCCAACTTTGGGGCCGGGGTCGAAACCGAATTCAATTGCGTAAGTTCTGGCCCATAAGGATGAAAACTCTACGCCACCTCTTTTTCTAACCACTGGCAATGAGTTCAAGTCTCCACTCATAGAACGTTTCAAATAGCGGTTGGAAACTATCGCCACAGGGCCTAAAGAACCTGAGTTCGGGATAGAAGTAAGTCACGCTTTTACCGGCCTATTGAGCCTCAAATCCCCTCTCGGGAAGGGTGCCAAAGGCGGAGTGGGTGTCGTCAGCCGCGCTCACGGGCAATCCACCCACCCTTCAACCCCTCCCAGGAGCTAACCTTGTAGGGGTTTGACAATGCCGCTCTGATATTGCTGCCTTGGTGCGCTCTTGTTCGATGGCCATCCTGGCCGTCCTGAACGCCCCGTAACCCTTGAAAAAGCTGGTGATGGAGGCAGGCTGGAAGCCTACCCGACCGGTTGTCTACAGGACTTGAGCCGACCGGAAAGGGCGATCGCCACCACCATCATGGAAGCCGAAAGCTAAGTAATATGAGGTTCCTGGAAACCCCTACAGGATTAGCCCAGGAGGGGAAATTTTCTGGCCCGCACTGACGTTAAAGAGCTTGCTGATAAAGTCTTGTGTTTATCGCGGGCTTCGAGGCGAGGAATTTGCAGAGAGAGATTTGCGGAGAAATAAAGTCACATCAAAATGAGCTTTCTCTCTAGAGAGAAAGCTCATTCAAACGGTGCAAAAAGTCACGTCTAATGAGTTGACCAGGATTCAGATACAGAGGTATGCATCGCTCAAGCTGAGGTTAGATGATCACCATGTCAGCTAAGCTACCGCTATACCCAGTAATTTCAATCACTGCATCAGTAGCGGCTTGAAAACCGGCGACCTCATCATTCAACGCTAAAAATGTACGCTCTTGTGAGGTGGAAGTCATGCTCCCCAATAAGGGAACTGTTTCTTCCGGCAAGTCCCCTTCGATGGTGAAAGTCGCGCCCCCCATGGAGGGAAAATTTTCTTCAGTCAAGACCCCTTCGATATTTTCTGGGTCAAGGGTTTCCACAGTTCCGGCTGCCTTGATAGCCCCCGCCTCGATCGCAAACGGGCCATCAATCACATCGACGGTCGGCTCTACCTCCGGGATATTAGCAGTGGGCTCTAACTCTGAGCCATCATTGGGTGTGGAGTCAGGAGCCTCGGTTTCAGCCTCGTTGATAACTGCATCGAGATTAAAATCTGTGATGACATCGAAGTTGGATACGGACGAGTGAGTGAGTTCCTCTAAGACAAAGTTATTTGCACCTCCTCCGCCAGTTAGCTGATCACTTCCAGCACCGCCAGTAATCTGGTCGTTGCCCAGGCCGCCAATCAGCACATCATCGCCATCACCCCCACTCAAGATGAGGTCAGCCTTAGTGCCCGTCGCGTCAACCTCATCATTAAAGGGCGAACCGATAAAGGCTTCAACGCTCATGCCAGAAAACACTGCTTCGGCAAACGAAATGCCCTTCAAAGCTCCACTGGCATCAACCGTGTCAAAACCCGGCCCGCCAAAGATGCCGGGGGGTATCCCAGTAGGATTGAATACGGCCTCAACAACCGGACTGGCGGTGACCTCAAAGAGATCGTTGCCACGCTCTCCATATGAGGTGTCGACGAGAAACTCGTGGGTGATCACGTCGTCGCCATCACCGGCAAATACGAAATCGTTGCCACCGCCACCATTAATGATGTCATCTCCATCAGTACCGGAGACAAATTCAGACTTGTCGTTGCCTGTTATGGTTGCCATTGACCTTGAGAAACTGTGGTTAGTCGAGACCTGATAGATGCGTTAGCTCGGGCAAACCAATGCCCAGATTTTTGCTGCCTGATTGTTTGGGTTTGTTGCGTCTTGCGGATGTCTGAAGACAGAGCAGTGAAATGGCTCGTTAGGTGTCTAACAGACCTTCTATAACAGCATGAGCGCCTTCTAATACCTCACATACGGGTATACTCAACGCCGTCTCAGTATATCTGCCACCCCTAACCTATCGAATTAATCGACATTATTTTTATATTTGAACTATCTTCATCAAAGACTAATCGCTACTTCATAGAAAATTCATAGAATCAACATCATTGCCTGGTTCAACTTTAAATTAGCTGCTTGCCTCCTCTTTTGGTATCCCCATTTTCTGAGATTGCCACTTTAAAGAGTGATGCTCATCCGCCCATCTGATGCTGAGATCCTTTAATAGCAATGCTTTCTTGCCTGCTGATTGTCATAAAAGCGATCAGGAGTGGCCCGATCCTCTGAGGGATTCCTAGTGGAATCAGCGTCGTTAGTCGCGCGACAAATCGCTGCGAGTTTGATTAAACCGGGAACAAATGAAATACAGAATAGTTTGGGTAGGCGATCGCGTAATCGCGGTTTCTGGCCGTTGCGACATATGCCCTGGAAGTTCCACGCGAGGATTGTAGAGCGTCGTTAAGTTTGATCAAGAGGCATGACGGATACCCGTAGATTTACAGAGCTGCGCTCGAGTGCCCTGCGCCTTGGGCTCGTGGTTTGTGCGGAGGAGTGCAGGGGCGAGCGGGGAGTCAACGGCTCATAGCCGCTGCAGACCGTGCCAAGATGGGGGCATGACACTCAGCAAAGGAAGGGGAGAAGTTTGGAGATCACCTTTTTGGGAACGAGCTCTGGTGTGCCAACGCGATCACGCAACGTTTCAAGCGTGGCGTTGCGGCTGACTCAGCGCGGGGAAATTTGGCTATTTGACTGTGGCGAGGGCACCCAGCATCAGTTTTTGCGCAGTGAGTTTAAAGCGAGTCAGATTCGTCGCATTTTTATTACTCACATGCATGGTGACCACATTTTTGGGCTGATGGGGCTGTTAGCCAGCTGCGGACTTGCCGGTAACCCCCAGCAAAAGGTTGATATCTATGGCCCCCCCAAGCTGAATGACTATCTGCAGGCTTGCCGTCGTTACTCTCAGACCCACTTTTCGTTTCCCATCAAAGTTCACACGGTGGAGCCGGGTCGAGTTTATGAAGACGATGAGTTTGCAGTGACCTGCGCCCTGCTAGAGCACCGGGTGCCCGCCCACGGCTATCGCGTTAGCGAAAAGGATCGTCCGGGGCGCTTGGACGTCAAACGGGCTCAGGGATTGGGCATTCCTCCGGGGCCGATTTACGGCAAGTTGAAGAATGGCGAGGTGGTGACGCTGCCGGATGGGCGGCGCATCAACGGCAAAGACCTCTGCGGGCCAACGTTGCCGGGGCGCAGTTTAGCCTATTGCACCGACACGGTTTTTTGCGAACGGGCGGTGGAACTGGCTCAGAACGTTGATGTGCTGATTCACGAAGCGACCTTTGCCCATCAAGATGCGGAGATGGCTTATCAACGCCTGCACTCAACCTCGACGATGGCGGCTCAAACCGCCTTGCTCGCCCAAGCCCATCAACTCATCATGACCCACTTCAGCCCGCGCTATGCACCGGGCAATGCCATTGAATTGAAAGACCTGTTATCAGAGGCGCGATCGATTTTTCCCAACACCGTTATGGCGCGTGATTTTGACACTTATCCGATTACCCGCCGTGAGGCAGCGGCGCTGGTGGCTCTGTAGGGACGGTTTGAGCGAGCTGGCCGGTCAAGACCGATCACTCAGGATTTTGGCTCAGAATAGCGGGTAGGCGATCGCCCAAGCGTTGGCGAATGTCATCCAGTTGTTGGTTGCTGGAAACACCGGTTCGGGGCTGCGGCACTTCACTATTGGGCCAGGAAGAGAGATCCGCACAAGGGCAGGGCGATGATTTGATGCCGTGGACGAGCAAGGGTAGCGGCATCACACAGCGGGAACAATCCGTAATTTCCCAAGCATCGCTCAACAGCTCCGCAATGCTTTCGTCCGTGCCGCTTAGGCAGCAATCCGCTGCGTTCTGCATGATTCTTTGCCAACAGTTTTGGAAAGAGCCACTCAGCTGCGAGCCTTGAAAGATCGGGCTGGGTAGGCACTGAGTTTGGCTACGCTGAAAAACGACCGGCTTACCGAGTTGGAACCAGTAAGCCAAATAAGATTGAACTTTTTGAGCAGAGGCCATAGATTCCCTCCCAGCTAGTGTTGACTACCCGCTGGTTGATGAAGTGCGTTCTTAATTTAAATCGTAGTCGGTTAGCTGGAAAGATGCTCTGTTATCAAGGGTTTGCAAGATGTTGTAATAATCAGCTGGGATGATCTTTACCCTCTTTGAGGACGGGGACGCCGAGTTGACTGAGATCAACGGCAAAGCCTGCAACGACTAGATAGGTGACGTCTGCAACGGCCCCGATCTGGCGGGTTAACGTTCCTAAGCGATCGCGAAATGTGCGTCCCAGTGGATAAGCAGGAACGACTCCCCAACCCGTTTCTTCCGCTACTAGAATGAGCGTGCCACGAAAGTGGGCGATCGCCTGCAGTAGCGTTTTAACCTGATGCTGCCAGTCATCATGAGAGGCCTCCAAACCATTGGCGACCCACGTGCCTAAAGAGTCCACCAGCCAGCATTCTGTCGGCTCTGCTTGGTCTAAGGTGAGGGCTAAGTCAACCGGCACCTCCAACGTTTGCCACTGCTCCGAACGCCGCCGACGGTGGGCCGCAATGCGGGCGTGCCACTCAGCATCATCAGCATTTTGACGCGCCGTTGCCACATAGATCACCGACTGCGCTGACTGCAGAGCCAGCTGCTCCGCCCATTCGCTTTTCCCCGATTTCGTCGGGCCTGACACTAAAATCCGTTTACCCATGGCTGCGGTTATTTTTCACTGATTACCAGCCCTCGATCGGCGGATTTGTCCACACTATTCTGTGGTGCTGTTGTCTGGAGCGGTGTGCCGCCAAGGACTTTGTATTGATTTCATGCCGTATTCATGCCGTGCGGCTCCGAAGAGTTTGATAGATTATGGATCGCCGATTTGTTTTCCTATAAGAGATCGCATTCATGGTGTTTGCTGCCGATAACCCGTTTTTTCTCCGCAATATTTGGTATCACGCTATGCCCAGCCGGGAACTCAAATCGGGCAAGACGATCGCCAAAACCCTGCTCAACGAGCCGATTTTGTTTGGCCGTACCGATCAGGGCAAGCCCTTTGCCATCAAAGATCTGTGTCCTCACCGGGCGGTGCCGCTCAGCTGTGGCACGTTCAACGGCGCTGACGTGCAGTGTTGCTACCACGGTTGGCGGTTTGGCCCGACGGGTCAATGTTTAGAAATTCCCTCGCTGATGGCCGACCAGCAGATGGATCTGAGCCGCTTCAACATCCCCCACTACCGGGTGCAAGAAGTGCAGGGCAACCTGTGGATTTATATGGCCGAGCCCGCCACTGCGGCGGCCCCGCCGCCCGCACCGGAGATTCCCCGAGTGCCCGGTTTTGCCGATGATGCGCAGCCCGTCATTACCTATCGGATGCGGTTTCCCTGCTTTATTGACCATGCCGTGGTCGGTTTGATGGATCCGGCCCATTCCCCGTTTGTGCACCGCAGTTGGTGGTGGCGGGGCACTCAGCTCAATCCTGAAATCAAGTGGTTTGATCCATCGCCCTATGGGTTTACGATGCGGCGGCACCAGATGCCAGACACGATGGGGCGCGGGTATTGGCTAATTGGTGGCGTGCCGGAGAACGAAATCATCTTTTATCTGCCGGGAGTGCGGACGGAAGAAACCACCACCGCTAAATATCGAGCGGTCAATTTAACGACGGTCACGCCCCTCAACGATGACGAAACCGATGTGACGTTTGAGTTTTATTGGGACATTCCCTGGGGATTTTTGCTCAAACCGGCCATGCGATATCTGATTCCAGAATTTTTGGGCCAGGATCGAGACGTGGTTGCCCACCAACAGATTGGCTTGCAACACGAACCGGTTCTCCGTTTGATCAAAGACTCAGATGTGCTCGCTCGCTGGTACTACCAGTTGAAAGCAGAATATCAGAGATCGCAACAGGAGCAGCGAGAATTTGTATCTCCCGTGAAGACCCAACAACTGCGCTGGATGGCCTAATCCCAGTGAACGGAGTCGTTTACTCACTGCCCTTTACTCACTAATGCATGAGGCCCCGTTTGCCATTGGGATAAACGGTCGCCCAATTGGTGCGGGCCAGGGTTAATTGCTCGGTGGTCACTCGGGCTCCGGTGAGATCAGCACCACAGAGATTCGCATCACGCAGATTCGCATTGGATAGTGTGGCGTAATTGAGGTTGGCCCCCCGCAAATCAGCCTTGTTGAGATTGGCGTTGCTAAAGTAGGTGCGGCCCAGATTGGCCCCCCGCAAAGAGGCTTGAGTGAGGTCAGTGCGCCCAAAGTTGGCCCCGCTCAGATCGGCGTTCTGGAAGTTGGCCTTCTTTAACTTGGCCTCCGCAAAGTTGCTGCCGGTTAAAGACAGCTTTTGCAAATCGATCGCATTGAGCACCAGTTGAGAAAAGTCGCGACGTCCCTTGCTGTAGGCTGACTTAACACCATCGCTGTTGAGATTGCCGTTCCCCCCAGAGCGGGTGCCTGAGCTCAGGCGATCGCCCTTCGAACGGGCAATGCTATTCATATTGAACTGATTCGGCCCCTTGGCTTTCCCCCCGCTGCTACCGGTACGTGAATTGGCCCGCTCGCGCCTGGCCCGAATGGCCGCCGCCATCCGTGAGGAGGGCGAATCTTGACGCGTTGAAGCTTTGCCATCTCGTAAGCTGCGATAGTCAGAATTGCCGTTAGCGCCCGAGTTGGCCCCATCCCCCCGACCATTAGTGGCGTTGGGGAAAGCCATATTCTGCGCGAGACTATCCATATAGGGTTCTAAATCTAAGTCACGCAAAATGGATTCCACGGTCTGATAGCGATGGCGCACCGAAATTTCGAGCATTTTCTGAAGCACCCCAGCGAAATGATCGCTCACGTGAACCAGGTTGCGCCACATCATTTCCCCGGTGGTGGGGTCGTAGTCTAAATCTTTGGGCGACTTCCCCGTTAATAAATAAATGCAGGTGACCCCCATCGCATAGAGATCGCTGGCATAGACTGGCCGCATGGCCATCTGCTCCGGCGGGGCATACCCTGGCGTCCCGATCGCATAGGCCGTCAGCGCCGTTTGATCGGAGGATTCCTGTACCGGGGCCACTTTGTCTTTGACCGCGCCAAAGTCGATCAAAACGAGCTTCTTATCTTCATCGCGACGAATCAGGTTAGCGGGCTTGATATCACGATGAATAATTTTGCTGTCGTGAACGTATTGAATGAGCGGCAGGGCTTCACTAAGAAACTGTCTGACCCCGGCTTCACTAAACGGGCCGCCCTGCCTGACCTCTTGCTGAAGGGTTTTGCCGTTGATAAACTCTTGAACGAGAAAAAACTCTTGGTTGGTCTCAAAGTAGTCAAGCAAGCGTGGGAGCTGAGGATGATTGCCAATTTTTCCCAAAATCTTGGCTTCTCGCTGAAACAGATCACGCGCCATATCGAGAATGTGTTGGGCGTCTGCCGAGGGGCGCAACTGCTTGATAACACAGAGGGGATGACCCGGCAGCGATTCATCGCGGGCTAGAAAAGTCGCCCCAAAACCACCTCGTCCCAAGGCTCTTAAGGCGCGATAGCGATCGCGCAACCGCAAAGAAGACCCGCAGGCTTGGCAGTGGGTTACACGGGGCGGGTTCTTCGGTTTTGGGCAGTCCAAATTAGTGCAGTAACTCATGCGGCCCGAGGTGCGATATTTGTCTGCGCGACACGACTAAGAGCAGTCGGTGAAGGGACAACTCCTAGCGTTAGAAGATCATTCACCGGAACTCCGTGCAGTTCACACAACTACTTGTACAGTTTGCGAACGGCCTCATCATGAAAGCTAATGTGAGTAGTGTCACATTACTCTAATTATTCCCAGCTTCCCATAGGGGTTTGATGCCTTACTTGAGTTTCTAGTGAAGTTCACCGACAAATTGTTTTAAGATTTCTTCTACCTAGAAAAAATAGAATAATTACTGAGAAGAAAAGAACAATCAATACTGGTGAATTCAACGACGACAAGTGGACAATTGTTGCAAACCAGTGGCAATCATGTTTAGGGAGAGGGGGACGCGGCAAGAGCGCCATCCGTTGAGGTCATGCACCCATATCTATATAAATAGTAGCGGCTCGCTGGTCAGGATGTAGCTGATGGAACAGTGCTCAGACTGACGGTGTTTCCCGGTTGCGAACCGTCGGCTTCTTTTGGAGCAGCAGCCAGTTTGCACCGATCGCTGCAGTAGACTAACTGAAGGCGCGATCGCGCCCCTGCCTAAGGTTGGCTAGCTGTTGAACGATACATAAAAGAAGCGATGCGGATTTCTCTGAATTGGCTACGAGACTTGGTCTCGATCACCCTCTCGCCAGAAGCGCGTGCCGATGCCCTGACGATGGCGGGGTTCGAAGTCGAAGATATTGAAGATCGAACCACCTGGGCAGATGGCGTCGTGGTCGGCTATGTGACTGACCGCCAACCCCATCCCAATTCCGATAAGCTCAGCCTCTGTACGGTGGATATTGGTGCCGCAGAGCCCTCTAGCATTGTCTGTGGGGCAGCTAACGTGCGAGCCGATAGTTACGTCTCAGTAGCTCAGGTTGGCACCTATTTGCCCATTCCCGACTTAAAAATCAAGTCCAGAGAAGTCAGAGGCGTTCTGTCAGCGGGGATGATCTGTTCGCTAGCGGAGTTGGGACTCACTAAAGACTCTGAGGGCATTCATATTTTTGACGCGTCAGATCTGACGGTGGGGGCCGATGCGCGCCCGCTGTTGGGGCTGGATGATGTGGTGCTTGACGTCACGTCAACAGCGAATCGGGCTGATGCGCTCAGCCTGGTGGGCATCGCCCGAGAAGTGGCGGCCATTACCGGTGCTCAGCTCAAACTCCCGACGGCCCCGCGTCCCCAACCGCAACAGCCACAATCGACAGTGACGGTCGCACTCAGTGATGAGAAGGCCTGCCCGATTTATATCGCGACGGTATTAGATCAGGTGCAGATTGGGCCATCGCCCACCTGGCTACAGCAGCGTTTGCAGGCAGCCGGGACTCGCCCCATCAACAACATTGTGGATGTGACTAACTATGTGCTGCTGGAATGGGGCCAGCCACTGCATGCCTTCGATCGCGATCGCCTGGCAGCGGTCACGGGCAGCGATGACTATGCCCTTGGTGTGCGCTACGGTCAGCCCGGAGAAACCCTGACCACGCTGGATAGTCAGCAGCGATCGCTCAAAGCTGAATCTCTGGTGATCACGGCCAATGACCAGCCGGTTGCCCTGGCCGGGGTGATGGGCGGCGAAACGACGGAAGTCTTTGAGGACACCGTCGCTGTCATGCTAGAGGCCGCCTATTTTGACTCTGCCGCCATTCGCAAATCCGCCCGCAGTCAGGGGCTGCGCACGGAAGCCTCGGCCCGCTACGAGCGCGGTGTCAACCCCGCCGAACTCAGTCTGGCCTGCGATCGCGCTATCCACCTAATGCAAACGTTGGCACAGGCTCAAGTCGTGTCTCAAGTGACGGGGCGTATCCCCATCGGTGAGATCACCCCCACCCGCACGCTGCCCCTCCGATTGGCCAGAGTGCATGCGGTCTTAGGGCCAGTGGTGAATCTAGACACGCCTGCGCCTGCCCCGATCCCGGCTGACAAAATTCAGGCAGTGCTCGAAACGCTGGGCTGCACGGTCGAACCCGGTGCGGAATCCGGTGTTTGGAACGTCACCGTGCCCGCATTTCGCTATCGCGATTTAGAACGAGAAATTGACCTGATCGAAGAGGTCGCCCGCATCTATGGCTATGACCACTTTGCTAACACCTTGCCTCAGGCCGCAGTGGGGGGCGTGTTGTCGCCCGCTGCCGCCCTGTCGCAAAAGCTGCGGCAGACCCTACGCGGCGTCGGACTGACGGAACTGATTCACTACTCACTGACTAAAACTGAATCAGACCAGCAGGTGGTGTTGGCCAATCCGCTCTTTACAGAGTATTCGGCCCTACGCACCAACCTAATGGATGGATTAGTAGAGGCTTTTAAATTCAATCTGGAGCAGGGCAACGGGCCGCTCAACGGGTTTGAAATCGGCCGCATCTTTTGGCTCGACGGCGAGCAACCGCAAGAAGTTGAAGTGGTGGGGGGCATCCTCGGTGGTGATGTGCGACAGGGCAAGTGGGTCAGTAGCGATCGCCCCGAGCCGCTGTCGTGGTTTGCGGCCAAGGGCGTGTTGGAATCGGTCTTTCAACGACTCGGGTTGAGCGTCAATTATCGATCGGATAGTGAAGATGAGCGCCTGCATCCCGGTCGCACCGCCTCCCTCTGGGTGCGCGGTCGCTTGCGCCTGGGCACCTTTGGCCAACTGCACCCCCAACTGCGGCAAGCGCAAGATTTGCCTGATGAGGTCTATGTGTTTCAGTTGAACTGGTCGGTGTTGATGACCTGCTTGGCCACGGGACAGCGCAAAGCGGTGAAATTTAGTCCCTACTCGACCTTCCCCGCCAGCGATCGCGATATTGCGTTTTATGCGCCTGTGACCGTTTCCGTCGCCGACTTAGCCAAAGCCATGACCAAAGCTGGCGGCAAACTGCTCAATACGGTGACCCTGTTTGACGAATATCAGGGCGAATCGGTCCCCGCAGGACAGCGAAGCCTCGCCTTTCGCCTGGTTTATCGCGCCCTCGATCGCACCTTGACTGACGAAGATGTTGAACCCGTACATCAAAAAGTTAGGGCAGCCCTCGAAAAACAGTTTCAAGTGGCTTTGCGCAGTTAACGAGCTGGTGGAGTCGCTCCTGACCGCTCCTGCAACATCACACCCGGTGGGTGAATTCCCTTCAACCGGGTCGGTGCTGTGGCGACAGCAACTACTCCATCGTTTCTGGGAAAATGATGCTTCTCTTTGCCTTCTGCTCAAAGCGTTGCAACTTCTTGCGGAAATATAGTCTTTGTAACTGCCAGGTCATTCCCGCTGCTGCTAGGGCCGCGATGATGGCCCAGAGCCAAGAGGCGAAAGAAAAAATCACAGCAGAAATAACCGCAACACTGGCAATATTGATCGCAAAAACGGTGACTTCTGCACCTCGATAGGCCAGACTACTCGGCAAGTTGATGTGGGGTAGCGAATCACTCGCTTCAAAGGGAAGATAGACTTTGATATCACTGGCTTGGGTCAGAAAAAATCGTCTGATTTTTCCGGCGCGTCTATATAGCCGAATAATATTGACGGCTTGATTAACGGAATGATCCAGTGTGAGTAATCCAACCGCGAAAATGAAAGAAAACATCGCGATAAGTACCAGCCGTACAGCTTCTGCAGGGACAAGACTCAAGACTCCAGGAATGCCGGCAATGGTGGCGGCTACTATGACCAAATAAAAATTAATGCTGCTTGACTTGGATTGTTCAATCTGGATGGCACGCTGTTGAATCGCATTGAACTCTGCCAAAAGAAATTCGGTAGTGCATTTTAGTAAAGGACAGAGAAAAAGATAGACTCATCTCGTTCTGGCAGCTTCTTTCGGACGAGGCGATTGTATTCATGAATAAACATCCAGATCGCCCCAATATGGTTCTCTAGATTCTTCGAGAAGGACAGC
>JBHJJI010000411.1:0-7200 GCA_050042805.1 Leptolyngbyaceae cyanobacterium
ACCGCACCGACCAAAAACTCTAAGCCGACATTCATGGCCATTTTGCCAATAGTGCCAGTCGGCAACCGAAACTGAGTCGCCAAAAAGATGATGTAGGCAGACGTCGCCGTAGAGAGAAGGTCACCAATCCCCGGTATTAACCCCACAATCGGGTCTAGCCCCACCTAGAGCCCCAATCCCGGCACTTTAAAGGCCGTATCCATCAGTCGGGTAAGGCGGCGAATGCGGGTGAGTTGCTGCAGCTTGGCAGTATTATTCATCGGGCCAAATTATTCGTGTTACTACTATGCCAGCCGCGAGCGCGCGGTGTCATCCCTCAAAAGCCATAAAGGTCTGCCAACAGGATCAGGACTGCCGCAGCCAACTCAATTTTGCCCTCTTAGCCCCAATTCTGGGGATAACCCGATTCAAAGTCCCCGAGAAGTGGGATGTTGTTTTTACACTCCCTAAACGTTTCGATCCGCTTCCGCACTGCTCTTTGTGACAAAACCATGCCATCTATTAGACTGACCACACTCAGCCAACGCTTCATCGCCACCATGGCGTTGCTGTGTCTGTTGATCAGCACTGCCGCCTGCAACAGCACATCAATCGAAGAGTTGCCCCAAATCAAATCGGTGTCTGACCAGTTGCAGCAACAACGCGATCGCCCGACCAGCATCATGACAACCGACATCCTTGCCCCATCAAGTGACACACCGTCAGGCCAGCCAGACTCGATAGTAGCGCCATTGGACGACAGGCAGGGGCAAGTCAGCGATGAGCGAGAAATCGCGCCGATAGCAGCGGAAGACGCCATCGAAACTAAAAGCCTGGAGATCGAGCAGGCACTCCAAGCAGAACAAGCCGAAGCCGCCGCCAAGCTCAAAGCGGCTAATGAGGCCGCCGCTGCCGCCCTCAATGCCGAACTCGAAAAAGCCACCACAACGTTTGATAAAGAGTTGAACGCCATCACGGACGAGTTCAAGGCCACGCCGACACCAGACAATACTTGAGAATTGCCGCTCTAAAATTGTGCATCTGTGAGCCGCGAGCCCATTGCGGCCCGGCGTTGCGGCAGGTTCACAGGATTCGATTGAGATTCAATCGCGATTTTTCGTTTAACTCGGACATTATTCGCTATAGTGGATAAGCCGACGCGGGGTAGAGCAGTCTGGTAGCTCGTCGGGCTCATAACCCGAAGGTCCATGGTTCAAATCCATGCCCCGCCACCAAACACTAAAAACGCCGTTACCAGCAAGCAGTGAACGGCGTTTTTAGTATGAGCCAGAGGAGAGAACACCGGTGCAGTTTTGAGCATCATCGCTGATCAGGCAACCGCTTAAGCGAGTGTGATGCCAGCACTGCGAGCCGGTGTGGAGATTATTTGGCCGGTGCTGGATGAATGTTGGATGCTTGTCCTTGCATCAACTGCACGATCGCCCGTTTTTCTAGCAGCCCGATCAGCTGACCATTGTCGCGAATCACCGCGAGCGCCGAGAGCTTTTTCGTTTCGAGGGTTTGCACAACGTCAAGCAGTGATTCGTCAGAGCGAATGGTGGTGAGTGCAGTTTCTGCCGTCATCACATCGCCGACTGTCGTCATGGCCCAGCGATCGCGAGGCACTGTTTGCAGCGCCTCGACGGCGATCGTGCCAACCAGCTGTCCCTCTGTGTCAACCACTAAAAATCGCTGCCAGTTGCCCGTTGAGGTCAGCAACACCTCATCGGCAAACTCTCGCAGAGAGATCTGCTGAGCCACGATGGGGCTGTTATCCACCAAGGCATCCTGCGCTGTCAGACCATCAAGACGCTGTTGCACCGATGCCGATTGGGCAGATCGATTCGCATTGCTGAGCAAAAACCAGCCGATGAGCAACGTCCAACCGGTGCCAAAGTTGCTGATGCCCAAGATGGCAGCGGTACCAATGCCAATCGCCAACCAGCCAATCACCTGTCCGGCTCGACTGGCAAACGCTGTGCCCTTGTGTGGATTGCCGGTTACCTTCCAGACAATCGCTTTGAGCACGTTGCCCCCATCTAGCGGCAGACCGGGCAGCAGGTTAAACACGCCTAAGGCCAAGTTGATGTAAGCCAACAGCGACACAATTGCGCCCAACGGCCCGCCCAGAGCGAGCACCTGACCCACGGTGGAGAGCATCACGAACAATACGAGACTGACCACCGGCCCGGCGATCGCGACTTTGAAAGCACCCCCAGGATTATCCGATTCTTTTTCGAGCGCTGCGAGCCCACCAAACAAAAACAGCGTGATGGAGTTGACGCCAATGCCTTGCTTGAGAGCCGCAAAGCTGTGACCTAGCTCATGGGCTAGCACCGAGCCAAACAGTAGTAGCGCCGCCGACAACCCCAACAGCCAGGGCACCGTGCCGGGCAATGCCGGAAAAGCACCGGCTAGGGCGCTGCCGTAGTTCCAGGTGATCAGCGCGAGCACTAAGAACCAGGAAACATTGACATAGAAGGGAATGCCAAACAGGTTGCCGACCCGTAAGTTGCCATTCATGGAGGACACCTCTCAAAGGTTAGGTGCGGCTTGACGAGTTTCGCTGTCAGTCCGCTTTAATGTCCTGATTGTAACGAAAGGTTAAAAGTGGTTTCAGGCGTTAGCGGCGGTGAATCCCGAAGATCGAGGTACGGGTTGCCTCGCGATCGCCACAGAATGATTTCAGGGCCTTGAGGCATCCATTTTGTCTCCGCTCACATCGCAGGTGAGGTGAACGGGCAGCTGCACCGTCACGATGGTGCCAGTTTCAGCCGTTGAGGCAAAGTGCAGCGTGCCACCGTGGGCTTCGACAATGCGGCGGGTGATGGCGAGGCCCAAGCCATTGCCGCTCGATTTGGTGGTGAAAAAAGGCTGGGTCAACTGGGGCAGCACATCGGGGGGAATGGGGGGGCCACCATTGTGGACAGTCACTACCATACAGTCAGTGCTTTCGACCATTGAGCAGGTAATCACCTCATCGGTGGGAGTGGCTTCGCAAGCATTGCTGAGCAGGTTGATAAACACCTGTTTCAACCGATCGCGATCGCCAGCAATGTGGCCAGCCTGATCGAGACCTAAGGTTTTGATGGTGCGTTCAGTCGCCACGGGCTGATAGCTGAATTCATCGCTCAGCGTTTTGAGGAACGGCCCCATCTCTAACGGCTCCAGATCCAGCTGCTGTTCGCGGGCATACATCAAAATTTCGTTCAGCAGCCGCTGCAGTCGCTCGGATTCTTCTAGCGCAAAAGCCAGGCGCATCTTGGCGCGCTCGGGCAAATCCATCTGTTCAAAGGAATGGAGCCCCATCAGCACCGTCGTGAGCGGATTGCGGACTTCGTGGACGATCATGGCCGCAAGTTCGCCAATTTCGGCCAGGCGCGCTTGGGCTTGGGCCATTTGTTTACGGGCAGTGATATCGCGAGCCAGGGCCAGCAGCACCGATCGCCCGCCAATTTCAATGCGTCCCAACCGCACCTCAACGGGAAACTGACTGCCGTCTTTGCGCTGATGGATGCCCTCACGGGTGGTCGCCTCACCGGGCTGCAGCTGCCAATCATGCTCCAAATCAGTGAGGCTCACCGATTTTTGTACGTCCGGGACTGACAATTGCAGCAGCTCGTCACGGGTATAGCCCAGCGTCTGACAAGCCTCCCGATTGGCGTCGATCAGCCGCCCATCAGCATCGACGACAAACAGCGCATCGGTGGCTTGGTCAATCAAGGTGCGAAAGCGCTGTTCGCTTTCGATCAGGGCTTCTTCGGCAGCTTTGCGCTCGGTAATATCGTTCGAGACCGAGAGAATGCAGCGTTGACCGTCGAAAAAAACGGTTTCTGCCGAGTACAGCACCGTGCGATAGCGCTGCCCAGCAGTCCGAAACCGATATTCTTGATTGCGGACAAACCCCTGTTTTTGCAGGATTTGTAACAGCGCCTCGCGATCGCTCAGGTCAGCCCACAGGGACAAGGCCGTGGCGGTTTTGCCCACCACGGCATCACGGCTAGCGCCGTAGAGCCCTAAAAAGCTGTCGTTGACTTCGAGTAGCTCCCCCGTTTCGAGAATGCTCAGACTCATGGGGTTCGGGCTGGCATAAAACGATTTCGAGAACTTTTCCTCGGAAAGTCGCAGGGCAGCTTCGGCATGATCCCGTTCGGTATTGGCCGCCCCGACCTGATTCACCATTTCCTCGAAGGTGGTGATGACGTCGCCCAGCTCATCTTGTCGGAGTTTTTCGCGTTTGACCGACTCAAAGGACAGCGATCGCACATCTTCACTTTGTCGAATTGACTGGCCCGCCTGTCGCAGATCGCGCCGCAAGGCTAAGACGGCAGAAATCACTAAGCGGTCAAGCACGACCATCGTCGCCCCGGTGACAAACACCGAAATAATGAACACGAGACCGGTGATGCGGGCAATAAAGTAGTAAAACTCGCGCCCCACCCAGGTGGCATCGTGGCGAATGATCAGGTAGTACCGCCCGCCGAGGGACGACATTTGCGATAGCACGTCGTAACGCTGCGTGCGCCGGTTATAGCGATCGCCGCCGCTCATGCTCTGGGCCTGGGACAAGGCTTCCTCAAGACTCAGCTCTGGGACTTCGCCAAACTCACCAACCGGTGTGCGATCGGTCCGGTAGAGCGCTCCGCCTAAAACCACTTCGTTGCTCAGTAAGCTTTCGAGACTCTCAAGCACTTTGGCATCGTTCGCCGTACTGAGGTCGCCTTTGGTACTGAGCACCCCTTCGGCTTGAGCCCCCGACAGCGCCTGCAAATATTCCAGCAGCTCGCGCTCACGACGCAGCACTGAGGGCACCAGAATGATTGCCTCAATCGCCACAATACTGAGAAAAACCCAAAATACGATGCGACGCGACAATCGAGCCCGCCATAAGTTAGACGGTAGTTCCGGTTTTCGGGTAGTAAATGGCATAGGCTCGCTCAAAAACCTGTGGCATCAATTGTAGAGGGTGAAGCTCCTGATAGGCTTTAGCGGGCTGTACCGCTGGTCAGCAGCGGCGGACAACTGTTCTGAGTGCGGCCTATGCACGGCTGCCTGCATTTGGGGGAGTTTTGCGTCCGGATGCTATAGCAGAATGCGGAATGAAGAAGTCGGAAGTCAGAGTTAAAAAGCTTATCTGATGGTGTTTTCAGGCATTGGGGATGACCTGATCAAACTGCGGCTTGCTATATACCCATCTGCCATGGCGCGGCACGCCACTGCAAACCCTGACAATACGGTTGTCTGTTGCGGATGGGCAGTGGTGGGGCAGACGTCTGGCGGGTGGGGCGTTTTGAGCGAACTGTGAGGGAATTGACTCACCCTACGCGGGGGGTGTTTTCATCACAATTCCCGCACACATCGCGCCCCTCGCCCTTCACCCTCTACTAGTCCCTGTTCGTCGCGACAACCAAGAGCAACGCTATCAGGGCGGTAATGCCGCCTAGCGAAATCGGCCTGCCAAATTTGATTTAAGCGTAGAGGGCGATCTCGGCTCCCGTCTGACAAGAATAGGCCGTAAACTCCCCAATAAAGGCTGTGTGCGTCACCAGTCCTGTCGCGTCGTCCCACAGATGGAGGTGAAAAGCAGGGGGCTCCATCACTAAAGCGGGCGGTTGCGCCTCGGACAGTTTGAGCGCCACTTGGTGGGCCACGCTGGGAGCCACACTGCCCACGGTGCCCGCCCACATCGTTTGAATCGAGCGGTGCAGGTGACCACAGGCTACCCGCTGCACGTTAGGATACTGCGCGATCAGGTCGGCTAGGGCAGCGTTGCCCCGGCAGCGGGATTGATCCATCCCCAGCAACCCAGTCGCAAAGGGCGGATGATGCATAAAGATCAGGGTCGGTTTGTGTGGTTGAGCGGCCAGTTGAGCCTGCAGCCAGACCAGCTGTTCCGCATCCATATCGCCGTAGCCGGCGCCATCGACGAGGGTGTCGAGCACGATGATGCGCACCGGATAGTCCTCCAGCACGTAGCGGACAAAGCCAGTCGGCGGCACATACGGCAGATCGGGAAACACTTTGCGAAACGCGGCGCGATTGTCATGGTTGCCCATGGCCAAATACAGCGGCGCGCGCAGGGGGGCTAGCAGCGCTTTCAACATTTCATACTCAGCTTCGGTGCGCTCATCGACTAAATCACCACTCGCCACCACCAGCTCAGGCTGCGGCTGCAGGCGATTGAGCTGGGCGATCGCGGCGGCCAGCAAACGGTTGGTATCGACAATGCCATAGGCTTGCTGGCCCGCTGGCTGCACGTGCAAATCCGATATTTGCGCAATGATCATGGCGACTGTTTCCCTCTGATCGCACTTTGCCAGGGTAACTTTTCGCCTCAATTTTCCACAAGTCCGCCAGGGCACAAGGAACCCGATTACGCCAGTTTCTCTGCCCTCTGGCCCCCGCTGCTCCCTAGCATCTGACAGACCTCAGAGGTTTGCGCAAAACTTGCTGATCGAGCCGCGGCGGCGCTATTGAATCTCAGTGTCCAATTCGTCCCCAAATTCGTCATCAAATTCGTCCGTGCTGACCGTCGCTGACTCTTGCTCGCCGACCGCCATTTGCAGCACCATCGGCTGTCCGCCCGCTTCGTGGTGTTTATCGGCCCAAGCCCGAATGGTTTCGTCTAACTCGGCGATCGCATCGGGCAGCTTGTCCGCCGGAATATCGAGTTCCTCTAAAATGCGGATGGTTTTGCCCTGACGTTCAGCCCAATCGCGCATGATGCGAAAATATCGGGCCGTATCTTCCAACATGATAAAGGTTCGTTCTTCTTGATCCGCAGGCGAATAGGACTGCCGCATGAGGGCATAAAATGGCATGCCCCAAGGCGAATCAATACGACTCACCGTGCCTGAGTAAATTAGCCGTCGCCGAATATGTTCGGCCAGGGCTTCACTCAACAGGCTGCGCCGATCAGGCGGAAACTCCTCTTGCGATCGCTCGTGCAAAAACTCAATTAATTCTAAAAACTGGAAGGCCGTAATCAGCTGGGCATCCGGCACCCCAGCGGGCAACTTGCGTTCTAAAACGCGCTTTTCTTCGGAGGTCAAGCTCGCTCCCGCAATACGGGGAGTGCCCGGCTGCCAAGGATAGCGATCGAGCCACACGTAGGGAAATTGGATTAAATAACGAGGCTCTTGTGACCCCAACATTTTTAAGAGTCGGCCTTCGGTGAGCGCTTCTTCGAGCTCGCCCACGATCGCCTTGACCCGTTTTGGC
>JBHJJI010000412.1:0-15685 GCA_050042805.1 Leptolyngbyaceae cyanobacterium
GGGGAGCAAGAGGAGAAAGGATTCTAGGTATTGCTGTCGATCAGGCACAGCGTTGCATCAAACAGATAATTCAGCCCCCTAGCCCCCCTGCTCCCTAGCTCTTTACCCCCTATAGCCCCCTGGCATGCCCTTATCGTAGTAAGAACGGAATCTGTACCGTAATCGCGTTGGTGGGGCATTCCTTTTCGCAAGGCAGACAAAACCAGCATTCGTCGTATTTCATATAGGCTTTACCGGTTTCGGGGTTTTTCACCAACACGTCGAGGGGGCAAACCTCAATACAGGCCACGCATTTTTCTAAACATTTCGATTCGTCCACAATGACAGGGACGTCAACACGCTGGGTGGTAAGTGCCATCGGATTTTCTTTCAGTAAGGGGTTAGGGAGAGGAGTTGCAGCCCGATCGCTGCAAAGGCGAAGGGGAAGCCGAGTTCTACAGGCCAGGGGTCTAGGAATGCGCACAGCGGGCGGCAGCGGTTTCAGCAGTTGCGTGCGCGATCGCGGTACCGCCAGCCGCCCGTCATTGAGCCGCGCTAGCGGACGGCCACGTCGTAAACTTCGTTTTCTAGATTCACATCGACAATGTAAGGTTCTACCGGCCGCTTAAACAGTTCCATGTGACCACTTTCACTCTTTTTCAAATTGACATGGCAGAACCATTCGTCGTTGTTCTTCTCGGGATAGTCGAGCCGATAGTGGTACAGCCCCCAGCGCGTTTCTTTGCGATAGAGGGAGGCCCGAGCCGCCATCTCAGCACAGTCACGAATGAAGTGCACTTCCATACAGCGCATCAGTTCGTGGGGATCACTGGCCCCCATAATGTCGAGGGTCTCTTCGTAGGCGACAAACTTTTGTAAGCCGATGTCCATCTTATTGGGCGATTTGGGCGGCTGTAGGTAGTCGTTGACCAGGCGGCGGAGCTTGTATTCCACCTGAGTGTGGGGCACGCCGTCGGGTTGATTCAACGGCTGATAAATCCGTTCCTGCTCAGCCTTCAAGAAGTCGGCGTCGGGTTCGACGTGCTCTACATCTTGCAAATAGTCCATGGCGTTTTCGCCCGCAATGCGGCCATAGACAAAGGCCCCAATCATATAGTTATGGGGCACGCTGGCCATATCACCGGCGGCATAGAGACCCGGCACGGTGGTTTCGGCGCGTTCGTTGACCCAGACACCAGACGCACTATGGCCACTGCAGAGGCCGATTTCAGAGATATTCATCTCGACGCCGTGGGTGCGGTAATTTTCGCCCCGCCCCTCATGGAAGCGCCCTCGGCTGGGCCGTTCGTTTGCCCAGAGGATCGTCTCAATTTCGTTAATGGTGTCGTCATCCAGGTGATACATCTTAAGATGCACGGGGCCTTTGCCAGAGTTCAGCTCTTTGTAAACCTCCAGCATCATCTGACCGCTCCAGTAATCGCAGCTAATGAAGCGGTGGCCTTCGGCATTGGCCGTGTAAGCCCCAAAAGGACTGGCCACATAGGCGCAAGCCGGGCCGTTGTAGTCTTTGATCAGGGGATTAATCTGGAAGCACTCGATATTGGTGAGTTCAGCCCCGGCGTGGTAGGCCATGGAGTAGCCATCGCCAGCATTGGTGGGATTCTCGTAGGTGCCGTACAGATAACCAGAGGCGGGCAGGCCGAGGCGACCACAGGCCCCGGTGCAGAGCACAACGGCCTTGGCTTGAATCACAATAAAGCCGCCACTGCGCACGTCAAACCCCACGGCACCGGTGACGCGACCGTCTTGCACCATGACGCGGGTGGCCATCACCCGGTTCGTGACTCTCACCTTATGGCGCTTGACCTGACGGGCCAGAATTTTCTTCAAGTCTTTACCCTCGGGCATGGGCAGTACGTACTTGCCCACCCGATGCACCTGTTTCAGATCATAGTTCCCTTCGTGATCTTTCTGAAACTTGACGCCCCAGCTTTCTAGCTCCTGAATCACCTCAAAGCCCAGCCGCCCGGTTTCGTAGACGGCTTTCTGATTGAGGATGCCATCGTTGGCGATGGTGATTTCGCGGGTGTACTGCTCAGGGGTCGAGTTGCCCGGAATCACGGCGGTGTTGACCCCATCCATGCCCATGGCGATCGCGCCACTGCGACGGATATTGGCCTTTTCGAGAATCAAGATATCGCTCTCGGGGCTGGCCTGCTTGGCCTTAATGGCCGCCATCGTACCGGCAGTACCACCCCCCACCACCAAGAAATCAGTCTTCAAATACTGAATATTCACCTAATCACGTCCTCAACTTAAACGGCAGTGAGATTGCTGCCCCAACTCAGCACAGGTCTTCAGCTTCCCCTTAAAGCAAAAAGCTGTTTCTGAGCGGGGGCAAGATTGTGTTGAAACGACTATCGATAGTCAAAAAAATTGGCTAAGAATCTATTTGATTTCTAATGCCTTGGCAGCATCTTAAGGGAACTCCAGAGTTGCCATCAATATGGTTTGTAACACTGGCTACGGTTCATTAATCAAAGGTTTCTATACACTCATAAATAATTTGTATGGGAAAATTTATTGTGCGAAGATGGTATTTCATCTACACACAAATCAGGCAGTCATTCCGGCCGGACTAGCGGTGTCAATAAGCCAAAGAGTTCCGGTCGCTCAGGCAATGATCGGCGGAATGGCTTTGTTTTTTTATGCACATTCGGGTTTATTTTCCTTTTTTGCCTCAATATTCCGATGCAATAGACTCACCATTTTGAATGGTACCTGCAGTCCTATGAGGCTTTTTCAGAGTGGAGATCTATCAACTTAAAGTTTTTTTAGAAGTTGCCCGCTGTCTGAGCTTTACCGAAGCTGCAGATAGCCTGAGCCTGACTCAACCTGCCGTTAGCGCTAAAATTAAGTCCCTCGAAACGGCATTGGGGACGTCTCTCTTTCAACGTTTGGGAAGACGAATTGAGCTGACCCAAGTCGGTGAATATTTATTGGAAGAAGGGTCTCAGCTAGTTGAGCTAGAAGCCCGACTCGTTGCCGAAATTGAAGACATCAAACAGGGCAAATTTAGCAGCTTAACCATCGGCTGCATGGCGAATGTGGCCAATCATTGGCTGCCTGGCAAACTGTATGACTATCGTCGCCTTTGTCCAGAAATCAAAACGAGCTGCCAGCAGTTCAACACGAGCGAGGCCCTCTATCGAGCGATCAAGAGCGGCGAGGCTGATTTAGGGCTTTCCGACCTCGATTTTTCGGCCTTTGACGAAATTTCGACCACCGCAATTAATACGATTTATTATGGGTTAGCGGTCTCTCAAAGCCATCGTTTAGCCCAGCAGTCTTGGCTGAGTTTAAAAGAACTGACTGAGCAGCCCTGGGTGTTATTGCCAGAAGGATTTCCCAGTCGCGTCATTCTGCAAAAACGGCTGCAAGAATTAGGGCTGAGTCTATTAGATTTTGCCCATGTCGAAATTGTGGATACCCCGAGTTTAATCCGCACCTATTTACTGCAGGGGCACTACGTCACCTTTGCCTCTGTTCTCGACTTTCAGATGGAACAGCAGGCCGGTTTGATCCGGACGGTGCCCCTGGAGGAATTTGCCCTGGGCACGCCGTTATTTATGCTCATGTCGAAGCGGCTTAATCGCGCCCTATGCGCCGCCGACCAGCAACCCTTTCGGGGTAAGCAAGCTCTAGAGCCCATTCAGCAGTTCATGACGCTGCTGCAGCGATCGCGATCGGACACGGCCCGGCCCGCCACTACTCCCCTGCCGATCAGTGCCGATCATCTACCTCGGGGGCCACGATTTCAAGCGCCCAACTTCATGGTGCGACCCAGTTCAGTCAAACCTTCTGAAACCCTCCGCATCACCATCGGGACACAAAATCAGACGATTCAGACGATTACCGCTGGGCTGATCATTCAACGTCTAGGCTTGTTGGAACATTTTCTGCCCCGTGAGGGGCGCTACAGCGGCAAGCAATATCAGATTGACTGGTCAAACTACAGTTCTGGCGCGCCGATTGTGGCCGGGTTAGAAACCAAGCAGATCGACATTGGGATCTTGGGCGATTACCCCCTCTTACTCAGCGCCCTCTCCAGCAGCAGTTCAACGATGGCAAATACTCGCCTGATTAGCTTTGTGGCGAGCAGTCCGGATGGCACTGGCAATGACATTATTGTGCCGCGACAATCACAACTGCACTGCATGGAAGATCTCGATGGCCGCAAGATCGCCGTGCCCTTTGGTTCGGCGGCCCATGGCATGGTGATGCGATCGCTGCACCATCGCCAGCTCTTACAAAGCGTCCAGCTGATCTCGATCGACAACTTCAACACGCAACGGCTCACCAAAGCATCCTCCCTGGTGGATGGCTATGCCTACTTTGCGCCCTTCCATGAAATCGCCCGCCATAAAGGGCATTTCCGCCGCTTACTGCCGGAAAATCTAGACGGTTTGCCCACGTTCCACGGCGTTGTAATTCGGGACGACTTTGCTGAGCAATACCCAGAGATTGCGGTCGCCTATCTGAAAGCACTCCTCGCCGCCCAATATTGGTACACGCACCACGCCATCGCGACTGACTTGGTGAGCCGCTGGGTCAAGATGGACGCTGCCATTGTCACCAAGACCTTGAAATCCACTGTCAGCGACCCGGCCGACGTGATTTATCATCCCGAAACGCAGCTCCGAGCCGATTGGCTGCAGGCTCACATTGACCACCTGGGCCAAATTGCGGGTCAAGAACACTTGGGCAACATCAATCTTGATCGCTGGATGCAGCCAGAATTTTTGGAGCAGGCGATCGCGTCGATCTAGTCCGGCAGATGACGATATCAACAATCCCCATTCTCCATCAGCGGACTCCCCGTGCAGTTTAGTTAAGGCAGGGGAGCTGAGGGGCAGGGGAGCCAGATCTATAGCCTTGTTTCAGATAATCGGTAAGACGACCATTCCAGTTTCCCTGCCCCCTTGCTCCCCAGCTCCCCGGCATAGCCAAGCTTGCCTCAGCTGCGACCCCTGAGAACTGGAATTACTGCTGCCGTGAAGGACTAGAAGCTTTCCTCCATACTCTTCATCGTTTCCTCTCGAATGCATTCAAACACCTGACGGTTCAGGGCCAGAAACTCCTTGGAAAGGGTGTCATCAAAATGACGCGGACGCGGCAAGTCGATCGGAATTTCTGACTTAATGCGACCCGGATGCACCCCCATAGTGCAAATGCGATCTCCGAGGAAAATCGCTTCCTCAATATCGTGAGTCACGAAAATCACCGTCGTCTTCAAGTCATCCCAAATGCCAAGCAGCATTTCCTGCATCATATGGCGCGTCTGAGCATCGAGCGCGGCAAACGGCTCATCCATCAGGAGGACAGAGGGAGAATTAACCAACGCCCGAATGATGCTCGCCCGTTGCTGCATGCCGCCAGAAAGCTGATGGGGATAGCTGCTGCGGTGCTTATAAAGCCCCACCCGATTGAGGTACTCATGGACCCGTTCGGTGCGCTCCGCCTTCGGCATCCCGCGAATTTTCAGCCCTAATTCGATGTTTTGAAACGTCGTCTTCCACGGCAGCAGTGAATACTGTTGAAAGACAAAACCGCGATCGGCCCCCGGCCGGGTAATGGGCATCTGATCCAACAGCACGTACCCGGCTGAGGGCTTCAAAAATCCCGCAATCACATTCAACAGGGTCGACTTGCCACACCCCGACGGCCCGAGCAAACAAACAAATTCACCCGGCTGTACCGATAGCTGAATCGAATCCAGCACGCAGTTTTCATAATTCTTGCGGCGATAGACGACCGAAAGCCCTTCTACCTGCACGGCCCCTTTCAGCGTCTGTCGTTCTGCGGTTCGCTGCATCGTCACCATGACGTCTTCCATGCCTTTTCTAAACTCCTCCCTGCTTGTTGATCACCCGCCAAGGCATTAGCGCGTTGGTAGCCCGACCCACCGCCCATGAACTCAGCGCCCCCATCAGACCAATCAGCAACATGCCCATCACAATCGGCGGGTAGTTAGAGGTCACATAAGACTCCCAGGTGATATAGCCCACGCCATAGCGGCCGGCCAAAATCTCAGCGGTCACCAGACAAAACCAGGCGTTGCCCATACCAATGGTGAGCCCGCTCGCGATGCTCGGCATCGAGCCGGGAATCACAATATCTTTAAAAATGTGCCAGGAATTCGCCCCCAAACACTGCCCCACTCGAATCAGCACGGTATCGCTGAGGGTACTTTCGACCCCGCGAATGGTGCTGATTAACATCGGAAAAAATGCCCCGATAAAGGTGATGTAAACCATGCCGCTCTCAGCATTGGGAAACATCAAAATTGCCAGGGGAATCCAGGCCACAGCGGGAATCGGGCGGAGCAACTCCAACGGCGGCATAAACAGATCTTCCACCGCTTCAAACCAACCAATTAAGACGCCTAAAATGACGCCTAACACCGAGGCTGCCAGGTATCCAAAAAATACCCGCTGGATGCTCGAGCGAAAGTGAATCCAGGGGTCGCTCGTGACAAAATCAATCGTGGCGAGCAGCACTTCCCACGGCGACGGAATCAGCTGAAAATTGATAAAGAAGTCAAAACTAATCGCGCAGAGAATCTGCCACCCGCCAAAAAATATCATCAAGGCGAGCCCCCGCCGGAAAGGACGATTGCCCCAAACAAGGGTCTTTAAAACTTCTCCGATCTGACCGAGCCAGCGGGTTGACGCTGGCTTCGATACCGTAACTGCCATGGAATTCCTCTCAACATCATCAAGATTGGGATGTTGACTGCCACCTTACCGAGAGCACGGAGTCCAGTTCTGTGTCTTGTATGCCTCCCCAGAGCAGCATTTCATGCTGAACCGGGTGATCTGGCAGGTGGCGGCCCATCCTTGATCAATCAATCGACTACTCAGCGACCCGCTATAGGGCCCCGACGAGCGCCGGCGGCTGCTGGACATAGATATCCTGTAGGCCTTTGAAAGCGGTCATCGTGCCACCGGATTCAGTCGCAAAGGTTTGGGCATCAGACTCTAGCAAAAAGGCGGAGACTTCATCACCATTGCTGACGAAGTAAGAGTTTTCGGCAAACAGCTTCCAGCCATTGTTGCGATCGTGCACAAACATGACATCGGCCGCCTGTCCTTCTGCTTGCAGGGCAGTCAGCGCCTTCACCATGTTGGGAATAGACGCAAAATTCGTCACGGTCTCTTCACCCTGAACCCAGAACTGAGCCGCCAACTTGGGATCTTCAATGGCTTCACCCGTCAGCGCATCTTCTCCCGTAATTTGGTAAGCCTCAGCGGTGGCAATGACCTCCTCGTAGCTCAACCCCATCTCTTCCATCGCAGTCAGTAAGAAGCTTTCGTCAATCCAATTGACAACTTCTTCGGGGTCGACCGGATCTTCAATTTTGCCCAAGCTGGTGAGCGTCGCGATGCTGTTCTTCAGCGCATTGACCTGCACTTCACCAATGGTGGGATCAAGGGGCTGCAGTCCAGAAGGCCCTAAGAACATGTAGACCACTTCCTTATCAATCCCAGACCATTCTTCGATTTGGGCAGAAATCCCCTCAGGATCTTCCTGGAACATGGTGTTGGCTTCGAGCATGGCCTTCAGATAGGCCACCACAATTTCAGGATGCTCTTCAGCAAAGTCCGATCGCACAGTGATGCCATGGAGGGTCGGCACGCCCGTTTGAGCACCGTCAAAAATCTTCTTGGCAAAGCCGCGGAAAGGAAACAGTTCACCAAAGGGGACAAAGTCAGCGTGCGCATCAATTTGGCCCGTACGCAGACTCGCGCCCCCCACCTCAGGTGCCTGACTAATTAAGTTGACATCCGTTTCGGGATCAATCCCGGCATCACTCAAAGCCTTGAGTACCATGCCATGGGCCGCCGAACCAAAGGGCACGGAAACCGTACCGCCTTCGAGATCCGCCAGCGAAGTAACATCACTATCTTTGGGCACCACGACGGCATTGCCAGCACCGTTCGGGCTGTAGGCTAAGGTACCAATAAAGATCGAGTCAGCGTCTTCCGCTTCTTGCTGAAATTTGATGAGATTGATGACGGCCGGAAAATCACCCATGAGACCAATATCAATTTGGTCAGCCAGCATTTTGTTCGTGATCGGCGGGCCAGAGGTGTAACTAGACCACTGAATATCGTATTCGACGCCTTCGTATTTTCCTTCAGTTGGCAGGTACTTCTCCAACAGTTCTAATTCTCGAACGGTCGCTCCACCCACTGCAGTATTAATCACCTGATCTTGGGTGCCGATCGCAATGCGAATCACCTCTCCAGAGCCCCCAGAGGACGCTGTTTCTTCCCCTTCAGAACTCACTTCAGTGGTCGAACAAGCTCCTACGAAAAAGAGAGATGAAGCCAGAAAACCAGTCGCAATTCTTTTCTTAGACCAACCCAGAAAATAATGCATATTTCGATTCACCTAAAATGCCTGTTGGCATTCATTAATCCTTCATTTCCAGAAGACAACTGTAAATAGAGATACAACTTCAATGATTCCAGGCCACCATCCATAAAAGTCTTTATTAGATCCATATCAATCTTTTATACTTGCCGTGAATCAGGCGATCTCATCGATTTTATGTATAAGCGGTAGACTGCCATATTCTCGATTAACAGCCGATTATCCTGGATAATCGCCACTAAATTGGCTTGGCACCAAGCTTTAAAGCCAAAACATTTTTTTATTGCGTGTTCAGATGGGTCGCTCAAAGTGCAGTCCTAGCCTTGAAAATCTCCCCTCGTGAATCGAGGTTCAACCCTTAGTTCGTACCGCCAGCGATCGTCAAATCAGGCGATGGGTCACGAACGTTGAGGCTCATCGTTCTCAGGGCTGAGCAAGACCCGCAGAAGAAAAGCATCATTCGTCCATAGCAGCGCGATCGCGTTTCTGGATGCGACCTAATGATAAAGATTCGCCCTGATTTACCAGAATACCCTTCGGGAAGGGCAAGACCCGACGGAATAAAGAAATTGCAAGTCGGAATCAAAAAGCTGATCTGATGGTGATTTCAGCCATTGGAGTGATCTGATTAAACTGCGATTTGCTAGACCAATTCTGAGTAATCGAACTCCCGATGTCATCTTGGTAACTTCAGAGAAATCAAGAGCAGGGGAAGCAAATTCATAGTCTTTTTTCAGAGAATTGACATCACATGAGTGCCAGCTCTTGATCAGCTCCAAATGGAGCTAAATAAGTCTTCCGGCGCTCACGCATAATGAGATTTTTCCGCTATTTTTCGAGGTTTCCTACCGCTGTAAATCCATAAAAGTGGGCAGGAGAAATGGGCAGCATCCTTAATTCCCAAAACACTTGACGCTCTAAAAGCTTGAGATCAGTAGAAAGTCCTCATTAAGCGATGCGATCGGGTGTGTTGGGGCAGTCGCCCCAACACCGCCTGGATTGATTTTGGTGCGTCACCACTTGGCGTGAGTCACCCTACAGATAATTAACCTGAGTTCGGGATAAGGATTATCAGAATAGCCAGAGAGCCAAATCCCCTTCAGCGGAGGGGTGACCCTAGGACGGGGTGGGCCTTACGGCGGCTTACCCACCCCATTAGCCCCTCCAGTGGAGGGGAAAGTAACGGGTTTTCGCTTAACCCGAACTGACGTTAATTAGGGTGACCCACTTAAAAGCATTAATGTCCATCCTGACAGATTCAGGGCGATCGCCATCTCGCCTTGACTCCCAGATCTGCCATGTTTTGGCTCATTCCAGATGTGCTCAGCGCTGACTGGGAGCCAGGGAAAGATTACCGATCGCGAATGGCCGTGAACTTGAGCGGCCCTAGTCAGTGCCGCCCCACGTCCAGCGCGGGTTGCCCTGACGCAGACCATTAAATATCAGGCTGGAGGTGAAGCCGTTTGCGTCTGGAATCCCAGTCATGTCCAACGTTGCTCGCGCCTGGCCGTTGATGAAATGAACTTCCAGGTACGAGTGACCTTCGTAAGCCACATCATCAATGCTGTTAATAATCGCAGAGCCCTCACAGTTCCGGTATTCGGGCTTGAGCGTGCCGACCCAGGTGGCACTAAACATATCAGACTCCAGCACTCGAATATTAGTCGCCACCTCACCTAGCTTGATCATCCCGTCGCGGGCAAAGCCCCCTTCAAAGTAAGGCTGCGGCGTTTCATGGGCAATGAGCGAGGCGGGGCAGCTGCCCTCATTGGCGGTAGTCGGCAACACACTGAGTTCAATAGTGGTGGCGAGGGCGGTTGTCCCCAAACTGCTCAAGACACTGAGTGGCAAAGCCCACCGTAGCGATCGCCCTAACTGCATGGTTGAAACTACCTACTCAACATTATCGTTAAGCACAGTCTACCCCAGCACCAAATTTGCTCTGGCGAGATAATGGCGATCGGCCATGACGAGTAATACCAGTTCTGCAAAATAGCGCTACAGATTCGGAGATCCCCCGCTGTCGCTGCCCCCTTGTCGAAGGGGGCTACACACTTTTTTGATGTGTAGTCCAAATTCAGCGAATTGGTATAACCCGCAATCAAAGAGGCCAACCGGTTCATCTGATCGGTTGACCTCTTGGGTAGTTGGATGAGTAAAGGCTGATGCCGGGCGAACGTATCTGACCTTGCCGGCCGACTCGTGCCGTCACCACACAGTAATCCTCAGCTTTCTAGCAGCGAGTATTTCTAGGAGGCTGAATCCAAAGGGACGTCTTCGGCATGTCCCCAAAAGGCTTCGAGACCGTAGTATTCGCGCTCATCGGGCATGAAAACGTGGGCGATGACTTCGCCGTAGTCTTGCAAGATCCAGCTGCCTTCGGTTGGACCTCCGAGGCGTAGGGGACGGCGGGCAAAATTGACGGCGGCGGTCTCCAGCATGCTGCTTGAGATGGCGCGCACCTGCGCCGCAGAAAACCCGGTCACAATGACGAAATAGTCGGCTAGATACGACACCTCGACCACTTTGAGAATGCGAATATCAGCCCCTTTGCGATCATCGGCAGCAGTCGCGATCGCCTGCGCTAGCGCCAGCGCTGAATCTTCGGCAGACGGAGTCACGGTCGTTTGCTCAGCCAGGGACTGTACGGAGGTCATAGCATTTTGGGAATCTGTCATATGAAGGCGCGTGTCCTCAATTCAACGGTGGGTTTTAAACCGGATGGGGATGAGCTCATTTAACTTGTCAACAGAGATCAGGCGGCTGAGCTGACCGCCTTAGGGCGGAGATGAGTTTGTAAAAGGGTGTTATGGGTCAGGATAGTGCGGGGATGCAGGGGACGTCTGTTTTCTAAAAGATGTTGTAAGGAACCCACACAGGTCTCGTAGGTCGCCCCCCATAAATCACGATAGCTCAGCTGACGGAGATGCTGCAGTTGAGGGGTATCGCCGCGGCCGGGCTCCAGGCTATCGGCCAAATACACCACACAGCCCAGAGCATCCATATCGGGGCTGCCCAAGGTGTGATGGGCGATCGCGTTTAACACCTGCGGGTTGGTCACGCCAAAAGTATCGCGGGCCACCACTGCCCCCACTGGGGCATGCAGCAAATGGGGACAATGCGTTTCGGCGGGATCGAGAGTCCAGCCTTCGGCCTCGGCCACGGCCAAAAGCTTTGACGGTGAAAAACATTTGGCCAAGTCGTGCATGAGCCCAGCCTGCTGCGCCAAGTCAACCGATAAATCGTGCTGCTGCGCCAGTGCGATCGCCATCGCCTCGACTCGCAAAATATGCTGCAGACGCTTGGCGGGCACCGCCTTATCTAACCATCGCAAAACGTCTCGTCGCAGCGGGCGGGGCATAAAGTCAATCGTCATAGAACGGCTGCCAAGGAAAATTTACTCAACTTGAACTCATCGAGAGTGCTTCTATTTTACAAGGTGCTTAATAATCGCTTAGGAATTCGCAAAGTTACCCCGAGCTCGCCCCTGAACCTCTATCTTCATTTCTGCGATCGCTCAGTTGCGAGCCAATCCGCGAAATTTCCGAAAAGAGCAAACCGCAAGACTGGAGTTTGCCTCGGGATAGGTGCCTCCCTTAACAGGCCGCAATAATCACCCTAGCCATGGTGCGAGCCTCATCCTCCCGGCAACGCGGCCTTTTTCTGGCCCTGAACGTGAGTCTTGACATTTTTATGAGTCCACTTCAACATTGCTCGCTACCATAAGTGACAAACTGACTTGAGTCGCCGCTACAGCCCCAACGTGACGACGCCCTTCCCCCTTAGCGCCCCAGTTAGGAGACCCCTATGAATTCATTGACTATCGGCATCATTATTGCACTCCTAATCGTCTTTTTGGTGGGAATTTTGGTGGGCTATGCGCTGGTTAAGCATCGGCTGAACAAACAGACTGAAGCACTCAAAATTAGTCAGCGCCGACTCACCGAGATCGAACAATCCCATGAGCTGCGCCTGCGAGAAGCCACCGATCAGCTGCGTCGCGACTACGAAAAAGAACTGGCCGAAACCATTGAGCATTATCAGGACCAGCTCTCACAAAAAACCGTCGAGATGGAGCAGATCTACGAAACCCGCTTTCGGGTATTGCAACAGGGCGAACCGCTCGCCTCGCCGGAACCTCAGTTAGCAGCTGTGCCCACGGGTATCGACGCTGTACCTGACGCCCCGATCGCGGCCGCGATGCCGTCACGTCGCGATCGCATCCAACCGACCATTGACGAGCCGGATGCCCCCCAGGCGCAGCCTGAACTGCTGCATCTCAAACGGCAATATGAAATGCGGCTGCAAGAAGCCGCCCAAAAGCTGCAAACAGCCTATGAAAAGCAGCTCACTGAGCATGCTAAAACGACGCGCGCCGAGCTGCATGCCGAGTTTGAACAACGGTGGGCCGCCCAATTGGCCACCTCCGAACAAGCTTTTGCGGAGCGTCAGGCCGAGCTAGAGCAGGCCTTGGCCGACCAGGCCCAAGCCTTGACCGATCGCGAGCAAGCCTTGACCGATTTGCAGCCTTCTCCTCCAACAACAGAGTCGATGTTTACCGGTAGCTTTGAGGTGCCCACCCCGAGCCAAATCATGGGCACCGGCGACGAAACCACCATGACGTTGGGGCCTGGCGACTATCCCCCTGCGGTTCAAGAGGCCGCGGCGGGCAACTACACTCAAGCCGAACTCGACGCGGAGATTCAAGTCGCGACGGAGCGCCTGCAGGCCGAATATGAGCAAAAGCTGGCGAGCCAAAGTGAGGAGTTGCAAGCTCAATTTGACCAACAGTTGCACGCCTTAGACACGTCGCGATCGCCCGCGCCGGACGCCGCCCCCGTGACGCCTGATGTTGAGTCTTCTGAACCGGTGTTGCCTGGCCCCGATCCGAACGATGTCGCTAGCTTATTTGACGATGACGTCGAGGCTCTATTTGGCACTTTAGAAAGTGATGACGAAATCGAGCCGCCCCCCCCTGCCCCCGCAGAGGCAGCCTCCCTGGAGGAAGATTGGTTGGGTGATAACAAAGATGACGACGATGACGATTTTGGCCCCCTTGATTTGAGTGATATCAGCGAGCTGACTTAGCCGTCTTGGGCTAGATGAAACCCCGGGAGCGCAGTTGACATCTAGCCCTCGGTGGATTTGGCAGCTAGTCACTCGGTCGGTCGCGAATCGGTTTAACCAGTTCATTCTGGGGAGGCGATCGCGCGATCGCGCAAAACGGTACAGTAAACAGGTCACTTTTGAATCCATCTCGGTGGGGTCGAGTCACCCTCTGTGGGCGCTGCTCCCCGAGATGATCAGCTACTTAAGGAGAGCACATGACCCGCGCGATCATGGAAACCGATAAAGGCACCATCACCCTAGAGTTATTTGATGCGGCTGCCCCCAATACGGTGAAAAATTTTGTCGACCTGTCTGAAGCGGGCTTTTATAACGGCTTGAAATTTCACCGCGTCATTCCCAATTTCATGGTGCAAGGCGGCTGCCCCAAAGGCACCGGCACCGGCGGCCCTGGCTACACCATCAAGTGCGAAATCAACGATAACAAGCACGAGGCGGGCAGTCTATCGATGGCCCACCGAGGCCCCGATACCGGCGGCAGCCAGTTCTTTATTTGTCATGAACCTCAGCCTCACCTCGATGGTGAGCACACGGTATTTGCCAAAACTGAAGACATGGATGTGGTGAATGCGATTAGTCAGGGTGACAAAATCGCCTCTGTCAAAATCGAAGCCTAAACTACTCGTCACCCCCTCGCCCCTGAGCAGATTTACCCAATCGTATCTGTTTAGCGTGATCTTAGTATCCCCCGCTGTCGCCGCCCCCTTAAAAAAGGGGCTATGTCAGATTTTCCGCTGTACAAGGGTCTCCCCCTTTTTCTACGCGCAGCCATGCCCGCAGGGCTTTAGGGGGATTAATGGGGGATCGGTAGTAGCTGGACACTTAACACGTACACCCAATCTGCTCAGGGGCGGCTAGTGTTTATGCGAACTACCCCGCTAGAATCCTCGCTAACCTAGGACGCGAATTTTAAGAGTGTTCCAAGAAAAATCTACTCCCGGTGCGGGGACGGGCAAGTTTAGCCCAACATCTCGCAGACCAGACCAATCCAGCCGCCGACTACAAAACCCGCCCCAACAGTGGGACATTTATTTCGATGGCTTGCTCTAAGCAAACGTCAGTTCGGGTTAAGCGAAAACCCGTTACTTTCCCCTCCACTGGAGGGGCTAATGGGGTGGGTAAGCCGCTGTAAGGCCCACCCCGTCCTACGGCCACCCCTCCGCTGGAGGGGATTTGGCTCTCTGGCTATTCTGATAATCCTTATCCCGAACTCAGGTTAAGCAAGGAGAGGGTTAAAAACGTTTCGGTGCCTCACCTTGCTAAGAGGGCGTTTGAAAAGTTCTTGGCGGTCAAATTTTACGCTAAACGCCTGACCATGATGCGAATCATGGCGAGGTAGATGAAGGTTTCTGAGGTCTCTGGCAATTGCTCGTAATCACGCACCAGGCGTCGGCAGTGCATCAACCAGCCAAAGGTGCGCTCAACCACCCACCGCTTTTTGAGCACCTGAAAGCCTTTCGTCTGCTGGGGGCGCAGCACCACCTGTACCACCCAACGACAGGTGTCCATTACCCATCGCAAGAAGTTATCGCCACTAAAGCCACCGTCCGCCCAAATCGTCACCAGATGTTGAATACTCTGGGGTGCCAGGGCTTTGACCCGCTGCAACAAAGTTTTCGCCCCTTCGCGTTCCGGGGTACTCGCCGCCGTGACGAACACGGCCATCACCAACCCCAGGGTCTCGACTGCCAGAAAGCGTTTGCGCCCTTTAATGTGCTTGCCGGCATCAAAGCCAACGGCTTCGTTCACCCCAGCGGCACTTTTGACACTTTGACTGTCAATCACCGCTTCCGACGGACTCCTCTGGCGACCTTGTTCAATGCGATACCACTCCCGCAGGCGGTCGTGAAGCCGTTGCCAGGTGCCATCTTTGCGCCAGTTCCGAAAATATGTGTACACCGTTTGCCAGGGCGGAAAGTCACCGGGCAGGGCGCGCCAGCGCACCCCTTCGACCAACACATACAGAATGGCATTAACCACCGCATAGACCTCCACACTACGCGGACGGCCGCCAGATTTGGCGGGCGGCAACAGGTCACTGCACAAGTCGAATTGGGCGCGGGTCAGGTCGCTGGGATACTCTTTAGTCATCAGCTTTCTCAGGGCTCCGTATATCAATACTCGCAGCCTAAACTGAGAAAGCTTTTTTACTCATTGTCCGACTTTTAAAACACCCTCT
>JBHJJI010000413.1:0-17488 GCA_050042805.1 Leptolyngbyaceae cyanobacterium
ATCGTCCCGCATCCCCCCAGCCGGTGCGGTACGGGCAGTGTCTTCCTCCGTCTGGTGAGCGTGCCGCGTCACTGCATCCAGCAGAAATCTTTTGGCCCCTGGATGCCTTCAAGTTTCAGCGGTGGCTGACTCATCGCTCACCTGAGCCTGCAGCAACGCCAGACAGTCTTGCACAGGAGCATTTTCCATCATGGCGGTCACCAGCGCTTGATAAGCATCGGCATGCTTTTCTAAGAGAGTTTGGGCCTGTACGACTGCCCAGCGCTGGCGCATTTGCCCTTCTTGCAAGGGGCGCTGCAGCTGTTGCCAGAGGATCGAAAACTTTTGGCGATCGTCTTGGCCACCCTGGGCCTCACCGTAGGCAAGTTTCTCTGCCGCAATCCCAGCCATCCAAACTGTGCAGTAGCGGTTCAGGGTTTGGGCCGGAAGCTGCCCGGTTTTCAGCATCGCTTCCAGATCAGTGGTGTCAAACTGTACGCCCCCTAGGCCAGACATACCTTTACGCCAGGCTTCCCAGGCGCTGAGCGTATAGTCAGCGACCGGAATATCGAGCAGGTAAGCCACCAAAAAATGTCCGGCCTCGTGACGCACGACGCGATCGCGCTCCTCCCCCGATAAGCGGTTGACGCCGTTGATCAGGAGGTTGCCCAGGGTGCCATTCAAGCTGGTTTGATCCAGCGTGGCGATACTCAAAAGCGCGGCGATCGCGATCACTGGCAACGCTTGAGGAATGTTGAGCAGCGGGCCGAGCAACATACCCGTTGTCACCACAAAAATGGTGATGGCCACGATATTGAGCGTAGCTTGACCCATCTTGACGATTCTTTCCGCTGAACTTGTTCTTATCTTCTCAGGTTATGCCAGCCTCAAGGACAGGTCAGCCCAAGCGAGGGATGCGGATAGCTGGGAGAGAAATTCCCTTCATTTAGCGATCGCTGTAAAAAGTTTGCAGGCTATCTGAGTCACCGATAAAGCGCCAGTGCCAGGGTTCATACTGCACGCCTTGCTCATTACCTTCTTCAAACGAAAGTTCAAAGCCATAACGGGGGCCGTTCACTTCTAGCCATTCAAAGGCAGCGGTCTCTTCAAACGCAATGCTCAGATTGGCATCTGGGACATCTGCATCCCCAATATCAACCGCATACCCGGTGTGGTGCTCGCTGAAGCCCGGTGGGGCGCTCACCTCAGCCCGTACTCGCGGCGTTTGTCCTCGCTGGGCTTGAATTTCAAAAAACAGATACTCTTGATCTTCCTTTGAGCGAAACCCAGAAATCGGCACGAGATAGATATTTTCCGACCGGGCCGCCGCCACCATCTCATCAAATTTGGTCGCCGCTGCAGGCTGTAGCTGAATCGTCGCATTGCTGGCCACACTGACCAGTTCAGCAGGATCAGCCTCTTCATAGGGAAAATGACCCAGCAGAGAAGCTTGAGACTCCGACGTACCGACGAGATCATTAGCATTAGCGCTGACCTGTGCCGTACTTGTCATCGGCAAAAATGGCACCGGTAGAGCGGTCTCAGCCTCTTGATAGGTCAGCCATGAAGCCGTGAGTCCCGCGATCGCACTCAGCAGTCCCACCAAAAACCAGATTAGCCAGCGCCGAGGGCCACGCCAACCACCGCCCTGAGCCCCTGTCGACACCGCATCACGCTGAGCCTCAGGAATATCATCGACAGGACCATAAAAATTGGGTTCCACAGCTCAAGAACCTATAACATTCGATAATTTACGACTTCAGCAGCACCCAAACTAATTTGCCACTGCCTTTAAGACTGACATCTGATACCAGAGTTTGCCACCCAGAGAGATAATACCGGTCTCACCCGTATAGTGGCGGATAATTGTGCAAGGTCTTACCGAATTTTATGGCACAACGTTTCAGAAAACTGCTGTGAAAACCACAGGATGAGTCCCCTGAGGGGGCGGTATCGTTATCATGCCTCACCAATAGTTTGCCCTCGTCTAAACCTAAGACCGCCTATCCCTAATGAGACATTCCTTGAGTCAAACAGGTGTCAAGACAAATCAGATTATTAATGATCATGAGACGCAGCAGACCCCTCAAACAACTGATACGACTCGGCTTGATTGCGGTAACGAGCTTAGCGATCGCATTATTGATCATTATTTTTTCCATTGGGCCAACTTTCATCGCCCAACGCTTTAATCCAGTTGGTCACCAAGCCCTGCCGTCGATCAGCTCAGACGTTCAAGCTTTGCATGACTCCCTTACCATCGTTGATTTACACGCTGACTCCTTACTGAGGGGAAGAGACCTATCCCAGCAGTCAGAGTCTGGTCATGTCGATGTGCCTCGCTTACTGCAAGGCAATGTCGCCCTGCAAGTTTTCACTGTCGTCACAAAAGTGCCGACCCCCTTATTGCTGGAAGGCAATCCCGCCGATAGTGACAGCGTCATACAACTTGCCCTGCTGCAACGCTGGCCAATTACTACTTGGTTTAGTTTGGCTGAGCGAGCCCTCTACCAGGCTAAGCAACTGCAACGACTTGAGCAGAAATCACCTCACCAATTCCAGATCATCAAAAATCAGCAAGATCTCAATACCTATCTCGCTAGCAAAGCAGCTGGTCAACCGATGACAGCGGGGTTACTGGGTTTAGAAGGTGCTCAAGCGTTTGAAGGCAATCTTGACACTGTCAATCGTCTGTATGATGCCGGTTTCCGTATGATCGGACTCTCTCACTTCTTTGATAACGAAGTAGCAGGTTCTGCCCACGGTGTGAGCCAGGCAGGCCTCACACCGTTTGGCCAAAAAGTCATTCAACGCATAGCCGAACTCAACATGCTGGTTGATCTGGCCCATGCTTCATCCCAAACCATTGATGATGTCTTGCAAATCACGGAACGTCCTGTCTTGGTTTCTCATACTGGCGTCCAGGGCACATGTGCAGGGGTGAGAAATCTGAGCGATCGCCAATTGCAGCAAATCGCGGCAACCGGCGGCGTCATTGGTATCGGCTTCTGGAGCACGGCTGTCTGTGGTGATGACGTTGAGGCCATTGTGAAAGCGATTCGCTATGTGGCTAATCAGGTGGGCTTTGACCATATGGCTCTGGGTTCAGACTTTGATGGCGCGGTGCGCGTTCCGTTTGACGTTGCCAATATGAATCAGATCACTCAAGGACTGCAGGAAAATGGGTTCACTGCAGCAGACATCAGAAAAATTATGGGACTTAACATCTTGACTCTGTTGCAGCAGTTCCTGCCAACCGAGCCCTAGTATCTCAATGACAAGCACAGGCTAACCCAGTTGAGCGCTTGGGCAGAGGCGCGGCTCAGCCAGATAAACTGTTTAAAGCTGGTGCTCTTTGCTGTTGTTTGGACACAACCCTCGTGGATTTTCTCGCGACACCTCTGCTCTGGGAACTTTACGAAACGCCGATATCCACCGCACCGCCGCAGACGGTGGCTAAAGCCAGACAGGTGATACAGCGAGGAAGCGCCGTGTTGGTAGGTGCGATCGCCCTCATCACTGTCAGCCCCACCCTCCAGGCTAAAATCTTTCCCCCTGCAGGCACCGCTTACGTTGCCCCGCCGTCTGGCTATAACTTGAATATTCGCAATGGGCCCGGCACTCAGTACGCTGCCGTCAACACCCTACCCCGCAATAGCGCCATCACCCTGACGGGAGCTTACCAAAACGGTTGGGCACAGCTCGCTGACGGCACCTGGGTGGCGGGCAACCTGATCAACTCACAGCCGGTCAACATCGCTGTCGGCGGTACGACTACGGCTTACATCGCGCCGCCGACCGGTTTCAATGTCAACATTCGCAGCGGCCCCGGCGTGCAGTACGCTGCCGTGAATACGCTCGTTGCAGGCACGCTGATCACGATTACGGGTCGCTATGAGCAGGGCTGGGCACAACTGACCGATGGCACCTGGGTTGCGAGCAATCTCATTCGGCTCGGTGCCCCGATCAACCACCCGGCACCGACGCCAACGCCCACACCGACACCCCCAACGCCGACACCCATCTTTTTGCAAGTTGGTGTCAGCAGCCCTGCTGTCGTTGATCTAGAAGAACGACTGCGCACCCTGGCCTACGTCACGGCCGATTTTGTGCCTGATGAATATTTTGGGACTGACACTGAGCAGGCCGTCAAAAATTTTCAACAGCTCAATGGGTTAATCGCCGACGGGATTGCTGGCCCTGAAACCCGCAGTCTGCTGTATAGCGATCGCGCCATTCCCAATTCTGTGACGACTCTACCCCCCACAACCGAGCCGAATCCACCAACAGAACCCAATCCCCCCACCGAGCCAGACCCACCCAACCCACCTCCAGACCTTGGCGATTCGCGTGAGGTGCAGGTCAGTACTGCCGACGGGCTAGATGCGTTGGCCTTTTCAGGCCCCGGCACAGAGTTTGACCTGTTGGGCTTTGTACCTAGCGGCACTACAGTCACAATCACGGGCCGCACCGAAAACAGGTGGTCAGAACTGGATGACGGCAGCTGGATTTACAACGACTTTTTGGATCTATAAGCGATCGGCAGCATCCATCGGCGTCACGCGAATCGGCCCTAGCCCAGCATTGCTGGCGCTCAAACTGTGAAAGGAATTCGCTAGTCTGGTCAAGATGGCGATGTATAAGGATTCTCAGGAAGATGAGCAAGTTAGCCAATTTGCAGGCCCTGTTTAACGACATGGATCGGGCTCTGATCGCCTACTCAGGGGGCATTGACAGCACGCTGGTGGCCAAGGTTGCTTACGATGTGTTGGGCGATCGCGCGCTGGCTGTGACCGCCGACTCTCCTTCATTGATGCCCGAAGATCTCGAAGACGCCAAAGTGCAAGCGGCAGAAATTGGCATTGCTCACGAAGTGGTCAAAACCTTCGAAATGGAGAATCCTAACTACACCAGCAACCCCGCCAACCGCTGCTATTTTTGCAAAAGTGAACTCCACGACACGCTCAAGCCGCTGGCGATCGAGCGCGGGTATCCCTACGTGGTGGACGGCGTTAACGCCGATGACCTAAACGACTATCGCCCCGGCATTCAAGCTGCTAAAGAGCGGGGGGCGCGATCGCCCTTAGCGGAAGTGGGCATCACCAAATTAGAAGTGAGGGAAATTTCGCGATCGCTCGGCCTGCCCTGGTGGGACAAACCTTCTCAACCCTGCCTGAGTTCCCGCTTTCCCTACGGTGAATCGATCACGACGGATAAACTCCAGCGAGTTGCCCGCTGTGAACGCTATCTGCGCCAGCTGGGCCTCCGCAACCTACGGGTTCGCTCAGCTGCCGACTCCGCTCGGATTGAGCTACCCCCAGCCGACATCAAGGCTTTCGTAGAAGCCACGGATCTACCAGCTCTCGTCGCCGCCTTTCAAGAGTTTGGCTTCACCTACGTCACCCTCGATTTAGAAGGCTACCGCAGCGGCAAACTCAACCAAGACCTGCCACTTAAAACCCTCATCCAGCAGTGAGGTGAGACTAGCGATACGGCTACTCCGAAAGCGCTCAGCAGAAGGAGTCGGGGAACAAAATTTGTCGCCGCACCGGGGAAATTCGGCCTTATACCCATTCTCAGTGATCGGACTTCCAATGTAATCATGAAAATGCCGGGGAGCCGAGTGGCAGGGGAGCCAGATGTGTAGCCTCGTCTCCGAGAATCGGTATTACACAGCTGTCAACATCATTCCAGCATGGCTTTGACGACCACTGCCGGGTCTACCCAAGTCCCTTGATATTTCATCCCCCAGTGCAGATGCGGGCCAGTCGTGCGACCGGTCATGCCAATGCGGCCAATCCGCTTGCCGCTCTCAACTTTGTCGCCCTGGCGAATCTCAATACCGCCGTTACGATCAACGAGCCAGCGATCGCCATCCGCTTCAATCACCACATGGCCCTGCAGATGACAGTAAATATGCAGCCAACCAGAGGACTCGATCACCACACTAGTCCCGCAGGCCGTATCGTCTGTCACTTCCACCACCTGACCCGACCACCAAGCCCGAATATAGCTACCCATAGGAGCCGCAATATCTAACCCGTAATGAAAGCTGCGCCCGCCGTAGGGATGATCGCGGTAACCAAAGGCTGACGTATAGGCCAAAAACTCTTCGACCGGAAAGGAAGCCGACTGCCAGGGCGTTTGTGCCACCTCAACTGTTTCGGGTGTTGCTTGCGCTTCCACCAGCGGCGGCTGGTAGCCGAGTTCAGCGACGGCCCAAATCAGCCCACCAAGTAGAGCCAAGCCCATTGCCCCCAACCAAGCAGAGCGCTGTTGAGCCACTCGCTTCAACCTGACTGTCGCCACCGGCTTGACCGGAGCTGATGTCGGTACCGCATAGTGGCTGGAGTAGTGCTGACGCGGGCTGTTTCGACGGCGATTCGCAAGCGACTTCGGCTTGAACGACAAACTCATGATGGATTCACGCGGCTGCAATACAGTATTTTTGTACTATATTGCAGCCGCGTGCGTTATGTCCATTGATTTAGCAAGATTTCCTGTTCCTGGCCGACTCCTTAACCAGAAAATATTCAACGCTTACATCTGAAGTCGAGACTAAGAGGACGTTCGAGCCTTTTGAGCCTGATATTTTTCTTTGAAGAGGGCCTGCTGCTTTTTGTGCTCCACAATCGGTCGCGCATATTGGGCGCGATCGCACTCTTCCAGAGGAATCTTGCCAGTCACCAGTTCAGCAGTATCCAAATGGCGAATCTCTGGCAGCCACTGACGAATATACTCAGCATCTGGATCAAACTTTTGGGCCTGGCTGGCAGGGTTAAAAATTCTCAAAGGCTTAGGATCCATCCCACTAGAGGCGCTCCATTGCCACCCACCATTGTTGGCAGACAAGTCACCAACCACCAGCTTTTGCATGAAATATTTTTCGCCCCATTGCCAGTTGATGATCAAGTCCTTCGTTAAAAAGCTGGCGACGATCATCCGGCAGCGGTTGTGCATCCATCCCGTTTCGTTGAGCTGACGCATCGCCGCATCCACAATGGGATACCCCGTCAGGCCTGCGCACCACGCCTGAAAGTGATCTTCGTTGTTGATCCAGGGAAAATTCTTCAACTGCTGGCGGTAAGGTCCTGCCGCTAATTCAGGGAAGTAGTACATTACGTGCTGATAAAACTCGCGCCAGGCCAGTTCCTGCTGCCAGATTTTCACTTGTTGGCGCGTTTCGTCACTGCGACACCGGCCATAGGCCAGATCAGCCGCTTCCCAAACCGTGCGAATGCCGATCGCGCCAAACTTCAACGCCGCGCTTAGGCGAGAGGTGCCCTCCACAAAGGGAAAGTTGCGCTGCTCCCCATAGGCTGCAATGTAGCGATCATCCTCACAAAATTGGGTGAGCTGGTCTTGCGCGGTGGCTTCGCCCGGTTCCAGGATCAGGGGGGCATCCCAGACAAACCCCAGGTCTTTGGCCGTTGGCAGCGCGATCGCCCCGGCAGCTTCTGCCTTCGCCTTGAGGGCTGACGATAGACCTTCAGCAGCCTCTAAAGTGGCCACAGGCGCTGTCTTGGCTTGTCCAACCCAATTCTTCCAAAACGGACTGTAGACGGTGTAGGGAGTATCATCCGACTTGGTCAGCACAGTGCCCGGTGCCTGCAGCAATTGATCCCAAAAGGTGGTCTTGAATTCAATGCCGATCTCCTTGAGGGCAGCCACCACCTGAGTGTCGCGATCGCGAGAGTAGGGCTCTACCCCCCGATTCCAATAGACAGCAGTCGCCCCAATCGCGGTGGCCAAAGCTGGGATACCACTGACCGGATCCGTCTTGAGAATGAGCAAGTCGCTACCCGCTGCGGCATAACGCTGCTGCAGATCGGCTAGGCAGCCGATCATGTAGGTCACTCGCGCCGGAGCCACATCCTCCCGACTCAGAATGCTGGGGTCTAAGCAAAAAACACCCGTGACTTGAGGAGAACGCGATCGCGCGGCAGCTAAACCCAGATTGTCGCTGATTCGTAAATCGCGGCGATGCCAAAACAAAATGAGATCGGACACGCTCTCCCCCTTGAGTTTGCTGCAGCGCTCAATGCCCTTCAGTATAGACAGCCCCACCCCTGCTAGCTGAGGGCGATCGACACCAGGGGAACCCTAACCTCCAGCCATCCCTCTTTCATGAACAATTGCGTTGTTGCCCTCACAAAAACGCTAGGACACATACAATAAAGGTAAGAGCTGTATATTTCACTACAGTTTCAGATAAAACTTTTGTTTGCCGCTATTTTCCTGGAGAAAACTCATGAAACTATCTTATCGGGGCCACACTTACGACGCTCATCTCGCGCCTACAGAAGCACAAGCCACTGAAGAGATTGGTGTCTATCGGGGCGCTCGTCTCACCCGCAAAACCTTTCAGATCCCTCACCACGAGCATGGCAAGGTTGAGCTGACCTACCGTGGCGCGAAGTATTCTCACACGCTTTAGCCCTGAGTCCTCTAGGCGTCACTACCCTTCATGGCGCAGATGACTCCGCTCAAGTGAAACTCACCTAAACATAAGCGTCAGTGGGTTTGCCCCACTGACGCTTGTTGCTGAGATGAACGAACCACGGCTGGGCCGTGACGGTCAGCTAGCGGCCAAAATTTCGTCATCTAGCGGAAATTCACGGTTGGCCTCCTGCCGTCCCGACGCGAGAAAGTCGTTTTGGAAGGAGTCTTTGAGGCCCTCAACCAGATTAAATTGAGGTGCCCAATTGAGTTCGACTTTAGCCTTGGCAATCGTTGTGAAAAAGTGCTGTACCCGCATGGGAAACGCTTTCTGCTTACCAAAGTCAAAGGCCTTAGGGTCGTAATGCACGAGTTTCAACGCCGCAGGATCTTTGCCCGCCGCGATCGCGCAGGCCCGTGCCAGACCATCAAAGCTCACCGCTTTATCGCCCGAGATGTTGTAAATCTGTCCCTTGGCCTGGTCATTGCCCAACACCGCCGCCATCGCCACCGCTAAATCAGCCACATGGCCCATCTGAGTCAGCGCCATGCCGTTACCGGGAATCGGCACGGGGCGATCGCGCGCAACGCGCTCAAAAAACCACGCCTCAACATCGTTATAGTTTTGCGGCCCGTAAATATAGACTGGGCGCACTGAGGTAAATGGAATCTTTTGACTCGCCAAAAAGTCTTCGGTCGCGAACTTGCCTTTGTGGCGACTATTGGGGTCAACGGCATCGCCTTCGGCATGGGGCATCTCATCTGACTTGAGATATACCCCCGCCGAACTGACATAGACAAAATGCTGCACCTGATCCCCAAACAGTTCAACGAGGGGTTGCGTATCGCTCAGCTCCCGACCATTGTTGTCAAAAATGGCGTCAAAGCGTTCCCCCGAGAGCTTTTCCTTCAGCGCAGCAGCGTCTTTACGATCGCCCTGAATCGTGGTCACCCCTGCCACCGGTGCGGGCTTATTGCCCCGATTAAAGAGCACCACCTCGTGCCCCTGACTGACCAGCAATTTCGTCAGGTAAACCCCAATAAACCGGGTGCCACCCATTACCAAAACTCGCATTCTGTCCTCCCAGCGGCGATCGCACATCTCTAGGTATCTTAGAATGCGGTTGCCGTTCAATCGGGATGAATTAGCCGCCAACCGGGTCGCAATCGTTAAATCCTATTCATAAACTCTTTGACGAATGCTTAAGCGAATAGGCAGAAAGTCGCTGATCGTCGTCCGCGACCTTAGTCTGAGACCATCACAGTCTCGCTGTCATCGCCTGAGCCCATTAAAATAGAGAGACTGTCATTTCCTCGACTATTTCAATAGCTGTACGTTAATAGCAGTTTGCACCTCATCGGCGAAGCTTCATGCAAGAGCTCGATAATGCCTATCGCATCTTAGATTTAGAGCCTGGAGCCTCAATGGAAGAGGTTAATCAGGCTTATAAAGATCTCGTGTTTATCTGGCATCCTGACCGGCTTCCCAAAGACAATCAGCGTCTCGTCGAAAAAGCTCAGGAAAAAATTAAGCAGCTGAATCACGCGCGTGACTATCTCCGCACCCATGCCCGTGTCGGCTCGACAGCACAAAGCACTCATGGCAGCGGCTATCGCTCGCGCACGCGCCCCCACGCCCGCAGCTATACCAACCCCTCCTATCGGCAAAAATCAGCCTACGGTCAATCGACCGGGCAATCGCAGCAAAAAGCGTACGAAAACCCGTATCGCGCTTACCAATCGCGCTATGCCCAGTCGGCCTATGGCACCTATGGCGCCTATCGTGGTGCGGACAATGGCGATCGCGCCTCTCAGAATGGTTCCACCAGCGCCACCAACGGCTCAACGGTCGGAGACAATGCCCGCAACCCCGCCTCTGCCGCCTACAGCGCACCGAAGTCTCCGCCCCGCAGCTACCCCCCCGGCAATAGTGCCGCTCACTCCAGCACTAACGACGGTTGGAACAACTACACCACGCCTCGCCCCAGCGGCGCTGGCAACGCGGCCAGTGCCAGTCGCCCCAGCAGTCCTAGCTACACCGTCAACCACAGCCGCACCAGCGCTTCTCAAGGGCGGCCAGCGGCAGAGCCCACCACTTCATCCACCAATGCCCAGCGGGCTCGCCAACAAAACCCTGACCTGAGCGGCTCTAACCTCCGAGGGGCTAACCTCCAGGAAAAGGACTTCTCGGGACGCAATCTCAGCAGTGCTGATTTGACTGGCGCTAATCTCCAGGATGCCTTCTTGCATGGCGTCAACCTCAATCGGGCCGATCTTTCCAACGCCAACTTATTTCGCGCTAATCTGCTGCAGGCCAATCTCAGCCATGCCAACCTGCGGGGCGCTAACCTCATCGGGGCTGACCTCAGCGGCGCTGATCTGAGTGGCGCCGACCTCAGCGGTGCCAAGGTGGCCGTCGGCGATCGCGTCATGGTCAAACTCACCAGCACTATTCTGCGCGGCACGATCATGCCCGATGGCACGATTAATGCCTGATCTCAGTGTTGGTCATGCTGTCACTCGCACTCTCCACACTTCACGCAATACTGAGCCCCAGCCTGGGCCTCTCAAGACAAGCATTAGAGCGATGCCACCGGTCACATCACTCCACAGCACCCGCTCCTTTACAGTTCCACCGGCAACGTGACTTCCCCTTGCCCTGAGATGCTCGAAGGGGGAACGGCTTTGGTGTAAAGCATTGAATCAACAAACTCTTTCGCGAAAAGATATATGTTGAAATTTCCCAATCCGACCAAAATCGGATAGAACGGGAAAGTTAGCATCCCGTAACGCTTCTGTTGTAGATGCCTGTTTTTAGCTGCGATCGCCCATGACTTTTTTCAGACCGAACTGGTTGCCCTTTGGCGTACATGCTCTGCCAGGTCTTATCGGTTTTACGACAACGCTCTTGATCACCGCCTTCCCGGCTACTGCAGAAATCATCAATATTGGGTTCGAAGACACCGATCTGCCCACCCTTTCAGAAGATGAACTCGTCAAATTAGACACGCTGCAGTCGGCCCGATTTCCCATCGTCTTAAGTGATATTAGCCCCGATCGATCAACCTTAGTCGTTGCCACCCTCGATCGCCTGAGCCAAAGTGATTGGCAAGTCAAATTTCTTGATTTAAACACGGGCGAACTCATCGACTCCCTGGCGCTGGAATATGAAGTTTTTGGGCCGATTCTGCCCATTCAATGGGTCGATAATCAAACCATTCGCTTTGTCCAAGAAGGGTTTTTAGGTCCTTGGGAAGTGGTTTCCCTCAATCGCAACACCGGCATCGTCTCTCGGACAACGGTGTATCCCACCGAAGATGAGGCGGGAGAAATTCTGGGGGCCGCTCCTGACTTTTCTCGGTTTGCTCTGCGCGTCTATGAGGAAACCGAAGATGTCATCTATCTAGTTTCTCTGCGATCGCTCGATCGCATTGAAGTCGGACGTTTGCCCTCTGACCTCGACATTCAATCGCCGTCCTGGTCTGACAGCGGGCAGCAGGTCGTCTTCGTGACCGCCTCGATCGAAGAGCGCGACCTCTACGAACGCACGCCCTATAGTCCCGCTCTTGCCGATCCCGTCAATCAAGATGCGCTAGGGCGCACCCCCCCGGCAGACAATTTGTTCTTGCAGCAAAGCACAGTCAAGGTCTACGATCTGACCCAAACTGAGCCCCTCGTGCTAGAACTCGACGCGGTGAACGACCCAGCTCATCTTCTGGCCGCCGCGAGCATGAGCCCAGGCGGCGATCTCGTCATTATCAAATACTTAGAGCCCAGTACCTTGGAGGGTCGGGAATTCCCGACCTATCTATATCCTCAGCGATCGTACTATCAAGTCTTTGACCTGCAGGGCAACCTGATCGACACCATAGAAGACCAGATTTTGGATGGCCCCCTCGAAAGCGCCGCCGAATTTGTCGACGAAGACACGCTGGTTTTTAACGCCACAGTCGGCACCAATCGTCACTTCTATACCTACGAGATGGGCTCGGGGACGTTTAATCGGTTGCCGCTACCAGAGGGCAGCGTCGGGCTCGATTCTTGGCAAGTTTCTGATGTCGATGATTCCCTGATTTTTGCCTTCTCTTCCGTCACTCAGCCCTCTGAATTGTTCTCAATTCCCCTGGATGGAAGCGCGCCCCCCACTCAACTGACTGACATCAATGCCGAGGTCGCCGCTGTCAATGCGGTGCAATCTCATCCCGTCAGTTTTGAGACGAGCAGCGGGCCTCGAGAAGGCATCTTAATTCAACCAGCAGGTGCCGCGTTCCCGCCCGTCGATAGTCCCATTGTCTTTTGGCAACAAGGGGGGCCCGGCTTTTCGATGACCAACGAATTCGCGATCGAAGTCGAAATGCCCTTCAACCTCCTGCCTAACTTCGGTATTGCGGTCTTATCCGTACCGTTATCCGGCCGAGAAGGCTTTGGCACAGAGTTCTATCGCTCACAGGCCGATGACAACAACTTTGGCCAAGTGGACATTATTGAGGGCGTCGAAATTGCCGCCCAGCTCGTCGGACAAGGCTGGGCTCAACCCCATCAATTGGGTATCAGTGGCTGTTCCTACGGGGGATACTTCGCCGCTCAAACCATTACGCAATTTCCCGATGTCTTTGCCGCTGCCAACCCCCAGTGCTCTTTGTTAGACGCCTTTACCGAATGGCAGCTTGGCTATTCTTCTCTCCTGTCTTATTTAACCGGGCTCACCCCGATGGAAGCACCGGAACGCTACCGCCACCTTTCACCGCTCTATAGTGCCGGAGACGTGACAGCAGCCACCCTCATCTTCCACGGCTCTAACGACTTCTTACAAGTAGATATGGCTCGCAACTTTCATGATGTCATTGACCAAAACAGCGTTCCCACCATGATGTACGAGTTTGAAGGCGTCGGTCACAGCATCTTTGACATTGGCTTACAGCGCATCGCAGCCCAACTCCAGGTTGATTTTTTCAGAGAGCATTTGCAGCAGTAGCGCCATCAATCACACCTTTTTCTCTGAAGAAAGCTTGATGAAATCTAAAACATGTTAAGAAATATGTAGATAAGCCTCGATTTTCTGTTAATGTTAAAAACATAGAAATGTTCGAGAAGGTAATTTGATATGCGCTATACCGTTGAAGATGGTGGTCGGCTTAACAACTTTGCTGTAGAGCCTAAGATGTACGAGGCTGAGCCTCCCAGCGCCAACGAGAAGCGCAACTACATCATCCTAGGGACTTTTGCCGTCAGCCTGATTGTTGGCGTCTGCTCGATTGCCTTTGTGGTGTCATAGTTTGCCCCTGCAAAAAATCAATGCTCTTTTACAGCCGTGGCGGTTTGCTGCGGCTGTTTTGCATGTAATCTTTGGGCAGATGTTTCCTTGCGGCTATGAGTCAACCCCCCTGCCTTTTGAAATTTGAGACCCGGGCCGATGAGGTACGCACCTCACTATCGGCCATTCGACATATTGGGTCGCATCTTTGGCTCGGCTGTGACGAAACGGCAACCCTAGAACGGTTAACCTATCGCGGCGATCACGCTGACGATCATCATCATTTTGCGATCGCTGACTATTTGCACTTGCCCAGCTCTAGCGACGAAGAGATCGATATTGAGGGCATTGCCTACAGCGATTATTATCTTTGGTTTGTCGGTTCCCATAGTCTCAAGCGCAAATCTTATAAGCCAGAGAAAACACCGGCAGACAACCTCAAACGTCTCCGCAAAATCGAGCGTCAAGAAAATCGCTACACGCTCGGGCGGGATCCGCTGGTTAACGGTCAGCTGTATCCCTTCTGCAGCCATCCCAAAAATCCCGATATCACCTTAACAGCGGCCCAACTCAAGCGCCGCAAAACAGGTAACGAGTTAACCAAACAGCTAGAGCACGATCGCTATCTCGGTGATTTTCTCAAAGCTAACATTCCGGGTAAAGACAATGGGCTTGATATTGAAGGGTTAGCCTTTAACGGCGATCGTCTGCTGCTGGGTCTAAGGGGACCTGTACTTCGGGGCTGGGCCGTTTTGCTCGAACTGCAGCTCGTAGAAGACAAACCTGGCATGCTTAAGCTGCAGAAGATTGGGGATAAACAGCAGCCTTACATCCGCCACTTTCTCAATCTGAACGGATTAGGTATTCGCGATTTGTGCCCTTGGAACAATACACTGCTCGTTCTAGCAGGCCCGACGATGGCGTTAGACGGCCCGCTACAAGTATTCTCCATTCCTTTTGCTGATTTAAAGACTGACCAACGCCTGCATCATCCATCACTCGCCATTGAACTGCCTGAAACCAGTGGGGGCAATCGGGCCGAGGGGCTCACTCTACTCGAATCCAGTACTGAAGAGATCCTGGTGGTCTATGATGCCCCCACCTCGCCCAGACTGCAAAAGACTGGTGCCGTCTCAGCTGATCGGTTTTTATTGCCCAAAACGGATATCGGCCTGGGATAACCGTGCCGGCTGATTCGCGGCAAGTGCCCACTTTCAAGCACCCGAAAGCAGTATTGGATAGCGATAGATCGACTCAGAAGGCATGGTAGCCAGCGACAGGAAACCGCTCAACGGGCAGAATTTTGCTAATCTCATCTGTAAGCTATTGACCGACGATCGCTTTGATCAATCAATCCTTGGCGACGATGAAAATCTCATGCTTTAGTCTATAGACTTTCCCTACCACCGCGACCACTATCCGCCCAATTATTGTCGCTATCCCTTCAATCAAGAGGTCGCCATCGTGCTTTGCTCGATTACCCTTCAGCAACAGTTCGTATTCATATGAAAACGAATGCCGCCCGAATTCTTGAACAGCAGAGCATTCCTTACAACCTTCAGACTTACGAGGTTGACCCCAGCGATCTGACAGCCGAGCAAGCTGCAGACAAACTCGGACTCCCCCACCAACAAGTCTTTAAAACCCTCGTCGCCCGTGGCGATCGCTCCGGGGTTTGTCTGGCCGTCATTCCTGCCAATGCCACGCTTGCCCTGCGAGCCTTGGCAAAAATGTCAGACAACAAGAAAGTAGAGACCGTACCGCTCAAAGAAGTCCAAGCCCTCACAGGTTATATCCGTGGAGGCGTCACCGCGATTGGCTGCAAAAAGCCCTACCCTGTATTTATCGATATTTCCGCGACTCAATTCGATACGATTGCAGTCTCTGCCGGTAAACGAGGACACATGCTGATGATCTCACCGACGACTTATCAAATTGTTGTGCAAGGCACTATCGGCGCGATTACGTCTCACGAGCTGGATAAAGCCTGATCAACCTGCGCATAAAGTGCAGTCATGGTTTGATCATTTTCTAGCACAATATCTGCTTTAGCCACCTTTGCTGACAATGGCCACTGACTGTCAATTCTGGCTCGCGCCGCCTCTTCTGAAAGGGCATCTCGCTTGATCAATCGAGCTAGCTGGTTGCTTTCAGAAGCAATCACAACCCAGATTTCAGTCACCTGAGCGGCTAAATCAGCTTCAAATAAAAGCGGGATGGATTGCACAACAGCAGGAACAGACCGTAAGAGCTGCATATCTTCGATAAACCGCTGCCGCACAAACGGGTGAATTTGCTGCTCCACCCATGTCTTCTCAACCGGATCTTGAAAGATAACCTGACCCAAGTGTGCACGGTTGAGAGTACCATCGGCGTGCAAAACGTCAGCACCATATCTTTGAGCGATCGCCGCCAAAATCTTTGTACCCGGCTCAACTGCCTGACGCGCATAAACATCAGCATCCAACACAGGAATTTGATGCTGTCGTTCCAAATAAGCTGAGACGGTTGACTTCCCCGTAGCAATACCACCAGTCAAGCCAATGATTCGCTGGCCCATTGTGTCATTGCCTGAGTGAGTCCATCCAAAGTGTATTCTGCGGCTTCAATATCTACTCGCCCCAACAGTTCCCAACAAGTTTCTGATGTCTTAGGCCCAATGGACGCAATGGCAACAGCGTCTAAAGACCGCAACCAGTCATTGCCTAAGCCTTGCTCGAACAATTGACAGGTATGGCGCACTGTCTTAGAACTCGCAAACGTGATGACATCAATACGTTGAGCCTGCAAAGCCGCGATCACCGCGACATCTGGCTCTTGAGGACATCCCGACTCGTAAGCGGGCACCTCAGTCACGGTTGCGCCTGCCGACGTCATCGCCTGCACTAAAATTTCGCGCCCCCCATTTTCCACTCGTGGAAACAAGATTTTCCGTCCAGCCACCGGCTCCGGAAAATCTGTCACCAGTGCATCCGCCACAAAATTAGACGGCATGAAATCCGGTTCCAGATCATATTGCCGCAGCACCGTGGCCGTCTTCCTTCCAACGACAGCTAATTTCACAGCTTTTAAATCCGCTCGCTGTCCAATTTTCTCAAATCTCTCAAAGAAAAAAGAAACCGCATTCGCAGACGTCAAAATCAGCCAGTTATAATGCTTGAGCTGACGGATCGCTCCATCTAAAGGCTGCCAACTAGAGGGGGGGCGGATTTCCAGTGCTGGCATCTCAATAACCCCCATTCCGGCTGCTGCCAACAGTTCAGCAAACTGGCTCGATTGCCCCGCTGCGCGCGTAACCAACAACATGATGGCGGAAGTTTATCGCGGCGATCGCACCATACAACCATTTACGAAGCATCTGTTATCTAGTGTAGATCGGGAGATCGCCGCAATCACAACTCCGAACATCTACGGCTTCGCCACCCATGCCAAACTTTTTAGATGATTGGCTTCAGCCTGAATATTTTCGAATGTCCGAACTTGCTATCTACGAAGTAACAAAGTTATTGGCACTGTAGCAATGCTGGCGCAGTCTTTTCAGGATGTTTCCGTTCATACAAGATTCATGCCTTGATCAACGCCCTCCCAATACACAATCCCCCCATCTCTACTGTGAGAGATGGGGGGGTTTGCGTTATTAGTAACCTGGCACCGAGCTAATTTCCCGTGGGGCAACCCCCAAAGTATCTTCGCCGCAGATATGTTTCACAACCGAGTTCGGGATGGGTTCGGCGTGGGGCCATACCGCCATAGGCACCAGGAAAGGTGTGGCTGTGATATCGATAGAGCCTTGAGAGCTGCATAGAGACGAGTGTC
>JBHJJI010000414.1:0-5686 GCA_050042805.1 Leptolyngbyaceae cyanobacterium
TCTCCGCCCCCCCCCCCTCATCAACCCCTTCCTCCTCTACGCCTCCCTCCTAATATCTGACCTCCGAAACGCCGACCTCCGCAACTCCGACCTCCGCTACGCCGACCTCCGCTACGCCGACCTCCGCTACGCCAATCTCCGAAATGCCAACCTCAGCTACGCCGACCTCCGCAACGCCAACCTCAGCAACGCCAGCCTTAGCGACGTCGTCCTCAGCAACGCCGTCCTCCGCTACGCCGACCTCAGTAACGCTGACCTCCGCCACGCCGACCTCCGTGACGCTGACCTCCACCACGCCGATTTGACAGGTGCTACGTTACCGGATGAGTACGAGATGATTCAGTGGAATGAAAAGGCGAACTGGGAAGGGGTGAAGGGGTTGGAAAATGCAATTGGAGTGCCGGAAGCGTTGAAGCGGCAGTTGGGGCTGATCTAAACCATGGCGACCACATTACTTTTTCCGTACAAAAAACCTAACGAAAAAACCTCGCTCGTCAATGACAAGCGAGGGAAGGTGACAGTCCAAACAGTCCTCAAGGTAAATTGATTACCTGTGCTGAGGTTGGTTTGAGGATATTATCTACATTCTCAAGGAGAGTTGCCTTATCAGGTCAAATGGGGCAACTTCTCAGTTCTAAACTGCAGTAGAGCGCTTACGCCGCACTGCACCAAAGGCCGCTGCAGCGCCTAATCCCACCGCGAGAAAAGGCTCCGGCACTTTCTCCGCATCTTCGTTAGCGGTGTCGTACCAGCCCTGGCTGCTGTAGTTGAACTTCGTCAACTCGTGAGAGGCATTGTATGTAGCATCAACATCGGCAACACCGTGGAACCAAATACCGATTTTCTCCTCATAAAACGTGCCTTTCCAGTCATTGCCAAGATCCGTCCGGCTGTTGATATCGGTCATGTCAACCGCAAAGCTGAAGGTGCGCTCATTGCCCACAGTGCTGACATCTAAGTCCCAAGAATCTAGATAGACGCTGTTGCTGTCTTGCCAGCTGTTGCTGCCGTTACGACCGTTGTAGGTGTAAGCGGTCAGCTTTTCGGCCACGCCGTCCAGATAGAACATCGTGTACTCTTGCTTGTCTCCTTTCGGATTGGGGCCTTCACTCAGCACCAACCAAGCACCATCCGCCAGTTTCCCATTCTTCTCAGCAAAGGTAGAAGACCAGGTCAGCACTTCGCTATTGATGTCATAGGTCGTGGTGATGGACTTATGAACGCCAACATTTTGGTTGCCGCCAATGGATTGAGAATCATAGGAAAATTTTGCCGCCGATGCCGGTTGAGCTGCGATCGCCACCGGAATCACAACCGCCGCTCCAAGGGCTAAAAGATCAATACGCATCGCTATCCTCTCCATGTATCTATCAATACGATAGATTCAGGCGAATACACTTAGGCGAAGTTACGGTGAAGTTTGATGGTAATCAGCCGAAGCCACTGTGAACTCACGGATTCTTTATCTGGCTTTCCTCAGATAAAGCCAAGCTGAATGCGCTTTCTCCAGAGAATTACTGCCGCATTAAGACTGAGACACCACGGTTCAAGCATCGGGCACTGAGGAATTTTATAGATCCTGTAGATCAAATAAGTGGGCTGTCTGTGAGCTTGCTCGCAATGCTCTGTAGCAGCACGACAAATCTGGCTTCTTCGATTTTCTTGATAATGGCATCGGCCATGCCCAGCATTAGCCATGACACAAGTTGCTAGCAACATACCGTTACTTTTAACACAGCCCTCTCCGTATCTCTGATAACCGCTGCGACTAATCACACCCGTCGCCATAGCCAGTTGCGGGGGCTCAAGGATAGAGCTGATTTGATTCGGCACTATCAGATTCTGATCGGAGCAGTTAGGCGCGGGTCTTTTGCAGAATTGACACCTCAAACGCCTGCAGATTGTCTGGCAGGTCGATGAGTTTACCGGCCTCAAACTCTGTCGAGAGCAGCACCGTCCAGGCTTCTCTCCCAACTGACACATCCATCGCCAGCGGCTGCTCATAGGAAAAGTTGATCGCCACGAGTACCGTTTCTGTATCGGTCTCTCGCAGATACACCATGTGCTCATGGGGATAGTGAATCAGCGATCGCCATCCACCCCATTGCAGCGCCGCACTTTGCTTGCGCACCTGTAGCAGCCGCCGATAAAAGTTCAAAATCGAGTCAGGATCTTGCAGCTCTTGCTGCACATTGACCTCGGAGTAATTTTCATGCACCGGCAGCCAGGGTTCCACATCTTTGCCAAAGCTAAAACCGGCATGGGCTGAATCATCCCACTGCATGGGCGTGCGCGCTCCGTCGCGGGGGGGCGGGGTTTCGCCCTCATCGCTTTTGGTGACTGCCTTATCCTGCAGCTTATCTTCGGGGATGTCGGTGTTATCGACCATGCCCAGCTCTTGACCGTAGTAAAGCAGCGGCGTGCCGCGCACCGTCAGCAATAGCGTGGCCGCCGCTTTGGCGATCGCCTGCGGGTCAACCCATAGGCTGCACTCAACCCAGCGCGAGAGGTGCCGAGGAATGTCGTGATTATCGAGGAAGTAGCAGGGCCAAGCGCCCTCCGGGGTGACCTTTTCTTTCTTTTCGATTTCGCGCTGGAGATAGCCCGGATACCAAGGACTGAAGGGAAACTCGAAGGTAATCGGCAGGTGCAGCTCGTCGTTGTTGACGCCATGAAAAATGATGGAATCGTAGAGGCGATTATCGATAAACGTTTCGCCAATCAGAGCGCGATCGCCATATTCATCAATGACGGCTCGAATCTCGCGAATGATTTGGTGGTTATCGGGCAGATTTTTGTCGTAGAGGTGGTGGTAGTTGTTGTAGACATTTTTGTCCGTGGTTCCATATTTCAACGGATTGTCGCGAAAGTAGGCGTCTTTGCTATACACGCTAGAGGCATCAAGCCGAAAACCATCGACGCCGCGATCGAGCCAAAAGCGCACAATGTCATACACCGCCGCCCGCACTTCCGCATTGCGCCAGTTGAGGTCAGGCTGGTTTTTGTTAAACGTGTGGAAATAAAACTGTCCCCGCGCCTCGCAGTAGGTCCAGCCGGTGCCGCCAAAGTAGGACTGCCAGTTGTTGGGCTGGTCTTCTCCTTCGAAGGGGGTTTGCCACAGATACCAGTCGGCTTTGGGATTGTCTGGACTCGACGCCGACTCGGCAAACCAGGGATGCTCATCGGAGGTGTGGTTGACCACCAAATCGACAATGATTTTGATGTGGCGCTGATGGGCCTGGGCAAGCAGCTCGTCAAAGTCTTCCAGGGTGCCAAAGGTGGGGCAAATATCTTTGTAGTCAACAATGTCATAGCCGTTATCGACCATGGGTGACTTGTTGACCGGCGATAGCCAGATCGCATCAATGCCTAAGGACTGCTCACTGTCAGGCTGGCCATCGTTAAGATAATCGAGCCGCTGAATAATGCCGCGCAGATCGCCCGTGCCATCGCCGTTACCATCGGCAAAGGTGAGGGGATAGATCTGATAAATAACGCCAGTTTCCCACCAGCGATGACTGTCGGTCTGCGCGGACTTAACCATCACAAAAATCCTTCATTACAAATGCAGGGTTAGCCTAGCATCACGCTTTGTGGGGTCGTCAATCTGAAAAAAACGTGAATTTTAACCGCTGATTACCTAAATTATTTGCCCAACAGGCGATCGCGATCGCCCCCACGAGAACGTTCAATACCCGTTGCGGTCAATTCACCGCAGAGATTGCATATCGCGAGCGTCGGCGAGCATGATTGCTGCGCAGCTAAAACGACGTCGCCGGGTTACTCCTATGCGGTCAAACCGAGTTGATGTCGTGGGAACGGGAACGGTCGGAGCGATCGCGGCCTCGCCAGTACCACACCACATAACTGAGGGCGGCAATCTGCAATGGCAGCATCAGAGCCGCTTCTTTAAGCAAAAACGGTAGCTCAGTTTGGGCGATCGCTGCCCCCCCGGTACTGCTCAACAGCACCAACCCAATGACGAACGGAATTTTGCGACCTTTCATAGCTTCTCTTGTTGAATTATCAGCGTCTCGCTTGAACGGGAAAATCTCACCGCCTGCGGCACCTCTCCTTGTCAAGGAGAGGTTGATTCAAATTCTGCTGCAAACTTTGACCCGAATTGGGCAGAGTTTCCGGTTCCTCTCCTTGCTTTTGGCGAAGCCTGCCCGGAGGGCTTAGGAGAGTTTAGGTGAGGTTATACGGCCTGTGAAAAGGCCGCAAACGATCTCTAAAGTTCTTGTTTTGAAAAGCAAGCGACTTGTGTGTAAAGCATTGCAAATTGCGGACTTAGGAGATTTCTAGCAAAGACGATACCCTTAGGGGCGGGTTTTGTGGATTCTTGATAGCGATGATCATGCCGGTGACTTGCTCAACCCGCCCTGACAGTGCCGGTATATTCTTTCTCAGAAATCTCCTTAAAGCGCCAATGCGCCAGTGAGAAACTGCTGCCAAAGGGCGGTCTCTTCTAGTCCCCAAGGCAATGACGGCAGCGTGTATCGCGCCCAAAGCCGCAGACCGTAATATCCCAAAAACAGGGCGATCAGCGGCAGCGTTGTAGAAGGCGGCAGCCAACGCCGATACAGCGCCAGCCATGAACGGCGAGTGATCAGCTCACCGACAGAGATGAGGACGATCGCCCCCAACAGGACCATCAGCAACGGCGCAAACAGGTGGTATGACAGCGCCAGTTGCCAGTCACCCTGCGCCAGCGCCAAAAACGCCCGCGTCAGTCCACAGCTCGGCGCGGGAAAGCCCAACACCGCTTGAAACAAACAGGGCGGCAATGGCAATGACAGTCCCCCTTGGCTGATGCCGACAGCCACCAGCAAGGGCGTCCCCATGGCCGCGATCGCGCCCCACCGCCAAGCGGGCGCTTTTAGTCGCGGTGCCGTTCTCACAGCCTGCGATCGCCAGGGATTAACCAGCGTCGCAGCCGATGAGTTAGGCCAGAGCAGAGGGCGCGAGGGGCGAGATTTGATCATTAGGGCACGTCATTCGTTAATTACTAGAACCTCATAGCACAAGTGCCTAAAACCAGGCACGTTTGTCATCAACATAGGTCGCCTGAAATTCCTCATCCGTTTTGGTGAGGTTAATAATGCCCTCAATCAAGCCGATGATGCCCATGACCGCGCCTCCGATGCCGCAGGTAGCAATGCTGACCACCAGCATGATCACCCCTTCGGTGGTGTAGCCCAGCACAAACTTGTGAATCCCTAATGCTCCTAGCAGAATGCCTAAAACACCCGCAATGATCTTTTTATCGTTATTGTTTGAGTCGAGGTTGGTCATGCCCAGTTCCTTAAAGACAAAGTTGGGGCAGCGCTGACTCAAGCGATCAAGCGTTGAGCGAGCACATCATCGGTCAAGCGATGAAGGCCGACAGCCACATTGCCGCGAGCCTGCCCCCAGATGTACTTTCAGATTCTGCCCGTTGCTTTCCCGAAGCACACGGATTTTGATGACTCTTAAGACTTTGAGAAGCCGATACTCACTGAACAGACCGCCTTTGTAGAACTCAGGTGCATGCTGCTGCCGCCCAAACATCACTCTAGAGGTGGGCAGTCAGCAGCAGCTTCATCTAAGACGGCTCCTGCCGCTGCCGGGTCAAAGCCCTCTGGAAACTGTGTATCCGCGTTATAGACTGTGCCTTGAAAATTTGTGCCATTGACAATAGCACGAG
>JBHJJI010000415.1:0-14144 GCA_050042805.1 Leptolyngbyaceae cyanobacterium
AGGACGGCCCCGCACTATAGAACTCAAGATGATTGATTCACCAACCACTCTTAAGGAGTTCAAAACGATGAAACGCTTCGCCATTGCCCTAACCGTTCTGACCGTTGCCGCTGTTGCTGTGGCTCCCGCTGCCTACGCTGCTCCTGACTTTGATGAGCTGCGTCAAGACAATCTCGATAAAGACGCTGGTAACTTTGACCAGCTGCGCCGCGAAAATTTAGACAAAGATGCCAGCCACGAAATCACCGTCAAGACCATCAGCTTTGACGAGCTACGCCGCGAAAATCTAGATAAAGATGCGGTCAACTTCGACGAGCTACGTCGCGAAAATTTAGACAAGGACGCGGTCGTTGAGGTCTACGTCAAAGGCGTTGATTTTGATGAACTGCGTCAAGAGAACTTAGACAAGGATGCCGCTAGCTTTGATGAGCTGCGTCGCGAAAATCTGGACAAAGATGCTGTGGCTGAAATCCAGGTCAAGGGCACTGACTTTGATCAGCTCCGCCAGGAAAACCTGGACAAGGACGCCAGCGGCCTCGACGAACTGCGTCAGGAGAACCTCGAAAAGGGCTCTAAGTTTGACGAGCTGCGCCGCGAAAAACTCGATAAGGATGCTGCCAGCTTTGAAGAGCTACGTCGCGAGAATTTAGACAAAGATGCTGTGGCCGAAATTCAGATTAAGGGCACTGATTTTGATCAGCTCCGTCAAGAGAATCTGGACAAAGATGCCAGCGACCTCGACGAACTGCGTCAAGAGAACCTCGAAAAGGGTTCTAAGTTTGACGAGCTACGCCGCGAAAACCTGGATAAGGATGCTGCGAGCTTAGACGAAAGCCGTCGCGAAAATCTGGATAAGGACTAATCCTTGTTGTCCGAAGTTTGCTTGTGTCTGTGCCCTCTTCTCTCCGACGATTCCCCGCTGTGCTTGCACCAGCGGGGATTTTTTGCGATCACGCTCCATCTCCCACCGCTGCCTCTCTCAGAAATCATGGCTCAATTGCCATAGAGCGCCATGACTTCTGAGAGAGGCATCCGTGACTGGGTAGTCAGGGCAAAGGTTGAGTGGTGGTTACGATGCAAATGATCCGCCGCTGCACAGCCGATCATCGCCGCGTTATCGGTGCAGTACTGCAAAGGGGGGAACAGCACCGTCAGCCCATGTGCCTGTGCGGCCGCCGCCAAGTGTTGCCGCAATCCACTGTTGGCGGCGACGCCACCGCCGAGGGCGATCGTGGTGAGTTGATGATCCACCGCACACCGAATAGCTCGTTTGGTCAGTCCCTTGGCCACGGTGGCTTGAAAGCTGGCGCACAAATCAGCGACGGGCAACGGCTCTACCCCAGTGTCTTTGAGCGACTGGATCAGACGCAACATCGCCGTCTTTAACCCGCTAAAGCTGGAATCATAGGGATGCACACCGCCCCCTGGCAGAGAAATATTGCCCTCGGGCAGCTTAAATGCCTGGGGATCGCCCGTCGCCGCTAGCCGATCAACCACGGGGCCACCGGGATAGCCCAAATCGAGCAGCCGCGCCACCTTGTCAAAGGCCTCGCCTGCCGCGTCATCCCGTGTTTTACCCAGGGTTTCGTAATCGCCGCAGCCTTTCACATGAATCAGGCTGGTGTGGCCCCCCGACACCAATAAACATAGATAGGGCGGCTGCAGATCCGGCTGACTGAGGTAGGACGCATAGATATGCCCTTCGAGGTGATGCACCCCGAGGAAGGGTTTGTCGTGCAACAGCGCCAGGGTTTTGCCCGCCGTCAACCCTACCATCAAGGCTCCGACGAGTCCCGGCGTACAGGTGGCGGCGACCCCGGCAATGTCGGCCCACTGTACCCGCGCTTGCTGCAGGGCGGTATCCGTGACGGTGCCCAGACTCTCGACATGAGCGCGCGAGGCAACCTCAGGCACGACGCCGCCATAGCGACGGTGAATCTCAATTTGCGAGGCGACAACGCTACTCAACACAGTGCGATCGCGCACCACAGCGGCGGCTGTTTCATCACAACTCGTTTCTAAGGCTAAGACTGTAGTCATTCACAAATGTCGTTTACAAAACGCAGTACAAAACTTTGAGAGATGTAAACCCCGCACCAGCTTTGCTTTACCGGGCATCGGCAGCAGGGTATTATGGCCTGCAATGTTGGGTGAGAATCCCTACAAATAACTTAACGTTTTGGCTTCAAAACTTTGACCTTTGTGTAATAAAGGGAAACCACTGTATGCGACGGTTGTTTGCACTGGCTCTTGTAATTTCTCTCTGGTTTGGCTTCGCCTTACCAGCATCTGCGAGCATCGCAGGTGATAACGTGTCTGGCCTGACCCCCTGTGGCGAAAATGCGGCTTTTCAAAAGCGTGCCGCTGCTGCCACCACGGATAAGGCTAAGGCGCGTTTCGATTTTTATGGCAACTCTAGTTTGCTCTGCGGCGAAGATGGGCTGCCCCATCTGATCGTGGATGGCGATTTGGCTCACCTGGGCGAATTCATCATTCCCAGCCTGCTGTTTTTGTACATTGCGGGTTGGATCGGCTGGGTCGGTCGAGCCTACGTGATTGCTGTTCGGGGTGAAAAAAGTCCCGAAGAGAAAGAGATCGTTATCGACGTGCCTCTGGCGGTCAAATGTTCTCTCTCCGGCTTTGCTTGGCCTTTAACTGCAACTAAAGACATCATCAGCGGCGAAATGTTTGCCAAAGATGATGAAATCACTGTGTCTCCTCGCTAGACACTTCGCTATGTTCACGCTTGTTGGAGAGCACTCATGAGTAAAAACTTTCTGACTTATTTGTCAACGGCTCCTGTCCTCGCGACTGTTTGGATGGTCATCACAGCAGGCATTTTGATTGAGTTCAATCGATTTTTTCCTGACCTGCTAATGCACCCTTAAGGGGTAACTTTGTAGGTTGAAAATCTTTGCTGTGGTCTGTTCATCGCTGTGAGTAGGAGAGCTCAAAAATATGTCTGACGCCATTACTGCCGCGGGGGATCCCCAGATTGGTAATCTGGAAACCCCGCTCAATTCTTCCGGCTTTACCAAAGCCTTTATTGGAAATCTGCCAGCCTATCGCAAAGGGCTGTCTCCCCAACGTCGGGGACTCGAAGTTGGTATGGCCCACGGGTATCTACTCTATGGTCCCTTTGCGTTGCTCGGCCCCCTGCGCGATTCTGATATTCCAGGATTGGCGGGGCTGCTCGGGGCAGCTTCCCTCGTGGTTATTTTGACCGCCTGCCTATCGATTTATTCTGGCGCGGGGGTTAACTCAGCCGTGTCTGGCACGACAACACCGTTTAGCCCGCCTGAGGCCTTTTCAACCGATGAAGGTTGGAGCGAGTTTGCCGGTGGCTTTTTGATCGGTGGCATCGGGGGAGCAACCTTTGCATATCTTTTGGCTGCTAACATGCCGACCCTCTTAGCGGTTGTCTCTGGCGGTCATAGCTAGGTTCCATTCCAAAACCTCTGAGTTAAGGGCGTCTTCGGGCGTCCTTTTTTTTGCCTGTCGAAAGCAGACAATCGCTAACCCATCAATAGCGCTTCATTTCTTGAGCACTGCTGGTGGTGGCAGTGTTGTCGGCATAGCGAGCATATTGCTCAATGTGATAGTTGGGAGACTGTGCGGTTGCCTGCACCGCTGCCCGATCGCCCATCGCTGCGTACCATTGTTGCAGTCGCTTGCAATCAGCTGGAATACTCAAGCCCCGGTAATGCTCTAAAACTGGCCAGCGTTCAAACCAAGGATAGTAAGTCATGTCGAGCAAGCTGAGGCGATCGCCCAGCCAATAAGGGCCATCACTGGAGAGTTCCTGGAGGCCGCGCTGCTCGATAAAGTGCAAATGCTCAGTCATCTCAGTGCGCCAGTCGGCTTGATCTTTCGGCGTTTGGGCCAGCAACAGTTTGTAAAACGCCCCCGTGAAACGGGTATTGGCAAAATCAATCCAGATGCGGACGAGGGCTCGCAACCTCGGTGCTGATGGCATCAGGGCCGGATGGGGAAACCGTTCTTCCAGATATTCGTTGACGACTGCCGATTCCCAAATGCGATCGCCCCCGCAGAGCAACACCGGCACTTTGCCATGGGGTGAAATTTCCAGGAAATCAGCGGGCTTTTGCTTCAGGTCAATTTCGTGGGTCTGATAGTCGAGCCCCTTTTCCTGCAGCACAATGCGGGTGCGCTGGGCAAACGGACAAACTGCAGAACTGTAGAGATGTAGATCAGGCATTTAGCCCCCAGTCTTTTGGCAGTATTGTTAACGAAATTGGCCCCCTTGGCAAAAAAGCCGAGGGCCTCAGGATTGATGTATGGGTGGAGTGATTATTGCGGGCGATCGCAGCGGCTCGGGCAAAACAACGGTAACGATGGCGCTGCTCTCGACTCTGCGATCGCGTGGCAAATCGGTGCAGGCGTTTAAGGTCGGGCCAGACTATATTGACCCGATGTTTCACCGGGCGATTACCGGACGTCCGGCCTACAATTTAGACCCCGTACTAACTTCCGAAACCTACGTGCAGCGGTGCTTTCAACAACAGAGTGCCGCCACCGACTACGCCGTGGGCGAAGGGGTGAGGGGGCTGTTTGACGGCGCAGGTGGCACCGACTGGGCCAGCACCGCCCATGTGGCGCGTCTGTTGAACTGTCCCGTTATTTTGGTGGTGGATTGTGCGCGACTGTCGCGATCGCTGGCGGCCATTGTGCATGGGTACCAAACCCTAGACCCCCGTGTTCAGATGGCTGGAGTCGTGTTGAACCGGGTGGGGAGTGATCGTCATCTGGCAATGCTCAAAGCGGCGATCGCCCCTCTGCGGTTGCCCGTGCTGGGGGTACTGCGACGAGACGATGCGGTCACCCTCCCCGATCGCCATTTGGGCCTGGTGCCGACCGATGAACTGTCCGATTTGCCTCAACGATTTCGCCATCTCGCGACGCTGGGGCAACGGTGCTTTGACTGGAAGACGCTGGATCAGGTCTTGCAACAGGCGACGGATTCTTCCACAACGGTAACTTTGGGAGACTCACAGCCTCGTCCCACTCACAGCTCACCGGCGGGCAAGATTCGCATCGGCATCGCGCGCGATCGCGCCTTCAACTTTTACTACGAAGATAATCTTGAAATTCTGACTCGTCTTGGGGCAGAGCTAGTGCCCTTTAGTCCTCTCACGGATGAAGCCTTGCCGCCCGACCTGAGGGGGCTGTGGCTAGGCGGTGGCTTTCCGGAAATGTTTGCGGCGGAGCTGTCACAAAATCAGTCCCTGCGAGCCGCGATCGCCCAGCCGGTCGCAGCGGGTCTGCCTATCTATGCCGAATGTGGCGGACTGATGTATCTCTGTGAATCGCTGGTTGATTTTGAGGGGCAAGCCTGGCCGATGCTGGGGGCGATACCGATGACGACCACTATGACCGGCAAATTGACGCTGGGCTATCGCCAAGTGACGGTGCAGCAGACCAGCCCGCTCGTGGTGCCTGGTCAACAGTTTTGGGGCCACGAATTTCACCGCTCGGCGATCGCGCCTCAGCCTGCTGAACCTCTATGCGCTGTGCGTGCCTATCCCTTACTGGATGAGGCACCCGTCCCAGCCGGGACAGAAGGCTGGGGCAGCGGCTCCATCCATGCGTCTTACGTGCATCTACATTGGGGAGCCCAACCAGCATTGCCTCAGCGCTTTATCGAGCGGTGCGATCGCTACCATCCGTGACCTGCGCGCAACTAAAATCATTAGTCATACCAGTTCTGCAAAATAGCGCTACAAATCGGGGATCCCCCGCTGTCGCTGCCCCCTTGTCGAAGGGGGCTACACAATTTTTAGATGAGAAGTCTAAATTCAGCGAATTGGTATCACAGGTCGGATCAGGCAAGATGACGAAAAGAAGAACCTGCTGATGCTATTGCCCGGCGATTGATCTCAGAGAAACAGACGCTCAGATTTTCTATGCTGGAGTTTAGGCCCATTAATCTCACCCAACATCGAGATCTCTGTGTTGAATTTAGAGCCGATTCCTTTGTTTGTAGTTTTGGTTCAGCCGATCTGTTCTACAGCATGGATGGCAACGGCATCGCCACATACTTGCACTGGCTAGAGCAAAAAATGAGAACACTCCCGCACAGTTGTGTTCATGTTTGGCAGGCAAATCAAATTATTGGACAAATTGAAATGGGGCGCTGGAAGCAAGATTTTCGCGTGGGCCATGTCCATTTATTTTATTTAATTCCAGAATTCCGTGGCCAAGGGTTGGGGCAACAATTAGAGCAACATGCCACGAATTTTCTCAGAGAACTAGGGTGCCGATCAGCCCGGTTAAGTGTGAGCCCATCAAATTGGCTGGCGATGAGATTTTATTTAAAGCATGGCTGGGTAGATTTAGGACAACGGGAAGATGCGCCTGAGGTGCATTATCTTGAGAAGATCTATGCTTAATCCCTCACTGTTGAAGTGGTTGGCTGGTAGGGAAATGGAGAGATATTGGCGACGGGCGATCGCCCCAAACACTCACCTTGAATAGTCGCTGATCTAGCCTTTCACCACACCCTAACCGACAGCCTTCTGAATGCTTGCGCAGTTACCTGACTGACAAACTTTACCAGTTCATCAGAGCGGTATGAGACGTGGTTCAGTAGTCTGCTGAAGCTTTGCTACGCAGCAGCAGCCGTCTTTTCCGCTGCTCCCTATCGCACCCAACGCGCCGCAGGGCTCATCGAGATTCAGCCCTGCGGCGAGAATGGACAAGATCCACGCGATCGATACCCGCCGAAAATCTGACCAGGTTTTTGAGCCGTCGCCTCAGTCAGCCCACCATCATCCGCGCCGGTCTGGGTCAATGACTGCTTCGTTGGCGTCAACGTCCCGTAAACACAAAACCCGGCCACTAAAAAAGCCGAGGTATAACCTCGGCTTTTTTGATCTAGGTTTGAGTCATCTCGACTCAACAGCCGTCTGGCCCACAGAACTTGTGCGCGTAAAGTACCTCCGCGTCACAGATATAGGCGATGCCCGAATAATCGTCAAAAAACTCTAGCGCAATCCGATCCGAAATCTTCAGGGCAATATCTCGATTTTCGGTGAGCACCTCAAACTTGATATTCGCCTGGGTGTCGGAAACGCTGGGTTGTCCTGACGAGCGCACGTTGCGACTACCTTTACCGCCAGTTTCCAACACTGTGTAACCGGTTGCCCCGGCCTCGTCGATGATGTTGGCGACCTTATTCAGCAGCAACTTTTCCGTAATGATAACGAGCTTGCTGGCTGGCTTAGCCATGTGGTTTACCTCCTAACATGTGTATTTATTGAACGATATAGAAATTTAGGGAAACGACAACCCCGAGCGATAGTGCATTGGTCTAGCTGCCGCGTTGGCTGCCGGATGAGGGAAGCACCGGCAGACCACGACTCGTTTGGCATCAGCCACCTCACATTAATGTTTGGGCGAGCCCGATAAAGAGCGGTATACCTACGGCAAGCGCAATCGGTGTGCCCACGGCTGTCGAAGCGCCAATGTAGGCGGAGGGATTAGCCTTGGGAATGCCGGCGCGTAACGTGGGCGGCCCGGAGATGTCTGAACTGGAGGCGGCGATGACAGACAAGAGTACGACGCCGCCAGGGCTAAACCCAGTCGTGATGTGGGCAATATAGCCGAGACCGAAGCCAACAAACCCATGGAGTAACGGCGCCACTACGGCATATAGGGCGTACCACTGACCCACTTTTCGCAATTCGCCAAGCCTTGACCAAGCTTCCATACCCATGACCAGCATTAGGATCGAAAGCAGACCGCGGAAGGGGGGATTGTAGAAGCCTTCATAGACGCTCTCAGGTCGGGTTATAATCCCCAGCGCGAGACCGAGCAGCAGAGCCGAGAGCGCAGATCCCTGGAGGCTCTCCTTGACGATGGGCCAGATCTTGACCCGATTGCTTGGGGCACTCCCTGACTGACTGGAAGACCCGCCGCCGGTACCGCCCGTTTCGCCAGGATATCCGCCTGCAGTACTACGCGGGTCAACGTTGGAATATCCACCGGCGGCAACGGGCTGCATGCCGCTATATTCTTCCTTCCTGAGATACTCCTCATTTTTGAGATACTTTTCGCGCTTCTGCTTGCCAGCATAAATGCTTGCCAAGACAATCGCCGTCACCAGCGCGGGAATATCCATAAAGGGATAAAGGGCGGCGGACCAGGCCTCATACTGCATTCCTTCCGCTTCCAGCATTGTGATGCCAGCGGCGAGGGTTGAGCCACTCACAGCCCCGAATAAACCCCCGGTTGCCACGGCATCCAAGGTTTTGACGCCTGGCAGCTGGGCCAACGTATAGCGCGCGATGAATACGGCCAGGATGCCGATGACTACAGCGAACAGCGCAGGCAACAGCATCTCCGCCAGATTGGCATTGCGGATGGCAACGCCACCGCTTAGGCCGACTTTGAGGAGCAGCATGAAGACGATGAACTTATAGACCGCATCGGGAATCGTTAGTCGGCTACCGAGAGCGGCAACGATCATGCCCCCTAGCAGAAAGCCAAGTGTCGGGGACTGCAGCTTCCCCAAAAAGAGCGTCAAAAAATCGGACAAAAAATCCACGTGTCATTCCTCCAGCAATTGGTTCGTAAAATCCGAGCGATGCATCTGGGAAAGCGTTTTTGGGTATCCACTCAGATGGGGAGCGGTCATTCATCGCTAGCAGCAACGGAAAAGGGTGTGCATTCGGGGAAGGCATCGACTGGGCACCCAGATTAGCCCGGTTGATGATGTCGGCATCGGTCAACACCAGACGCCCCGAAGCATCCAGCACCGAGTGATGAAAGTTACAACCCTTCAGGTTGAACGCCATCGTACTCACCCCAAAGCCGCAAACCAGCTGCAGACTGTGGGAAACACGGCCAACCAGAGATGAAGATAGAGACGGCTGCGGAAGCTCCTACGACGTGCAGGAAGTTCCAATGAGTCATGCGAGAAAATTTTGTCATAAGACCTCCTTCCGCCTCCTCATCGCTGAAGAGTGGTGCATTGTGTTAGCGAGAGATACAAAGCTTGAAGAAAGCAGAGACGAAGCGCTTCGCCTCTACATCACAGGTGTTGCGCGAAACCCTACCGATAGGGTGCTTGGAGGTGGCCGACCTCCAAACGAGGGAGAAGGCGAGCGCGATGCGTCCCAACCTTCATAGATTCAAGTCAATGAAGAATTGCTTCCTCATGTGTATGAGTCTATCATCGAACTCAATGATTCAGGCGGCTGGGCAGGTGAATCTGGAATGAAATCTTAAATTTCATTCATAAGCTCTACTTTTGGTTCGAAGTAAAAATATTTCCCTGGTTAATGTAAATCGATACTATAGAGATCTTCTACAGTTGCCAAATCAGTACTCTACAGCAGCAGTAAGACGACCATTCCAGTTTCTTTGCTCCCTTGCCCTCACAGCTCCCTAGCCATCGGCAATGGTTGGTGAAATCATACTGCAATCGGCTAGGGGGATGAGTCAGCTAAATATCTTGATGGATTAGCCGCCGGGACGGGGCGAACCCGACTGTACGGAATGGTTCTATCGGTTTGATTGCCGCAGTTAGTCGGCCTGTTTGAACCCGTCGAGCTACGCCACTGAGGAAGGCCAATGCCTTTGCTCTCTAAAGCCCACTGGTTGGTCTTTTCCCTCGCGATCGCCGCTAGGCTGCTCTCCCTTTCGCGGTCTCAAACAGCGGCTTCAAATGTCACGTTTAAGCGGTTTGTGGATTGATGTGAGCCTACACAGAGCTGCCAACCGCCACACAGCAAACGATTGACCCATTGCTCGCGATCGCCGGTACCCAGAACTGCACCGCAGCCAATAAGCGCCTCCGTCAGGAAATGGGGGGACGACTCGAACGTCTGGACTTGCCAGATCTACATCCGATGGCCCCCTTGACTCAGCTCACCTGACTCTCCCTCAGGACGAACCAGATTGAAGAGATTGCTCCCTGCGATCGCTCGTCAACTGAGGAGACTGCCGAGAAAGAATATACCGGCACTGTCAGGGCGAGTTGAGCGAGTACCTTCATGATCATGGCTACCCAGAATCAACAAAACCCGCCCCTACGGGTATCGTCTTTGTTGTAGCAAGCCGCAGTTTAATCAGGTCACTCCTAATGCCTGAAATCCTTGCTTGATAGGCTTTTCAATTCTGGCTTCCGAATTCCGCATTCCGCTATAGAAATCTCCTTAGAGCAGCTCTTTGTAGACAGCAATCAAATTGCTGACCGACAGCCACTGGCTGAACTCACCCAGTTACACACCTTGGCTCTAAGACAACACCATCATCGACCTCAGTCCGCTGGCCTCGTTGACTCAGTTAGAGTCATCCAAAGTAAAAAATATCCCACCTGAAGAACCCGGTTTCTGGGAACAGGTCTGCAGTCTGCAGCAAGTTTTTCATAGAAACCAGGTTCTTGGACACGTTATTTTTTGGAATACTCTTAGAAACGCTGCCCCTGTTTGACCATCAGATTACTGACCGATCGCCGCTATCAACCCTCATCAACCGGGCAACCCTGTCTCTATTGGCTGATCAAGTGGCCGATCTGGCTTCCCGACTGACCTGGCGGGATCTTTCCCACACCGCGATCGTTGAAGCGACGGTGTGAGAACTGCTAGAGCGATTGACCCGGCTAGACTGGTGCGAGGCGAATATTCGCGATTCTCTGAAGGAGAGGCTCCGCCAACGCACCGGCCCAATTGCCCCCGCAACAGTCTGTCTATGCTCGCCGGAGGGCTCAATGATGCCCACTGAAATTAGGGCTAGCCATGCCTTTTGACGCGATTAGTCAATTTGAGTTTGAGGGATCTCGGTCGGGGGGGCAGGCTCTATCGGCTCGCTATAACGGGCGATGTTGAACCAGACAACAGCCAACAATATGCCTACACCACAACCGAGCAAGAAGATCCAGCCGTGAGAAGGCTCTAGCACACACAGCAGTCGGCGATTTTGCCCATACACCTGCACGAACCAACCTTCATCAGTATTGGCGGTTGGCTGAGATTTTTTCGACTCAAATTTATTCATGGTTTTCGCTCCATGGGGAGCAATGATTGTTTGTAGCTGAGCTGACCGATGAGAGTCAGCGACGGAAACACCTGGATTCGTTCACCTGTGAACAGAGAAAGCACAGTTCTGTTGTCGTGGCAGCTGTGACGATTCTGTTGATTCCTAGACTAGACTCTATGTCTACCTGAGTAACCATATTGTTTAGTTTATGCTGCTATTTCAAATATCAACCACCCGTTGCGCCCAAAGATTGACACAGATTTTTGGAATAATGGCATAACCGCTGCTTATCCTCAGCGACTGGAGATGCGCCGTGTGGGTCTCCACTGTGCTTACTGGCCCCCTTGGAGGAATCCCCTTGTCCCCTGAAATCATCACGACGGATGTTCTGATTGTGGGGGGTGGTACTGGCGGTACGGCAGCGGCCATTCAGGCGGCGCGGCGCGGCGCAAAAACGGTACTAGTGAGTGAGCTGCCCTGGCTGGGGGGCATGTTGACGGCAGCTGGGGTGGCGGCTCCCGATGGGAATGAATTGCGAGCCTGGCAAACCGGTCTGTGGGGGGCGTTTTTGCGCGAATTGCAGCGACGACAGCCCGGTGGTTTAGACCATGCCTGGGTGAGCTTCTTTACCTATGAGCCCAAAGTGGGCGCGGCAATTTTTGCCGACTGGGTCAACGAGTTACCTAACCTGCAGTGGATCGTCGGCAAAGCGCCTAAAGCGGTGGTGCGCCAAGGCGATCGCGTGCAGGGGATACAATTTGATGACCTCACCGTTTACGCCAAAATCACGTTGGACAGTACTGAGTTAGGCGATCTGCTCGCGTTGGGTGCGGTACCCTACCGCTGGGGTTGGGAAGATCAGAGTCAGTTTTCAGAACCCAGTGCCCCTCAATCTTTAACCGATCCGCGCGATCCGCTCCATGCCATTATTCGGACCTATCCCGTGCAGTCGCCGACCTGGGTGGTGCTACTGCGCGATTTCGGTGCAGGGCAAGCGGCCCCGCCGATTAAGCCGACCGCTGACTACGATCCGAGTCAGTTTCAAGCTGCTTGGCAGGGCTACAGCGCAGACCGATTTTTGACCTATGGTCAGCTACCCCAAAGACAGTTCATGCTCAATTGGCCGCAGCAGGGCAACGACTATGGCGTCGGGCTCCAGCGCTTGGTGGGCAGTGAGTCAGCACAGCGAGAATGGGCGGTGGAAGCGATCGCCCACAGCCAAAATTTTGCCCATTTCATTCAGTCAGAGCTGGGGGCGCGCTACGGCTTGGCGACCGACGCTTTCCCCCAAATTCCCGGCCAGTTGGGGGGCGGTGCTTTTGCTCTCACGCCCTACTATCGCGAGAGTCGTCGCTTGGTGGGACTAACCACCATGACAGAATTGGATATTTTGCCTCAGCCGGATCGCTTCGCCGCCGCCTTGCCGGTGAACGCTAGTGGACAGATGAGTGCGATCGCGATCGGCAACTATCCCAATGATCATCACTATCCCGGCTTTGACCTGCCCTTAGCCCCCAAAGCCTATCGCTGGGGCGGTCGCTGGACGGGAACGCCGTTCACCATTCCCTATGAAGCCTTGGTGCCCGTGGCGATCGATGGCCTGCTCGCCTGCGATAAAAATATCTCAGTGTCCCACATGGCTAACGGTGCGACCCGCCTGCAGCCTGTGGTGTTGGGAATTGGTCAAGCCGCTGGTATGGCCGCCGCGCTCTGTGTTGAGCAAGGGTGTGAACCGCGTGAGTTAGCCGTTGAGGCGCTGCAACGAGCCCTGCTCAACGAGCCCACGGTACCGGTGGCAGTGGTGCCATTGGTGGATAATTTATCTGAAAATCCGGATTGGCGATCGCGGCAACTGTATTACCAAAATCATTCAGAAGCATATTTTCAAACCGCTTCTGCCAGCCTTTCATCCTCCCAGTTTTTGAGCAGATCTACTGAAGCAATTTCTAAACTTTATGAGTTTAAAGGAATGATAAAGTTCAGCGAAACTGGCAGAAGTTGGCAAGCGAAACTGCAGTTATCCGATGAGCAGGTGCTTGAGGTAGTCACGCTTGATCCAGCTGTCAATCAAGCGCTCAGCCAATTCAAAGCCGCGCAGCCGATCGCGCTACGGGGCTATCCCAACTGGGCTGCAGGCTGGCTTCAAGTAATAGCAATAAGAGCCCATTCGCCAGATTCAGAAATATTACGCAGATAAACTTTCCTGAAGAACAATCGACCTCTCTGAAACAAGAGATAGAACCACACAGAGGGGTCGTCAAACATGTTTTGTTTACAAAATATCGCTCGATACTTTTTTGCCGCAGCTGCCTTAGGCTGCTTGAGTACCACTGTCATGGCTCCTCAGGGGGCGTTTTATCTCGTTGAAGCCAGCGATCGCGACGAGACCAGTCACCGGGGCAGCGGACGAGTCGTCACGCAAGGGCCGGAGGAGATGACTTCCATTGAGGGCATCGCCTATCGCGGCACGGGGCGGCTAGAGCAGCCGGACGAACTCAAAGTCGTCCATCGCGGCAGCGGTCGCATCGACAATAGCACCGATACCAGAGCGGTGGCCTATCGGGGGAGCGGCCGGGTCGTGCCTCAGGGTCTCAGTCGTCCCGAGTTTGTCTAGTTTTGCCTGCCGGCCGCATCCGGCTCCCTTGAGTCAAGCGACCACGACCGTGATGCCGATGTTTGTTGGATATTGCTGAAATGATGGGTTGGGTGCGATTCACGATCGCGCTTTGGGGTCAAGATAACGCCAGTCTCGGTGGCTCAAAGCAGCTACTTTTGACGTCTTTTTGTCTCTGAGATCATCCACGTCTCCCCCCAAAGTCGCCAAAAGCCCCCGTGGGTAGTAGCATCATTAGCGATTCCGCAAATAGGCTTCCCGATTTTTCGACTCTTTGAGGTCATGCAGTCCCCGTGGCTCCGTGATCGCTCGGTAGAACGACTGGTTGGTTTCAGCCGTTCTGTCTTTAAGTCAGACCTATTAGCGGTATTGGGTTTCGAGTTATGTTGAGTGCGTCAGAGTCTGTTACCAACGATATGGATCTAGTCCGTCAGCTGAGTCCCAGTGCGATCGATCAAATTCTCTTACATATTGCTTTTAGCGCTATGCGAACGGGCGGACATCGTCACGGCGCTTTCTTAGATGCCGC
>JBHJJI010000416.1:0-13443 GCA_050042805.1 Leptolyngbyaceae cyanobacterium
TCCTCAGTCAGGGCTATAAGACGGGCTTCCTTAGAGACATCCATGGGGGTAACCGATAAGGGATGAACTCACTAAAGCTTACTGCTCATGCCGTTATCCGAGAGCAAGCATTATTACTCATTGCATAACTGGGATGCACTCCCGTTCGCCTTACGTTTAATCAAATCGACACCGTTAGTCTATTTGCCCGATAAGCTCGAAAGCGTTCTATGTAAAGCAGCCTGTAGCATACCCTTGTTGTACAAAGTCCACTCACTGCGCATCTTACAATTTCCTCACGTGAGATTTGTAGCGTTGAGGAGTCGCTCGCTCAGACAATTCCTGTCAGGGAAGTCTAATGCTGTACCGACAGCCGGTGACTCAACCGTCAGCGACCTCAGCGATGAGTGGGGCGGCTCCACAGTCTCGTACGACTACTACCATGAACTATAAAACAGCCGTCAACCAGATTTGGCGGCACTCTACTTCATCCCCAACTGATGAAACGGCCCCGCAACGGGAACTGGTACGCTACGCCACCTTGGCCGCCTCTAGTCACAACACCCAATGCTGGAAATTCAAACTCGAAGAGGGGCTCATCTCCATCTTGCCGGATTGGGCACGACGTACGCCAGCGGTTGACCCTGACGATCATCACCTCTATGTCAGCCTGGGCTGTGCGACCGAAAATCTTTTGCAAGCGGCGCAGGCCAACGGACAGCAAGGATTGGTTGATTTGGCGGCAGACGGCTCCATCCAGATTCATCTAGAGCCCATGCAGGCGATCTCCTCTCCCCTCTTCCAAGCTATTCCCCAGCGCCAGTCAACCCGCACCGACTATGATGGGCAACCCCTGAGTACTGGCGAGCTAGCGCAGCTAGAGCAGGCCGCCGCTGGTGAAGGCGTTCACCTGATTCTGCTGACCGAGAAACCCGCGATCGAGTCGGTCTTGGAGTATGTGGTCGAGGGCAGCAACGCTCAAATTAACGATCCTGAATTTGTGAAGGAGCTGAAATTTTGGGTGCGCTTTAATGAAAAGGAGGCGATCCGTCAGGGAGATGGGCTCTTCGCCCGATGCACCGGCAACCCTACTGCGCCGCACTGGCTGGGGAACCTGCTGTTTGACCGATTGCTCACCCCCAAGGCCGAAGCCCAGAAATATACCCGTCAAATTCGTAGCTCCGCCGGAATTGCCATCTTCGTTTCCGATAACAACACCCCATCTCATTGGATAGCCGCCGGACGCGCCTACCAGCGTTTTGCCCTTCAGGCCACCGCGCTCGGCATTCGCACAGCGTTCTTAAATCAGCCCGTGGAAGTCGCCGCCTTGCGGCCACAGTTTACGAATCATCTTGGCCTTGGAGAGCGCCGCCCTGATCTTGTGGTGCGGTTTGGTCGCGGCCCAGAGATGCCGCGATCGCTCAGACGCCCCGTCGCCGCTGTCCTGGTTTGAGCGCTGTCCTTACTCGGACGGGCTGGCGTTTATACCCATATACATGGCAACCGGGAGTCCAATCACTCAGTAGCGATATAACAGCCCCAGCGGCTCAATTTGGACCTTCATAACTTCCTCAAACTCTCTCTCTAAGCTGAAATCCAAAGGTTAGCAAAAGCTATTTGAGGATTACCGCTATGACGGTCTCTGCTTTGCTCCAGCCCACAGTTGCCACCCTAGACGGCAATGAAGCCGTCGCCCGAGTGGCCTATGCCCTGAATGAAGTCATTGCCATTTACCCCATTACCCCCGCCTCACCGATGGGCGAATGGGCTGATGCCTGGACCGCTAGCGGCAAGCCCAATCTGTGGGGCACTGTCCCCGCCATTGTGGAAATGCAGAGTGAAGGGGGCGTCGCTGGAGCAGTGCATGGAGCCTTACAAACAGGGGCTCTGACCACCACATTTACGGCATCGCAGGGCTTGCTGCTAATGCTGCCCAATCTGTATAAGATTGCCGGGGAACTGACGCCCTGCGTCATCCAGGTGGCGGCTCGCTCGGTAGCGGCTCAGGCGCTCTCAATTTTTGGCGACCATAGCGACGTGATGGCGGCTCGGAGCACGGGCTTTGGTTTGCTGTGCTCAGCGTCAGTGCAGGAAGCTCAGGATATGGCCGCGATCGCCACCGCCGCGTCACTCGCTAGCCGTATTCCCTTCATTCACTTTTTTGACGGCTTCCGCACCTCCCACGAAATTCAAAAAATCCAGCTGCTGTCCGAGCATCAGCTGCGATCGCTAATGAATAATGACGAGGCGATCGCCCAGCATCGCCAGCGGGCCTTGAGCCCTGATCATCCCGTCATCCGGGGCACGGCCCAAAATCCAGACGTGTTCTTTCAGGCGCGGGAAACGGTCAACCCCTACTATCAGGCCTGCCCCGCCATTATCGCCCAGGTGATGAATCGCTTTGCCCAACTCACCGGACGGCAGTATCAACCGTTTGAGTATCACGGTAGCCCCAATGCCGAGCGGGTCGTGGTACTGATGGGTTCAGGCTGTGAGACCGCCCAGGCTACGGTAGACGCCCTCAATGAGCAGGGAGAAAATGTGGGATTGGTGAAAGTGCGGCTCTATCGCCCCTTTGACGCTCCGAGGTTTGTCGCCGCCTTACCTCACACTGTCAAGGCGATCAGCGTGCTCGATCGCACCAAAGAGCCCGGCAGTGTCGGCGAACCACTTTACCTAGACGTGCTCAGTGCCCTGATCGAGGAACGCTTCACCCCGTTAGATCCTCAATTTCCAGTAATCGTCGGGGGACGCTATGGATTGTCGTCCAAAGAATTTACGCCTGCGATGGTGAAGGCCGTTTTCGACAATCTGCTGCTCGACGGATTTCACAGCAACCGGTCTGAACCCAAGCATCATTTCACCATCGGCATCAACGATGATGTCACCCATACCAGCTTGCCTTACGACCCCACCTTTTCAATTGAATCAGAGCAGACGATTCGGGCCGTTTTCTACGGCTTGGGATCAGATGGCACGGTGGGGGCCAACAAAAATGCCATCAAGATTATCGGTGAGACAACCGAGCTTGAGGCCCAAGGTTACTTTGTCTACGACTCGAAAAAGTCTGGCTCGGTCACCACCTCACACCTGCGCTTTGGCCCGGTCCCCATTCATGCGCCCTACCTGATCGACCAGGCGAATCTGGTGGCCTGTCACCAGTGGATGTTGCTGGAGCAGTTGGATATTTTGGCCCCCGCGATCGCCGGAGCCACATTCTTAGTCAACTCTCCATATGCCCCTGAGGAAACGTGGCAGCAGCTGCCTGATCGCATTCAAGCCCAGATTATCCAGAAGCAGTTGCGAGTCTGTGCCATTAACGCCTATCAAGTCGCCCGAGAAGCCGGGATGGGTAGCCACATTAACACGGTGATGCAGACCAGCTTTTTTACCCTGGCGAAAATCCTGCCCGAGCGAGACGCGATCGCGGCCATTCAAGACTCGATTCGCCAGACCTATGCCAAAAAAGGAGACGCGATCGTGGCGATGAATCTGCAGGTGGTGGCACAAACCCGACAGCATCTATACAAAGTTCCCTATCCCTCAGCTCCTCAAGAAATGGCGATGCCGCCCCTCCAACCGCCCGTCGCCGACCATGCGCCTACTTTCGTCCAAACCGTTCTAAGTCCAATGATGCAGCGCCAGGGTGATACGGTTCCAGTCAGCGCCCTGCCCTGTGACGGCACCTATCCCACCGGCACCACCCAGTGGGAAAAGCGCAACATCGCCCAAGCGATTCCAGTATGGGATTCAGACGTGTGTGTGCAATGCGGCAAATGCGTGATGGTCTGCCCCCACGCTGTCATTCGTAGCAAGGTTTACGAGCCAGAGCAGTTGGCCAAGGCTCCGGCTCATTTCAAACACAGCCCGGCTCGCGAGTGGGCCGAACAGGAATTCACAATTCAGGTAGCAGCAGAAGACTGCACTGGCTGCGGCATTTGTGTGGATGTATGCCCCGCTAAAAACAAATCCATTCCTCGCCTCAAGGCGATCAACATGACGCCGGTCTATCAAACCGTCTCCAGCGTTGAACCATCAGCAACAGAGACGGATGACACCGTCGGGATAGCCGCTGCCGATAAAACCATCGACCTGCGGCAGCAGGAAAAACCCAATTGGGAGTTCTTTCTGCAGCTGCCTAACCCCGATTGCACAGCGCTCAATCTGCACAAAATTAGCCAACAGCAACTGCAGGAACCGCTCTTTGAATTTTCGGGGGCCTGTGCGGGCTGTGGCGAAACGCCCTATCTCAAGCTCCTGACTCAGCTCTTTGGCGATCGCCTCCTCATCGCTAACGCCACCGGCTGCTCCTCGATCTACGGCGGCAATCTACCCACCACTCCCTGGAGCCAAAATGCTGAAGGACGCGGCCCCGCCTGGTCAAACTCACTGTTTGAAGACAATGCCGAATTTGGCTTAGGCTTTCGGGTGGCCATCGACAAGCAAGCAGCATATGCCGCTGAGCTGTTAACCCAACTCGCTGCAGCCGACCCACTCCAGGCGTCGCCCCTGCCCACCTTGGCTCAGTCCATTCTTCACGCTCAGCAAACCGACGAAGCTGACATTGTGGCGCAGCGGGAACGGGTGGCTCAGCTCAAACTTTTGCTGACAGAACCCCCTCAAGGAAACCGCTCTGAGGCTCTAGAGGCCGATATTCATAGGTTCTTATCCATCGCGGACTATTTGGTGAAAAAGAGCGTCTGGATTGTGGGTGGCGACGGCTGGGCCTACGACATTGGCTACGGTGGGTTAGAGCATGTGCTGGCTAGCGATCTCAACGTCAATATCCTTGTGCTTGACACCGAGGTGTATTCCAATACAGGGGGGCAGCAGTCAAAAGCGACGCCCAAAGCAGCGGTCGCTAAGTTCGCTGCCGCTGGCAAAACCACGGCCAAAAAAGACCTGGGTCTGATGGTGATGACCTATGGCACCGCCTACGTCGCCAGTGTTGCCCTGGGTGCCCGCGACGAACACACCCTCAAAGCCTTTATGGAAGCCGAAGCCTACGATGGCCCCTCCCTGATCATCGCCTACAGTCACTGCATTGCCCACGGCATCGACATGGCCACGGCCATGCATCACCAACAAGCGACCGTGGATTCAGGTCGCTGGCTGCTCTACCGCTACGACCCCCGCCGCCGCTCTCAAGGACTCAATCCACTCTTGGTAGACAGCCGCGCCCCCCAACTACCGGTGGAACAGTCCATGTACGCCGAAAATCGCTTCAAAATGCTAGCCCACAGCCACCCTGCCATCGCGAAAACGCTGCTACAGGAGGTGCAGCACGATGTGCAAACCCGATGGCAGTTGTATCAAGCGTTAGCCGAGATGAACGGAGAGTCGGGCGAGTGATGAATTAACCGCTCTGACTAAAACTCCGAACTCCGAATTCTAAATTCCGAACTCCGAATTCAAAACCCACATTCTGCCGATCGTCTGTTGATGTTTTAAATGCTGATTTAAGGAGATAAACCCATGAAATGGAAACTGGCAAAATGGTGGCTGGTTGGCCTGTTAGCCATACTTTGGGCGCTCTGGGTGGGGAGTGGCTACATGCCCGTTCAGGCTAGTCTCACCAACCAAGACACCTTTAAAATTGGCGGCGATCTCATCATTGCTGAATCTCAGACGGTGAATGATGCCTTTGCGATTGGCGGTGATCTCACGGTGCAATCAGGGGCGATCGTCCAAGGTGATGTCTTTACTATTGGCGGCAACGTGCAACTCGAAGACAACGCGCAGGTTGCGGGCGATGCTTTGGCCATTGGCGGCCAGATCATGCGGGCGGAGGGGGCCATTGTCCAAGGCGATGAATTTGTCGTTTTGGAACCATTTAATGGCCTCTTTGAGCGCTTCGGGGTGCTCGGCACGCTCTACTTGGGCAATGTGGCATTTTGGGTGATGACCTTTATCGTGGCCGCGATCGCCGGTTGTCTGTTGCTCTTGCTACTGCCAGAGCATGTCGATGCGATCGCGACCGCTGTCCAGGTCCGTCCCTTTATGAGTCTGGTCTACGGCCTCGGTGGATTTATTGCCCTGACGATTCTGAGTGTGCTCATTTCCGGTAGTGTCATGGGAGCAATTCTGCTGCCATTAGCCAATATTGCTGCGCTGCTCACCTGGCTCTTGGGCGGCGTCTCGATCTGTGTCTGGCTGGGTAAACGGCGGCGATCGCAAACGCCCGCCGCCCGCTTCCAACACTTTTGGCTGGGATGGTTGTTGCTGTTTGCAATCAGCCTGATTCCCATCGCGGGCGGCCTGTTGGTCAGCCTCATCACCCTCTTTGGGTTTGGTGCTGCCCTGCTGTCCCGCTACGGCCTCCAAACCGCAAACAGCCGGCCCATCCGCCTCGATCGCCTAGAACACCAAACCGAATAACTGCAAACCGTGAAGAGCAAGATACCGCCTCCTCACATTTCATTCCTTAACGACCCATGCTGTCCACCCAATACCTGGGTCTCACGCTGCGATCGCCTCTGGTGGTCGGAGCCTGTGGCCCCCTCACCGAAGATCTCAGCCACCTGCGGCAAATGGAAGATGCCGGAGCCGGGGCAATCGTGCTGCATTCCCTATTTGAAGAGCAGCTGCAAAAAGACCGTTTTGACTTGCACTATTACCTCAATCAAGGCACTGAAAGCTATGCTGAGGCCCTCACCTACTTTCCCCATCAGCCCCTCTTCCACGTCAGTGCTGAAGGCTATTTGGAGCATATCCGTCAGGCCAAATCAAGGGTCGATTTGCCCATCATTGCTAGCCTCAACGGGGATAGCCCCGGCGGTTGGACAGACTATGCCCAGCTCATCGAATCAGCCGGAGCCGATGCTCTCGAACTCAATCTCTACGCCGTGCCCACTGCCCCTAACCAAACCGCGGCTGAGCTAGAGCAGGCATATCTCGACATTGTGCGATCAGTAATTGAGACCGTGAACATTCCCATTGCGGTCAAGCTCAGTCCCTACTTTACAAATCTCGCGAACTTTGCGCAGCACCTGTCTCGCCTGGGCATTAACGGCCTGGTGTTATTCAACCGGTTTTATCAGCCCGACATCGATATCCACACGCTAGAAGCCTATCCCCATGTCCTGCTCAGTACCCCCCAAGACCTGCGTCTACCCCTGAGGTGGATAGCCATTTTATATGGCACGCTGCCGATCGATTTTGCGGCTACGGGAGGGGTGCATCAGGCTCCAGATGCGCTCAAACTGTTCATGGCTGGAGCTAACGTCACGATGCTGGTGAGCGCCTTGCTGCGCCACGGCATTGACCATTTACGCACAGTCGAGCAGGATCTCCGGTCGTGGCTGCAAGCGCACGAGTATGAGTCGATTCAACAGCTGAGGGTCAGCATGAGCCAGATTAACTGTCCTGACCCCAGTGCTTTTGAGCGGGCTCAGTATATCAAGTCGGTTCAAACATATCAGTCGAACATGTCGAACATGATGCAGACACCCCCGCCCTCTAGTTACTTAGGATGATGTAATGATCCCTGCCCTCTCGGCCCAGAAAATTGGTATCTTCACCAGCGGCGGCGATTGTCCCGGCCTTAACGCTGTCATTAGGTCGGTGATTAAGTGTGCCTCTCGGCGTGGCTGGGAGGTTTATGGCATTCCCTATGGCACCCAGGGGCTCATCAACTTAGAGCAGGGCAACTGCAGTGCTGAAGATCTGCGGCTGCGCGACCATGGCTTCGATATTCCCGGTTTGCTCCACGGAGTGGATGTGCTCCAGTTTCTCAGCGGTAGTATTCTGGGTGCCCTGAATAAAGGTAATCCGGGCGATCCGCGGATTGCTCAGGAAATTTTGGAGGGCTATCGACGGCTTGGCTTGGATGCGCTGATCGCCCTTGGGGGTGATGGTAGCCTGGATATCATTGATGGCCTGGCGAACCAGGGCAATTGGAACTGGATTGCCATCCCCAAAACGATTGATAATGATGTGCCCTACACGGAGCGATCACTCGGGTTTGACACAGCGGTGGGTACAGTCACGCGGGCGCTTTACGACCTCACCTTTACCGCAGCTAGCCACAACCGCATCATTGTGGTGCAGGTGATGGGCCGCGATGCCGGACATCTGGCCCTACAAGCGGGGATTGCAGGTGGGGCCGATGTCATCTTGATTCCTGAGCTCACTCCAAAACTGGACGATCGCGTCCTCGACGGTATTTGCCAGCAAATTGTGCAGCTTCGGCAGGGCGATCGCCAGTTTGCGCTAGTGGTAGTGGCCGAAGGGGTGCGCAACTCGGCAGGCGACAAAGAAAAATATATTGGCGATCGCCTCGCCGAACAGATTCAGCAGCACGGCGCTCGACTTTGCCAGACTGGGCAGCCGGAATTCTGCCATCTGGCAGCGCTGGAAACCCGCGCGACGACATTAGGCCACATTCAGCGCAGCAGCCCGCCCTCTTCTTTTGATCGATTGATGGCGGCGGCCTTTGGCAAAAAGGCCATCGATCTGATTGCTGAGCAAACCTATCAGCAGCTGGTGGTTTGGTCTCAGGGGCAGGTCGATAGCAAACCCCTGCGTAGCGTGATGCCATTGATTAAGGCGCGTCACCAGACCCAGATGTGTCCTCGCCCAGTGACATCCAGCGATTTCTGGGTACAGACGGCACGAGACTTAGGGATCTATTTAGGCCATCCAATGACAATAGGCGATGCCCCGGCTCTGTCGGATCGTGACCCAGGCCATCACATTTGCCGATGAAATACGTTACTGAGTATCGCAATGAAGCCAGGGTGCAGGCGTATGTGGGCGCGATCGCCGCCCTCGTCACTCAACCCTGGAATCTGATGGAAATCTGTGGCGGCCAGACCCACACTATTGTCAAATACGGCCTCGATCAGCTGCTGCCCAAGGACGTGACGCTGATCCACGGCCCTGGCTGCCCTGTCTGTGTCACGGATGTGGCCTTGATTGATCAGGCGCTGACGCTAGCCACTCAGCCGGAGGTGATCTTCTGCTCCTATGGTGACATGCTGCGAGTGCCCGGCACCGCAACCGATTTGCTCAGCGTCAAAGCTCAGGGCGGCGACGTGCGGATGGTGTACTCTCCTCTGGATGCATTAGCGCTGGCCCGTCAGCAGCCAGACCGGCAGGTCGTCTTTTTTGCGGTCGGTTTTGAAACCACAGCCCCGGCGACGGCGATGGCAGTCTATCAGGCGCAGCAGCAGCACCTGCATAATTTTTCTGTGCTCATGGCCCATGTGCTGGTCCCTCCGGCGATGAAGACGATTCTGGCCGCACCAGACTGTCAGGTTCAGGGATTTCTCGCCGCCGGTCATGTCTGTACCGTAACCGGCTATGAGGGGTATCCCGCGATCGCCACCCAGTACCAAATCCCCATTGTGATTGCGGGCTTTGAACCCGTTGATATTTTGCAAGGAGTCTATCGCTGTGTGCAGCAGCTAGAGACGGGTCAGGCGGTGGTCGAAAACCAATATGCGCGATCTGTCGGGGTGAAGGGTAACCAGCCCGCTCAACAGCTCATGGATCAGGTGTTTGCGGTCGTGCCTCGGGTTTGGCGAGGGCTCGGTCGCTTGCCCCAGAGCGGCTTGGGACTGCGAGGTTCCTACCGATCTCTTGATGCTCAACGGCGATTTGCTGATCGACTTCAGGATTGCTCCTATGCGGCTCCAGCGGAGGAACTGTGCATCAGAGGACTGGTGTTACAGGGCGTGAAAACGCCACACGACTGCCCGGCCTTTGGCGATCGCTGCCGCCCAGCACATCCTCTCGGGGCTCCTATGGTCTCGACCGAAGGAGCCTGTGCCGCCTACTATCGCTATCGCTCGACGTCATAGGTTCGCTATCGCTCAATGTCATAAGTTCCTGATCTTTCTTTTTTACGGTACGGATAGAGCTGAATTCTGTGGCTTACCCCACCCATACCGTTATGCAAAAGCCGATCGCTCAAGACTCGGGAGCGAAGATCGTCGCGTTGTGGACGGTCTTTTTGCTCGGCACCTTGTTTCACGCACAGCTGGCTGATGCCGCTATTTCATCAGCTCAGCGCCGCCGAATTCCATGCCCATCATTACCTCAACGTGGATGCTGTCATGTGGTTCATGCTGATGTTCTTTTGTCTGCCCTTGCTGGCGATTTTAGGCTGTACATTTCATCCCTCGCAGCAAACAACTGTCTGAACAACATAGGCATCTCCTGTCGGCACCGGGCAAGTTAGCGACACCCATTACGCCTAATTCTTAACTGCTGGTGGACGATGCAAAAGCCATTGCTCAATCCCTAAAATAACGAGCAGCAGTACCAGCTTTAGCACCAATGGTGCCACTCCAAGGGCAATCATCACGCAGGCTAGTGCAATGAGTCCGGCTGAAACCACTTCATATTGATTATGAGCCGCTAGAAATACACGCAGCGCTATCAAAAATAGAATCATTGTCACCAATAAAGTTGTCCACATCCTGAGTCACCTCCTGGGTGAGCGAAGGGACTGAAACGACCTACTTCCCTTCTACCTCAAGCATAGAAAATGGTCATGAGGAACTTATGACGATTGGCATATTGGTGCCCGGAGGCGATCGCCCACCTCACAAATTCTCCAACTTTTTTACATAGGTTATGGAAAAGTAGTCTTCGACTATGCTCACTGCAACCCCTACTGCCGATCCATGCCAATCCCAACCTGCCCCATTCCCCTTCAGCGCTACCCCCAGGTACTCCTAGCCCACGGCGGTGGCGGTCGCCTCATGCATCAGCTGATCGAAGAGATGTTTCTGGCAACGTTTCAGCCAGACCCAGCCTGGCAGCACGATGCCGCCAGGTTAAGCTTGCAGGGCGATCGCCTCGCCTTCACCACGGATTCCTATGTCGTTACGCCCCTCTTCTTTCCCGGCGGCGATATTGGCTCCCTCGCTGTTCACGGTACCGTGAATGACCTGGCGATGGCCGGTGCCAGACCTCGCTATCTCAGCCTCAGCTTCATTCTGGAAGAAGGACTGCCGATGGAAACGCTCTGGCAGGTAGTGCGATCGGTTCAAACGGCAGCAGAGCAGTCCCAGGTGCAAATCGTCACTGGTGACACCAAAGTCGTTGATCGCGGCAAGGGAGACGGGCTCTTCATCAATACGGCGGGTATCGGCACTATCGAGCATAAGAGGGACATTGCTCCCAGGGCAATACAACCTGGGGATGTCGTTCTCCTCAGTGGTGATATTGGCCGCCATGGCATCGCAATTTTGTCTGCCCGAGCCGGCCTCACCTTTGAAACTACCCTTGAGAGTGATTCTGCACCGTTAGCGATTGCGGTACTTGATTTACTGAGTCAGGTCTCGGTGCATTGTCTACGAGATCTCACACGCGGTGGACTCGCGAGTGCCCTCAACGAAATTGCTCTGTCAGCCCAACAGACGATTCAAATAGAAACCACCGCGATGCCGGTGCAAGAAGACGTGCAGGGAGCTTGCGAATTGTTGGGGCTCGATCCCTTGTACGTCGCGAATGAAGGCCGATTTGTAGCATTTGTCCCCACCCTTGCTGCCAACACCGCCCTCGCCTGCTTACAACGCTACAATCCCTCGGCTCAAATTATTGGTACCGTCATAGACGCTCAACCGGCTCAAGTGGTATTGCAGACTTCCATCGGGACACAGCGCATCCTCGGTTTTCTCAGTGGCGAGCAGCTACCTCGAATTTGTTAGTTGTTCTCAGATTTGCCCCCACGCCAACGGTCAGGCATTTTCATCTTCGACACAAGATTTTCAAAACAACGACGCACAATGTGGCCTTAGAGTGAGCAGTACGTATCGCTGCCGTCAACATCTCTAGGAGATTTTCCAGAAGAATTCCCCTTCGTCGGGTGCTGCATAGCCCTCTGGACATGCCTTCATTAGAGCTTTGGCAGAGCCTTGCTAGGAGCAAATCGCCTCGATAGAGTTTTCAGGCTAAACCCTGAAGACTGAACAAATTTTTGAAAATAAATAAAATGTCAAGCTAACCCACTAGCATTCTCGACCATATTCTCTCGGTTTAAAACTCTCACGATCCAGGGCGATCTGCCCATCAGCTAGTGCCGCTGGATCTTTCAAGTTCATCGACGACTTCAGATCAGCGGTACAGAATTTCTCCGCACCAAGATATATAGCTTCTCCAGGGTTCTCTTTCCTCCTTGACCGCTCCACCTGCTCGGTCAGCCGTGCTAAATCTTCCGACGCATATAACTGTAAATCCTGCTTCACGCGGCTCACTGCCACATAAAAGTTCTCCCGCCCCATGTGATGGTCTAGAGCCCCAATCACTTGCTCCGCCGTCTTTCCCTGAGCCGCATAGATCGTACTGACCAGCGCATAGTTTCAGATGAGCCAGATCCGCATCATCTAACCACCTCGACTCGCCACGCCCCCAGCGAATCAGTACTTGCCCATCATCCAAATCTGCCCCCTGAAACTCCTGGCCATTACGTCGTCCCAGGGCATGGTCATTACGCGTCCATTGCAACCAATCACCCACCGCAACCTCCATCTCCTTAACGCTGTAGACTGACTTTCGCCTGATCTGCCCTGGCTCTACCCGTAGCGCCCCCCCGATTGTCCCCGCACCATCAGCTCATTCTCATGTCTGTCCGTCGCTAGAACCTCATAGCGCTGCCCCTTTTCCAAACCCAGCCGCTTGTAGTTCGCATGGGGAATTAGCACATTCCCTAACTGAAAATGGTGAGCATAGCTTGCCTGGGTCTCCGTCAAATTTCTCGCCTTCAGTCGCTTCACCATTAAACTCTTGCCCAGGGTGCCTTCTGCCTTCAGTCCCTCCCGCACCAGCTGAGTAATCGCCAATCGCTCCTGGTTGGTGCCTGCCAGCAGCAGGGTCTTTTTGCGATCATCAGGGTTAAGGGCAAGATAGTCACGAGCGATCGCTTGCGCCCTGGCTTCCTCACTGCCAACCTGATGGATGTACGGCTTCAGTTGATGAATTCCCTCCGCAATTCTCCCTTCCGCAATCAGGTCTATTCCAGCCTTAATCTGCTGATGCTTCTGTCGCAAGGATTGGTTCAGGTAAGCCGTTGCCATCCCTGCCTGCTGCAAACTCTTGAATGGATTTCCTGCTTCCACCGCTGACAACTGCCGGGTGTCCCCCACCAGGATCACTCGGGACTGTTGATCCTGAGCCTTCCTCATCAGCGCCAGGGCATCTTTAGCACTCAGCAGTCCCGCCGGCACTGTCCTGTTAAGGGGTGAGGCACTCAAATCCTCTGGATAAGAGCATCTCAGAGATTTTCAATGGGCGCTCAATGAACCCCATCTTCATCGCTGGCGTTGTTCGCTTGTCCAAACTCCAATGAGGCCGCACCCAGTTGTGGATTAATCGCTGCACATTCAAAGCCCGCTGTAATCCCTTGACCTGCTTGGCATAGTGGTTTTGACGCCTTCGATAAGCGGTCGCCCGACGTCTTAAGGCACTATTAAATGCCTCAACATGATTGGCATGGACCTCTGCCTGGGGACTAAT
>JBHJJI010000417.1:0-13746 GCA_050042805.1 Leptolyngbyaceae cyanobacterium
CTGTGGTCTGACTCCGTTAAGGATCATGGACAAACCCCAACGGATGCTCCTAAAGCGTTTCTCTGGTGGTGCTTTAGGCTAAGACTTCATTAGAGAATCCCACCGCTAGGGATAATTAGCGGTTCCCGCCTTGAGGGTCAGATAGGCTAAGTCTGTGAATGAATGGAGCGTTACTACTCGAAGCGGACACGGGTTCGACTCCCGTCGGCTCCACTTTGTGAACTTTATTGTTCTTTGTTGAACATTATTTCCATCTAGAGTTTGTTGTTCGAACTTTAGAATTTGGGCATGTTTATACTTGAGAGACATGGCTTTGACGTTGACAGTCGATATGCCAGCGCTTCGCGTTATCTCAACTGTAAATTTTGATCTTCACATGCCATGAATCCTCAGTATGATTCTCACAAATTTCCGGCTTGGGCTTATCTAAAGCAGCCCATTTTTAGCTCTAGTTATAAACTTAAGCTTAACCCCTGGGCGTTTTGGCGCGCGCATCGCCTCAATCACCTGGAAAGATGCTGGGTTAAGGTGTTCAACCCAGAAGAGCATTCTAATTCTTGACTGTTGAAAAGCACCAGGAATGGTGCTTTTTACGAAATTCCGTACGTTTTAAGAATGTGATGTCTTGGCCTCAATTAGCTGATTTTACTGGCGTCAATATCATTATTCCCTTGAGAAAAAATCAAGAATAAAGATTGATTGAAGTAAAAAAAATAGGGATATTTGCTGACGGCATCGGTTTCGATTTGTGACTTGGTCTGGTGATTTAGCAGGAGTATATATAACTGCTGTGGCCAAGTCTAAGGTGTCTTGTTTGTGAAGCCTGTGGCGATCGCGTCGGTGCCGGTGTGGTGGTACTGATATCGCTGATAGCTGGCTGAGCATTGGATGGGAACCTCGAAGCGATCGCGCTAGTAATAGCAACCTGACTGGATAATCCGCAATGATGGAGGAATGGATGCTCAACTTACCCCCATCGTTACCTGGTTTGCCCAGCAGGGTTGGCAGCCTCTCGCTTTTCAGCGGCAAGTCTGGCAGGCCTATCTGTCCGGTTGTAGTGGACTGATTCAGGTGCCGACGGGGTCTGGTAAAACCTATGCCGCTGTAATGGGGGCGATCGCCGAAATGTTGGCGACACCTAGAGGCGGACTGCAGTTGCTGTATCTCACACCGCTGCGCGCGCTATCGCGAGATATTGAGCAGTCGATTCAGCGCCCGAGTGATGAGATGGGTTGGCCCCTGCGGGTAGAATCGCGGACGGGGGATACCAGTTCGGCTAAGAAGGCGCGCCAGCTCAAGCAGATGCCCGATATTCTGATCACGACGCCTGAGTCGCTCTCGGTCATGCTGTCTTACCAGGATGGTCTCAAACGCTTTCAGCATTTGCGCTGTGTCGTGTTGGATGAATGGCACGAACTGATGAGTTCTAAACGGGGCACCCAGGCTGAGCTTGGGCTCTCGCGGCTACGCCAATTTGCGCCAACTCTGCGGACTTGGAGCGTGTCAGCTACCCTGGGTAACTTGTCGGAAGCGGCCCAAACGGCTGTGGGGTTAGGGACTGAGCCGGTGATTGTGCAGTCAGATTTGCAGCGGCAGACGGTGATTCACAGCATCTTGCCGCAGGCGGTTGATAGCTTCCCGTGGGCGGGTCATTTGGGTTTGCGCATGTTTGAGGCGCTGGTCGAGGCGCTGGATATTGAAAAATCGACGCTGATTTTTACGAATACGCGCACTCAGGCCGAGCGCTGGTTTCAAGCGCTGCAGTTTTCTCTGCCGGATCACGAAGCCCAGATCGCGCTACACCACGGCTCCATCGACAAGAAAGAGCGTGAGGCGATTGAGGCGGGTGTGAAGCAGGGCAACATCAAATGGGTGGTCTGTACGTCGTCCCTCGATTTGGGCGTCGATTTTCAGCCAGTGGAACGGGTGGTGCAAATTGGCAGTGCCAAAAACCTGGCGCGGTTATTGCAACGGGCGGGCCGCTCGGCCCATGTGCCAGAGGGCACGTCAGAGGTCTTTTTTCTGCCGACGAACGCGCTGGAACTGCTGGAAATTTCTGCCTTTCGGCGAGGTTTGGCGGCGGGGGCGATCGAAACTCGCCGACCACGTGATAAACCCTACGATGTGCTGGTGCAGCATTTGGTGACTTTAGCCTGTGGCGATGGCTTTGATCCGGAGCAAACGTTGGCGGCAGTCCGTCAGACAGTGGCCTATCAGCAGCTAACGGATGAAGAATTTGGTTGGGTGCTGAAATTTATTGAAAGGGGTGGCAAATGTTTGGGAGCCTATCCCCGCTATCAAAAAGTCCAATTAGCAGCGAATCAGTATCGAGTGACCGATCCCAAGATCACGCGGATGCACCGGATGGGCATTGGGACGATTACCGGCAATCAGTCCGTGAAGATCGTCTACACCAATCGCCGTGAGATTGGGACGGTTGAGGAAAGCTTTGTGTCTCGCTTGAAGCCGGGAGATGTTTTTTTCTTTGCGGGACGGCAGCTGGAATTTTTTCAGATGAAAGACATGATGCTATATGTCAAAAACACCCGACGCAAGTCAACTGTGACGCCCTCCTGGGCCGGTGGACAGCTCGCCATCTCGGATACTTTAAGTACGCACCTGAGACGTGAAATCGAGGCGGTGCGCCAACCGAAGGTGGAGAATCGTGAGATCGGCTGCATCGCGCCGATTTTAGAAACGCAGGCGCGTCTTTCCCACATTCCTACCACGGCAGAGCTTTTGGTGGAATGTTGCAAAACTCGGGAAGGCCAGCATCTCTCGGTGTTTCCCTTTGAAGGGCGGTTTGTGCATGAGGGCTTGGGCTTTTTGTGGGGCTACCGGTTTGCGCGTCAACAGAATGCCACGTTCACGATTTCGGTTAATGATTATGGGTTCGAAATTCTAGCGCCAAAGGGCTATCCGTTTCGATCGCTCTTTTCAGAGGTCTTTTTTAGTCAGCAAAATTTAGAGGACGACATCAAGGCTAGTCTCAATATTTCGGAACTTACCCAACGTAAATTTCGCGGGGTGGCGCAGGTGGCGGGGCTCGTTTTTAAGGGCTATCCGGGTTCCCAAAAGACGTCTTCGCAACTGCAGGTGAGTTCGTCGCTGCTGTACGAAGTGTTTAGCAAATATGAGCCCGATAACCTGCTGCTACAGCAGGCGGAGCGAGAAGTCTTGCAAGAGCAGCTGGAAACCCACCGATTGGCCAAAACTCTGCAGCAGCTTAGTCAGTTGTCTGTCGTTTGGCTAGAACCAGCGCGGCCATCGCCCCTGGCGTTTCCGCTATTGGTCGAACGATGGGGCACGCGGATGTCGAACGAAACCCTGATGGAGCGCATTGAGCGGCTGAAGCAGCAGTGGTCAAAAAAGTAGTAGTCGAGCAACTTTCGCGTCGTCTTTGTAACGCTGTACTGGGTCGCCGCTGACAATTGCAGGGCAGGGCGGCAGAATGACCGTAGATAACCTCTGTCTTAACGATCGCTCAATCGAGACATCACTTGGGGGGGTGATCTCAAGCTCGCAATGAGATTGCCGATTTGTGCGCTTCGGCCTTCCGACTACGTCCGCGTTGCCATCTGGCATCGGGAGTTCTGCGATGGCGAGATGGCATGAGAGACGGGCATGCTTGCAATCAAAGGCTGGTCTCTGTGAGCCTCTTCCTAGCGCCATTGGGCGCGACTAACTGTCAACCGTTCGGATCCACTGGCTATGATGAACGATCGCTTTTTTGAGCCTCAAACGCCTGCGCTACTACAGGCTATCGACCCGCAAGGCCAAATCACTGTGGTGAGCGATCGCTGGCTGACCTGGTTGGGATATCAGCGGTCTGAGGTGATTGGTGTCCCGTGGCAAGACTTTTTGACTGCTGCCTCGCGAACGCAGCTGATGAATAGCCATCCTGAGCAACGGTTGCCTACGCCGCCGGTGCAGGATTTAGCGCTGCAGATTGAGGCTCGTTCCGGACAGATTTTTGATGTCACGATGGCGACTACTGAATGTCGGAATCAAGCGGGTGAACTCGATGGCTGTGTGGTGGGTCTGACCGATATCACGGTGGCACTGCAAACCCAGAGAGACCTCAATACTGTGCGCGCGCGCCTAGAGCAACTCGTCAGCGATCGCACTGCCGAACTTACTCAGGTCAATCAGCAACTGCAGCGCGAAATCAGTCGCCGGGAAGCGATGGAAACTCGCCTGTATCGCTGCGATCAAACTTACCGAGCGAGTTTTGATGCGGCTCCCGTCGGCATTATTCACACGACGCTGGACTATCGATTTGAGCGGGCAAACGCCCGCTTTTGCGAAATGCTCGGTTACAGCTTGGCCGAAGTCAGCAGTTTAGACGTGCAGACGATTACTCACCCTGACGATCGCGGTAAGCATGCCGCTGAGTACGCTCAACTGCTCGCTAAAGACAGTGGCGTGAGACACTTCACGGTCGAAAAGCGCTATCTCCGTAAAGATGGCAGCACCCTGTGGGCCAATACCACCGTGTCAATTGTGCGCGATGAGGTGGGTGAACCGCTGTTTGCGATCGCCATTATTGCTGATATCACTGATTACAAACAGGCTCAGCTCGCCCAGCAAGTATCAGAGAGACGACTGCAGCTGATTGCGACAACTGTCAGCGATGTATTTTGGATTGATGATGCTCGTACTCGACGTCCTATCTATACCAGTCCTAACTTCGAGCCAGTCTGGGGTCTGCCTGTCACGGCGATCGACAACGGGTTTGATGTGCTGACAGAGCAGGTTCATCCTGACGACAGAGCCTATTTTCAAGCGCAAACGCAGCGCTCTCGTGTCAGTTTGGAGCCCACCGAATTTGAATTTCGAATTCACCGGGCTGATACCGTGAGGTGGCTATCTCAGCGCTGTTTTCCAGTACTCGATGAGACCGATAGCCTCCATCAAATGGTGGGCGTCACTCGCGATATTACGCCACACAAAGTGGCTGAGGTTGCCCTAGCGCGATCGGAAGAGCGGTTTCGTTGGGTCACTGAGACCATTCAAGATCACTTTTGGATTAATGATGCCGAGACCCTGGCAGTCATCTACAGCAGTCCTAACTTAGAGTCTGTGTGGCGCATTGAGCCCAAAGATCATCGCGGTATCGAAACCTTAGTCGAGCAGGTGCATCCTGACGATCGCGCTGCCTTTCAGTCATTTATTGACTCCTCAGCGATTCGCACCGAGCCTCAACAGCGCGAGTATCGAATTTTGCCTCCTGATGGTGAGACGCGATGGCTACAGACCCGCACTTATCCTCGGTTTGACGACCAGGGTCAGCCCCAACACATTGTCGGCGTGACTATCGATATCACCCATCAGAAGCAGATTGCTGCCGCCTTACAGCAGTCAGAGGAGCGGTTTCGGTTAATTACTGAGACGATTCAAGATGGCTTTTGGATTGATGATGTCAACACTCAAAAGCCGCTTTATAACAGCCCTCGCATCGAAACTATCTACGGTCTCTCGGCGCAAGCGCTCGCTGAAGATCTACAACCCCTGATTGATCGCGTGCATCCCGACGATCTCGCCCGGTTTCTCGAAAATCTTGAGCAGCAGTATCAGCGCCCCGAGCCGAGTGAGCTGCGCTATCGCATTTGTCTCCCCAGTGGTGAAATCCGTTGGCTGCAGGGCAGAGCCTTCCCGTTGATTAATGAGACCGGTGAGTTTGAGCGCGTGGTGGGTATCACTTCAGATATTACTGAGAGCCAGCTCACCCTAGAAGCGTTGCAACAGTCAGAAGAGCGGTTTTGCCTTCTAGCAGACAATGTGCAGGATGTGTTTTGGCTCCGGGATGCCGTTACGGCACAAGTGCTATACATCAGTCCAGCGTTTGAGCAGCTTTGCCAGATGCCTTGTACGGCAATTCTGGAAAATACGCTGGCGTTTTTAGACCGGGTGCACCCCGAGGATTTGGCGCAGCTGACCGCTCAGATTCAAGCCAGTTTGATGGATCAGCAACCGTTTCACGCGGAATATCGCCTGTTACTCCCTGACGGCACGCTGCGTTGGATCAGCGATCGCGGCACCGTGATTTTCGATGAAGCGGGCCGCCCCAGCAAAATTGCTGGCGTCGCGACGGATATCACTGAGCGCAAACGGGTCGAGGCATCCCTGAAACAATATGAGCGCATCATTGCTCACAATCCTGATCCGGTTTGTCTGGTCAACTCTGACTACACGTACCGTTTAGTCAATTCCACCTTTCAGGCTTGGACAGGGCTGACGGTGAATCTGATTGGTGAGCATATTGTTGAGTTCATTGGGGACGAATTTTTCACCCAGGTGGCTAAAGACCGGTTCGATCGCGCCTTGGCCGGTGAGATTCAGTATTTTGAGGAATGGGCCTTCAACCCCAACCAGCCCGAAGCGCAGTTCATCAGCATTACTTACACGCCCTACTACGAAGATGACGGCACCATTTCTGGCGTCATCAATAGCATTCGCGATTTGACGGCGTTGCAACGAGCCCGCGATCGCCTGGCCCAAACGACGGAACGGCTGCAGCTGCATATTCAAAACTCACCCCTGGCAGTGATTGAGTGGGATCAGCACCAGCGGATTCAAAGTTGGTCTGCTCAAGCCGCCGCCCTCTTTGGCTGGTCAGCCAATGCCATGGTGGGGCAGCACGTCAGTGAGGTACCGCTGTTTCGCTCGGAGCGTTTGAGCGATGTCGAGGCTCACATTGAGACCTTATTGCAAAATACGACCCATCATCAGACTGTTTTGAGTCGTAACCTTACACGAGCGGGCGATGAAATTTATTGCGAGTGGTTCAACTCGGCCCTAGTGGATGACACGGGGCAGCTGATCTCAATTTTGTCTCTGGTGCAGGATGTGACCCAACGCTATCGGGCTCAAACTGCGTTGCAAGCCAGTGAAGAGCGCTGGCAGTTAGCCCTACAAGGTAGCAACGAAGGCATTTGGGACTGGCAGATAGCCACGGGCGAGGTGTTTCACTCGCCTCGCTGGAAGGCGCTCTTGGGCTTTGAGTCTCACGAACTGAGCAATACCTACGAAACCTGGCACAGCCGCATTCATCCCGATGATCAGGCGGCTGTGACGGCGGCGATCGCGGCTCATTTGCAACGAGAGACGCCCACCTACTCGGTGGAATACCGCATTCGCCATCGGTCTGGTAACTATCTTTGGATATCATCGCGGGGACAAGCCGTGTTTGATGATGCCGGTCAGCCGGTCCGATTTGTGGGGTCATCCGGTGACATCAGCGATCGCAAACAGGCTGAGCTGGCCTTGCGATCGTCGCAACAGCTGCTGCAGCTGGTTTTTGACAATATGCCCCAGCGGGTATTCTGGAAAGATCTCGACGGTCGCTTTTTAGGCTGCAACCCAGCCTTCGCTGCTGATATGGGCGAAACTGCCCCGGATGCGGTGATCGGCAAAACCGACAGTGAGCTATCACGGCTCGATCCCGATTGTGAGCGAGTCTTTCGGGAGCACGATCAGGCGGTTTTAGCGGCAGACAAACCCCTGATTTGGGAAGAGCAGCCGCTTTATAGTGACGGCACTTTTCGGTGGATTTCGACCATAAAATTGCCGCTACGCACTGCCCAGAACGAGCTGATCGGCGTGTTTGGCAGCTACGAAGACATTACCGATCGCGTCTTAGCCAGACAGTCACTGCAGCGCTACGCCCATATGGTGGAAGCGGCGAAGGATGGTATTTGCCTGGTAGACACCGACTATCGTTACCAGATTATTAACAGTACCTATCGAGAGTGGTATGGCCATGACGATCTGCCAATTTTAGGTCAGACCATTGCCGAAGTGCTGGGACAAGATAACTTTGAGCATCGCCTTAAATCCCTGCACGATCGCTGCCTACAAGGTGAAACGATTCGCTATGCCGATTGGTTTAGCTTGCCCGATCAGGAGCGCTGCTTTCGTAGCGTCACGATGACTCCCTATGTCGAAAATAACGGCGACATTACGGGGATCGTGACCAGCATTCGTGATCTGACGTCGTTAAAGCAGAGTGAACTCAGACAGCAACAGCTGCTCGAAGATCGCGTGCAGGCAGAAATGGCTCAGCGTCAAAGTGAGGCGGGCTTTAAAGCCGTCTTTGAGCAGTCTGCCGTGGGCATGGCGCAAATTGCCCTCGATGGCACCTATCTCAAAGTCAACCCAGCATTTTGTCAGTTGTTGGACTGTCAGGCGGCAGACCTGATCGGTAAACACTACGCCGAGGTTACTTACCCGGATGATCGCGTGGCTGCGCGATCTCTGACTGATGAAGTGGCATCGGGAATCGTGCCGACCCACTTAATTGCTCAACGTTTTTTGCGGACGGATGGTGGCATTCGTCATGTGCAAGCCATGGTGACGGCGGTGCAGGGCCATGAGGACTCGCCGGAATTTTTGGCCTGTGTCTATAACGATGTGACTGAGCAAGTAATCGCCGAAAAAGCTTTGCATAGCATCTTTGAGGGGACGGCATCGGTTACCGGAGCAGAGTTTTTCCCCGCTTTGGCCCGTCATTTAGCCGACAGTCTCGGCGTTGACCATATCTTGATCAACCAGCTCACTGACGAGAACGTTCTGAGCACACTGGCCTTTTGGAGTGGCGGGGCACTGCAGTCGGCATTCACCTATGGCCTCTTTGATACTCCCTGTGAACGAACCTTGGCGGAAGGCTGGTTCTACTGTCCAAACGGCGTGCAAGCGGCATTCCCGCGTGATGCGGATCTCGCTCTTTTGAATGCAGAAAGCTACTTAGGCATTGCCCTAGCCGGTGAAGATGGGCAGGTATTCGGGGAAATTTGCGCCATTCATAGCCAGCCGCTGCAGAACTTTGACAGCTCCATGGCGTTGCTGCGTATCTTTGCTGCTCGGGCCAGCGCTGAGTTAGAGCGGCAAAGATCCAATCAAGCTCTCGTGGCGAACGAAGCTAAATGGCGAAACATTCTCGACAATATGCCGGTGTTGCTGGATGCCGTGGATAGTGACGGTATCGTCACACTATGGAATCAGGAATGTGAGCGGGTGACCGGGTATAGCGCCGATGAGGTGGTTGGGAATCCGGAGGCGTTTGCTTGGTTTTATCCCGATTCGACCTACCGTCAGAAAATGATGAGCGCCTGGAAAGAGCGCGGTAACAATTATCGTGACTGGGAATGGCCCCTGACCCACAAAGACGGTAGCCAACGCATGATCGCTTGGTCTAACTTGTCTGATTTATTTCCGATTCCTGAATTGGGTGTTTGGGGTATTGGGGTTGATGTCACCGATCGCCGCCGCGCTGAAGATGCTTTACGCCGTAGCGAGGCCCGATATCAGCGACTAGCGGCCAATATGCCGGGTGTGATCTATCGCTATCACCAGTTGCCGAATGGGCCTGATTACTTCAGCTATGTCAGCCCCGGCAGCTACCAACTCTGGGAGCTAGAGCCTGCCGCCGTGATGGCCGACGCCAGTACTGTTTGGAGTCTGCTACACCCAGAGGATGAAGAGAGATTTAGACGCTCGATCGCCGCCGCGATCGAGGCCGGTCGCCCTTGGTTCCATGAACATCGCATCATTACCCCCTCGGGCCAGCGGAAGTGGATACAAGGGACGGCCAAAGTAGCCCGCCAAGGTGACGGTAGCTATGTGTGGGATGGCATGTTGGTCGATGTCACCGATCGCAAACAGGCCGAAACTGCGTTGATTGCCAGTGAAGCGCGCTTTCAACGGTTGGCGACCAACATGCCGGGTATTATCTATCGCTATCACCTGCAGGCTGATGGGGGCGATCGCTTTAGCTACCTGAGTGCCGCCTGTCGTGAAATTTTGGAAATTGAGCCAGAACAAGGCATCCAAAACAGCGATTTGATTGATCACTTGACTCATCCGGCCGATCGCGCCCGGCGGGCAGCCGCGATCGCTGACTCTGCTCAGCGCCTGATGCCGTTAGCGATCGACTACCGAGTTGTGACTGGTACGGACACGCTCAAATGGCTGCAGATGATCGCTCGGCCGGTGAAAGAATCGAATGGTGATTATCTATGGGATGGCATCATCATTGACATTACCCGCCAAAAAGCGACCCAAGCTGCCCTGCGAGAGAGTGAAGCGCTCAATCAAGCGATTTTGCAGGCTTTGCCCGATCTCCTGATACGCATGCGTCGCGATGGTCTCTGTCTGGATATGCAATATCCCACTGACTTTAACGTGGTGTGTCCGAAGGAACGACAGATTGGACGGCGAGTCCAAGACATCCTGGCTCCGGAGGTGGCAGCGGCCCGCCTGCGGATGACAGAGCAAGCGCTGGTAACAGGCAAAACGCAGATCTACGAGTACGAGTTGCGAGTGGGTGAGCAGCTGCGTTGGGAAGAGGCCCGCATTGTGCCGATGTCAGACGACCAGGTGTTGGTTTTAGTGCGTGATATTGATGTTCGTAAGCGAGCCGAGCAAGCGCTTCAACAAAGCGAAGCGCTCAACCGGGCGATTGTCACTGCCTTGCCTGACCTGCTTGTGCGCATGACCCGTGACGGTATTTGTCTGAGTGTCCAGCAACCCGCTTGTTTCCCCATGGCGACTAACTCGACTCAGGGCATCGGCTGGCATATCCACGATGTCTTACCCCCGGTGCTGGCTGAGCAACGCCTGACTCAGATTGAGCAAGCAATGCTCACCCAACAAACCCAGGTGTATGAATATCAAATCGAAGTCGAGGGGCAGCTACGCTGGGAAGAATCTCGAGTGGTACCGCTAACTGACGATGAAGTCTTAGTGTTAGTGCGAGATACCCATGAACGGCGACAGGCCGAAGATGAGGTTCGCCGCCTCAATCAGATGTTAGAAGGGCAAAATCAACAGCTAGAGGAGTTAGTAGAGCTGCGCACGGCAGAATTGCTGACCTTTATGAATGCGCTGCCCGATCAGATTTTTGTGATTGACCGTGAGCACAATGCGCTGGCCTTTGGTAACCAGGGGGTGATTGACTTTGCCAACAAGCACAGCCGCCAAGAGTTTGAAGGCAGAAGCGTTTACGACTGCTTTCCATTAGAGCAAGCTGCTCGGTACGATGCGCAAAATCGCCAAGTATTTGAGACGGGGGAAATCCTGCACATTGCCGAAGAAGTGGTAGAAACAACCGGTGGCGTGGCGTACTTAGACACTTATAAAATTCCGTTGAAGCGAGCTGATGGCGAGACCTATGCCCTGATTGGGACATCCCGCGATGTAACAGAACTGGTGCGAGCCCGCCAGTTGTTAGAAGCCCAGGCGAGACAGCTAGAGGCGACCAATCAAGAGCTACAAGCCTTTTCCTATTCGGTCTCCCATGACTTAAGGGCCCCTTTGCGCCACGTCAATGGGTTTGTGGTGGCCTTAAAACAGCGTTTGGCGGCGACGGCAGCGGCCTCCAATGACCCCAAAATCAACCATTATCTAGAGGTGATTGAAAACAGCAGTCACAAAATGGGCTTGCTAATCGACGGCCTATTGACGCTGTCTCGCGTGGGCCGACGAGAGATGACCTTACGACCTGTGCCTTTGAGACCTGTCGTTGAGCAGGCGATCGCGCTCATCCAAGACTTACCGGAAAATGATCGCGATCGCGTGCAAATTACCGTTGACGGGCTGCCTACGGTGGACGGAGACGCCACGTTGCTAGAGCAGGTGTTCAGTAATCTGATTGGCAATGCGGTGAAATTTAGCCGCGATCGCACCCCTGCTGTGATTCAGATCGGCCAGCGCGCCGCCGATGGCGCGATGTTTGTGCGCGACAACGGTGTGGGATTCGACATGACCTATGCGGACAAGCTCTTTAGCCCGTTTCAGCGGTTACACAAGCCAGAAGAGTTTGAGGGCACGGGTATCGGGCTGGCGATCGTCAATCGAGTCATTCATCGTCATGGGGGCCGCATTTGGGCTGAGAGCGTCGTGGGGCAGGGCACGACTTTTTACTTCACCTTGTTGGCGGCTGCATCGACACCTGCAGATGCTTGATCGACCCTTGCGCCATCATGCTCTGGAACTCCTGTCTGCTCGCAGAGAAACGGTTGAAAGTTGCACTGCCATTCTCCGAGACAAGGCCAAAAGCCTGGCTCTCCGGTCCCTATTCTCCCCGGCCTTGCCCCGTTGACATTGAGAGTCCGCTTACTGCGATTGGGGTAAGCCGCTCAACCAAACTTTTCGTTCGGCAGTGGTTCGAGGTCAAAGAGCGTATGCAGTGTCGTCATGGCTTGTTTACGTGCGTCGATATCGCGCTGAGCCCGCAGTTGCACCATCGGGTCATGGAGAATTTTATTGACAATGCCGCGCGTCAGCGCCTCAATCACGTCCCGCTGTTTTTTGCTGCCAAACTCTTCACCAAGTCGAGATAACGCTTTTTCGAGTTCTTGCTCACGAATCGATTCCACCTTGCTGCGTAGACTACTGATGGTGAAAACGGTATCCAGCGATCGCCACCAGTCCATAAAGGCGTCGAGTTCTTCCTCTAGCAGCACTTCGGCTTCCATCGCCATTTGCCGACGACTCTCTTGATTTTGAGCCACCACGGCCTTCAAGTCATCTACATTGAAAGCTTGGACATTATCCAACGCATTGACATCGGTATGGACATTGCGCGGCACTGAGATGTCAAACAGCATGAGCGTTTGACTGGGCACCAAGGTTGCTTCCAATCGAGCTTTATCGAGGATTGGCTCCGTGGCCGATGTACAGGTAAAGACGACATCTGAGGCACAGACGGTTTCCATCATGAGGTCTAGCGTGCCGGTCTGAATGCCAGCACCGTTAAACTGGGCGGCCAACTCATCGGCCCGGGCGAGCGAGCGATTGAGAATGGTAATCTGGCAGGAATCTTTAGACAGCAAGTGCTGTACTAGCAGGCGCGCCATTTTGCCTGCGCCCAAAATACTAATACGACACTGTTCGAGGTCGGGCTTTTTGAGTTTGGCGAGTTCGGCGGCGGCAGAGCTAATCGAAACGGCCCCGGTGCCAATGCTGGTTTCTGTGCGGACGCGTTTGCCGGTCGTGATGGCTTGCTTTAACAAACGATTGAGCACTCGGCCGACACCTTTGTGCTGCTGGCCCAATTTGTGAGCATGCTTGACCTGAGCGAGAATCTGCCCCTCTCCTAGCACCAAGCTGTCTAATCCAGCGGCGACGCGAAAGAGATGGATCACCGCATCCTGGTGTAGCAAGATAAACAGGTGCTCACGCAGTTCTGGCAGCGCAACTTTACCGTGATCGGACAAAAACTGAATAACCTCTCGCACGCCTTGATCGGCTTGCTCAGTGACGATGTGAATTTCTAGGCGGTTGCAGGTGCTGAGAATAGAAACTTCGTCAATGTGAGGATAACTGAGGAGCTGAGCGATCGCCTCGGCTGTCTGAGGGGTGGGGATACTTAGTTTTTCTCTGACTTCTACCGGCGCAGTTTTGTGACTCAGGCCCACAACAGCAATATTCATGCGTCCTCCCAACGAAATAAATTTTGTTATCTGCCTAGATTGAAATTGTGCTTTTATTCGCAAACGTAAGGCGCAAAAGCGATTGGCTTAATTAACAGCATTTCTGAAAGTAAAGAACAACGGTAGGCTGACTCAAGGAAACTCAACAAAAATCCATCAAAATCTAAATTTGACTCGATGTCAGCTTGTCAGCAGCTCAAGACAAACTAAAACGTCAGAGATACGTATCGCATCTCTGACGAAGTTAGCTAGAGCAATGATTCACTTAGAAGCTGTCAGCTGATAACTGAATAACTGCACTAAAACCCTACGA
>JBHJJI010000418.1:0-2383 GCA_050042805.1 Leptolyngbyaceae cyanobacterium
CGCCCGGTTTGTCAGCGGCTATCAAGAGGGCGACGAACATCAAGATAGTCGCGAACTGCACGCCTGGCCTGAGGTCTACCTTCCCGGCGGCGGCTGGCGCGGCTTTGACCCCACCCATGGGCTGGCCGTGAGCGATCGCCATATCCCTCTGGTGGCGTCAGCGCAACCGGCCAATGCCGCACCGGTGTCCGGTCAGCTCAAACCGGGATCGGTCGGAGCTTCAACGTTGGAGTATGAGATTCACATTGCGCGCGAGCAGGCGTCGGAGCGTAAAGGGTAGAGGGTGGAGAGCTAGAGGGCCGGGGAGCGGCGGAGCCAGGAAGCTAGAGCGCAATGGATATCAGCGACGCGATCGCACGGGTAAGTTGAGGGTGACGTGATTATCAATGGGTTCATAGCTGCCGGCTGAGTTCACGGCGCCGAAGGCGTTGAGTCGCTGATTCAGTTCGTCAGGAAAATGGCCGTAGTCAAATTCGAGATCCCCAGCGGAGATGCTGGCCCAAAAGTCCGTCAGATCCGCTGCATAGAAAGCCGCTTTGTCTGTCGCCAACCCAAAGGGCGGACAGGTGAGAAATTTAGTCATAAACGGTACGGCGTGAGCCCGCATCCAGTCTTGCGAGAAGGTCTGTAAGTCAGGATGGGTCTCAACGGCGCGGACGCGATCGCTCTCGACCTGCACCTGCATGTGGCCGTCGGGCTGCGGCGTCACCGTCACCAACCGATAGGGATGGGGGTAGCTCACTAACGAGCCGGTGGTAATTTCCCACAGGTCATGGGACTGAATCACGTCTTGCACATGCAAATGCCCGGTGAAAACTAGGTTCACGTTGCCAGCCTGAAGCTGACGGATGAGGCGATCGCGGTTTTGCACAATATAGCGGCGGCCCATCGGGTGCTTGGCCTGACCGGGCAAATGCTCTAGCACGTTGTGGTGAATGGCCACCATAACCCACTCATCTTTGAGTGCCTCTAGCCGAGCTGACAACCAGGCTAGCTGGGCATCGTTCACCCAGCCTGCAAAGAGCTGTTCGCCGTCTTGATCAAACGCGATGGAATTGAGGCCAATGAGGTGGATGCCCGGCAAAATTTCTCGGTGATAGTAGGGCAGCGGGCCGTCGTAGCCAAAGTCCTGGTAGACCTGGGGAAATTCTTGCAGGCTCAGGGTGCGATCGCACCCTGCCTGGGTCACGATGTCATGGTTGCCAGGCACCACATAGGTGGGAAACGGCAGCGCCTGCAGACGACGCACCAGCCAGTCATGGTTTTGGCGTTCGCCATGCTGGGTTAAATCACCCGGCAACAGTAAAAAATCGAGGGGCTCGGTCTCTAGGCGCTGCAATATCTGTTCGAGGGCGGGAATGCTCACTTCGACCAAGTGAAAGCGCTTAGCCGTGGGGTGAATCGTCTCGGGTAACGCGATATGCAAATCGCTGATGACAGCAAACCGAAAGGGACGAGGCATAGATTTGAGCACAGTGACGTAAACAGCCCAACATGCTCCACCCTAGCCCAATCCTGAGCGACCTGAAGGCGAAACGGAGAAGGGACGAATTTCCCGCAGAATGCTTGTACTCACGTCTGATACGACATCCCTTGCTGTCTCACAGTACTCACCGCTCAACTCCCGATCAGATTCTTGGCTGGTTTGATGGCTATCCTGGCTGTTCTTCTGCGGCCTGGTGATCGGGCTGCACGTCGGTGAGGTTGGGCAGGCTAGGAAGCCCACCCAACGAGGTTTTCCTCACGTTTGGGTCGTCTGAAAACCTCTCCTTCATACCGCGCTTTTTATGCCCCCACGAAACGGATAAGATGCGAATGGAGAAGTCTGGGATGAACTTGCTGATCGCCCAGCGCGCGATCGCGGCGACGTTCACCCACCTCTAGGAACAATCTTGGATTCGGCAAACGTCTCTAGCGTCAGGTGGAGCCTTTCCCCAACGTTGGTATGAGCCCGTCTGAACCCACTCGAACTGCCTTTGCGAAGAGGGTGACGGCGTTGCTGATTGAATCGCCAACCAGAAGAATGACACGAGTTGGTGCACCATTGACTGCGGAGAGCGGGCATCTTGCCCGCGGTCTCGAACACCGGACTCATACTTCGGTTCAGCAATACCCCGCCTCGAACCTGGCGATCTTTACTAAGATCAGTAGAATCTGAAGCATCGCTGTCGATCAAAGCACTCAACCTTTGCCCTTCATGGCACTGGGAAACCTAAGACCCAGCCCTTGACAGTCTCAGCGATCGCCTGATCGAATTCCGAGAGAAGCGATATATTAGTGCAAGCGATCTAGCTTAGCAAGGATTGGATAAGGTCGTTGGCAAGGAATCCGGCAAAACCGAAGGGCGCGCCCCCACGCCCCGCTGCAGAGGCGACTGAGCCAG
>JBHJJI010000419.1:0-16666 GCA_050042805.1 Leptolyngbyaceae cyanobacterium
CCCGATGGTCGCCTCAACTGGGATGAAGCCCCCTACTCATCGGTGTATTTAGGACACCTTGATGATGCGATTGTGGCTACCTCGAATGCCGGTGCGGTGGTGCATGCCTACGGCATCAAGGCCACGGCCCCGAGCTATGGCTTTGATGAAAATGGTGAAGAATATGCGTCGCTAGCCGCGCTGCAGGGCCAAAACGTCGCCGGATCTGCCACTGACGCCACGGTTTTAGAAGAGGCGATCGCGGCGGGCCGCCCCACTGCTGTGATCAACTCCGGCTTTATTGCGGAACCGGGCACCGGGGTGTTTTTGGCGGATGCGGAAAGTCGGGGCGATCGCGCGGGCATTACCGCTCAAATCGTGGAGTCGGGGGTCAACGTCATCATGGCGGCGGGGGAAGTGGATTACCTACCCGTAGGCACCGTGGGCTTCTTTGGTGCAGAAGGCACCCGTGAAGATGGCCGCAACCTGATCGAAGAAGCGGAAGCGATGGGCTATACCGTCGTTTACACCCGCGAAGATCTAGAGAGCCTGTCTGCGGATACCGAAAAAGTCCTCGGTATCTTTGCCGCCGAAGACACCTACAACGATGTCCCTGAGGGCCGCTTAATTGCCGAAGGGTTTGTCGACGACAACGGTGAGCTGATCACCTACGGTCAGCCCGGCAACGAAAATCCGCCCACTGTGGCCGAAATGCTGCAGGCCACCCTCGACCTCGATCTCTTTAGCCAAGAAGAAGATGGCTTCATGATTGTGCTGGAGGAAGAAGGCACCGACAACTTCGGCAACAACAACAATGCTCGCGGCACCATCGATGCCACCCTGCGGGCTGACGCTGCGATCGGCGTTGCTCAAGACTTTATCGACAACGTCAATCCCAACACGTTTGTCATCACAGCAGCCGATAGTGCCGGCGGTTCCCTCGAAATCGACGACGTCTCTGGTGAAACCGTCGGCACCCTCACCACCCAGCGCCAACTCGACGCGGCAGGCAACAACAGTGGCATCACCGTGCCCTTTGATGGCACCACCGGCAGCGACACGGCACCCTTTGTCGGCGCACCAGCCGCCAACGGCAACGTTTATGAGTTTGGTGTGGCCTGGGCCGGTCTGCCAGACTTTGCCGGTAGCATTGTCACCAAAGCTTGGGGTGAAGGGGCCGATCGCCTCTCCTCCACCATCGACAATACGGGTATCTACCGCTTAATGTACGAGAGTCTGTTTGGCGTCAGCTTGGCTGCTCCGGAGGGCGTACCCGACGACCTAGCGCCCCGTCAGGCCCCTGAACCCACTGCGGATGTGGGCAACGTTATCTTTATTCACCCCGACGGCACCAGCCCCTCGCACTATGCCGCTGCCCGTTTCGCCTCGGTTGGCACGGACGGTCGTCTGAACTGGGATCAGATGAGTAATGCCAGCGTTTATCTGGGGCACATGGAAGATCGCCTGGTGGGCACGTCTAACGGCGGGGCGGTTACCCATGCCTACGGCGTGAAGCCCTTTGCCGGTAGCTTTGGGTTTGATGCCCCAGTTGATGAGGGCGGTGAAGAAATCGTGTCCCTTTCGGGTCGGCCCGACACCATCATGCAGGAAGCCCAGGCAGATGGCAAAGCGATCGGCATCATCAACTCGGGTTTTATTGCGGAGCCGGGGACTGGGGCGTTTCTCGCGGATGTGGACAATCGCGGCAATACGGAAGAAATCACCGCTGAGATTTTGGATCAGCGTCCTGACGTGATCCTCGGTGCCGGAGAAACCGATTACTTACCGGTCGGCACCATCGGCGTCTTTGGGGAAGAAGGCACCCGTGAAGATGGTCGCAACCTGATTGCAGAAGCCGAAGCTGCTGGCTACACCGTTGTCTTCACTCGCGATGACCTGTTGGCCGTCAACACCGACGAAACCGATAAGCTGCTGGGCATCTTCGGGGCAGAAGATACCTACAACGATTTCTTTGAGGACGAACTGCGCCGTGACGGCTTTGTCGATGAGAATGGCAACTTAATTTTCTATGGTCAGCCGCCGCTCAATCCGAATCCGCCCACGATCGCCGAGATGCTAGAGGTGGCGTTGCCCATCCTGGATGCCGACCCCGACGGCTTTTTCCTCGTGATGGAAGAAGAAGCGACGGATAACTTCGCCAACGACAATAATGCCGCTGGCACTATCGAAGCGGCAATTCGGGCGGATGAGGCGATCGGCGTCGCCATGGACTTTGTGGACAATACCGACCCCAACACGCTGATCATCACCGCCGCTGACTCCGATGCGGGCGGCTTGGAAGTGGATGATGTCCCAATTGGTGCCGGTACCTTTGGGTTAACTGAACCTGAATCTGACGACACCATCCGCGTACAAGCGGCAACTCAAGCCTTTGGCCCTGGAGCCGATGGGGTGCTGGTGCAGTTGGATGATACTGATGGCAGCAACGATGTGCCAGGCTTCAGCACGGATGTCTTTGAGCCGTTTACTACCGGTGCGCCGGATGCCGATGGTGATGTCTTCGACTTTGGCGTCGCCTGGGCTACCCGTTCTGACGTCTACGGTAGCATCGTGTCGAAGACCTACGGTCTCAATGCCGATCGGCTGCCCGCCACGACAGATAACACCGACATCTACCGGGTGATGTACGAAACGCTCTTTGGCATCGCTCCAGAAGTCGCGGCTGAAATTGGGGATTTTGATCTCGAACTCGGTGATTTTTCCATTGGCTTCGACCCCAGCCGGGTCAGTGATGAGGCCAGCGGTTTCTTCGTCGCGGATACCATCACGTTCAACGCCCCCTTGTTCGATGTTGGCAACCCTGGCGTGCTCTCGGCTGAGGGCAGTACGTTGCTGCTGGATGAGGCTGATCTGCTAGTCTCGCCTGAGTTGGCGAGCGTTTTGGGCAACGAAGCCCTGATTGGGGCCGACGTCGGCGATGCTCGCATCGATGCTGAGTTTTCCGGCGAGGGTGAGTTCACCGTTGAGTCCGGTGTGACCAGCGTCGCGCTGGACACCGCTCTGTTCGAATCCGCTGCTGGCCTCATACTCGTGGGGGCCGACAGTGATGCTGAGCCTGCCAACGCAGACTTCCAGGTGGGCTTTGAGATCGTTGATGCCACTGACTTGACCTTCACCACTGAGGGGGAATTTGCGCCCGTTTCCGGCTCGATTGAGCACTCGGGTTCGGTCTTCTTCGACTTAGCCACCCCCGCGCTCGATTTTGAAGGTGAGGGACTCACCGCCGGTACGATCATCACCGATCAGTTCTCGGGCTTAACGGTCACGACGGATGGCCTCGCGGCGATGCTGTTTGACTCGGCGAATCCGACGGGCGGCGATGGTGACTTGGGCAGCGATACGGCTGGGCTGGTCTTGATTCTCTCGGAAGACGGCAATAGCGATAATCCCGATGACAATGCGGGTGGCGGCACCCTGGAGTTCACCTGGGATGAGCTGGTGGCCATTGATAGCGTCGGCTTCCTCGATACGGAAGAACCCGGTTCCATCGATCTCTACGGCGCTGACGGTGTCTCTTTGGGCAGCCTCGACATCGTGATGACCGGCAACGGTCAGGTGGGTTTCGTCGAGATTGAGCAGACCGACGTCAGCAAGTTGGTGGTGAACCTCGGCGGCAGCGGCGCGATCACTGAGATCACCTTTGCCTAACGTTAGGATGTCGACAGCTGGCTCTGATGGCCATTTCTAGCGGAATGCGGAATGAAGAAGTCGGAAGTCAGAATTGAAAAGCCTATTTGATGGTGATTTCAGGCATTTGAGGTGACCTGATCAAACTGCGGCTTGCTATTCGACTGAAGAGCCGCTGTGGCACACCGGTTAATTTCACCCCATCAGGGCCGTATTGCCCCTCAATTCCTCCTTTGTCGAGAGAGGGGCAATACGGCATTTTTCCAGGGTTGGCGAGACGTGAATTAATGGCGTTGCATTGAATTCAGCGGGAGAGGGATTTCTCTCAGCGAAAGAGAAATGCTAAGGCATGTATCAGATTTGCAAAAAGCTGAGCCGTTTTAGTTCAAAAGGGTTATCTTAAACAGCAACTATAGAGCTACATAAATCCAAAATATAAATTCAAAATGTGAATCCAACAGTTAAGCCAAAGCCCAGCAATTGCTGGGCTTTTTTTTGCCAAAATTGCGGCGTTCTGGTTTAGCGATCAGCGATCTCAAGCAAACTTCCGATCGCTGCGTCGGGTCAAGGCCAGCGTTACGGCTGCGATGAGTGAGCGATCGCAGTGCGCTGTACCGTCTTTAGGGCCTCGGACAAGCTGCGGACTGCCGCCACCATCGCTAGCTCATTGTTGAGCTTATTCACAGCCGAGCCGACCCCGATGCCCGCCGCCCCCGCCGCGATCGCCATCGGCGCAGTCACCGTGGACAGGCCCGACGCACACAACACCGGCACTGACACCACCCGCGAAATTTCCCGCGCCGCTGCCAGGGTCGGAGCCGCCTTTTCGATCAGACCGAGGGTACCACTGTGGGTGGGCTGGCTGCTGGTGCCGCCTTCGGTTTGAATGATGTCAGCGCCTGCTGCCACCAGGGCTTCCGCCAACTGCACCTGTTCATCTAAAGCCAAAATGTGGGGCACAGTGACTGAGAGTGTGATCGTGGGCAAGAGCTGCCGGGTCTCTTGGGTCAGCGCTAACACTTCAGCGGCTTCAAACCGTCGCCCTTGGGCATAAAACGCGTCAAAGTTGCCGATTTCGATCAGGTCAGCACCGGCCTCAACCGGAGCGACGAAAGCAGCGGCTGCCACAGCAGAAACGCAAATGGGCAAATTGGTCAGCGCTTTTGCCAGCTGCACGAGCTCGGCATCGGCAGCAATGTCAATGAAAGTGGCCCCGCCGCGATCGGCGCTGCGCACCACAGCGGCCACGCGATCGCGGTCAAAATTAGTCAGACCGCTAATGATTTTGAGGGCTTGGCCTTGGGCAAATGCCGTTTGAAGTTGGGCTTGCATGATCAAAGAATTCCTGTAATCAGGTGCATAACTGATTTATTTTGCCACTGTCTCGGCGCTGTCGTTGAACAATGACCGCAAACATCGAATCGCCCCGACAACCCTGAAGCGGACAAAGGGGTCGGATTGGGTGCTTGAACCCGATTCTGCCCATCACGACTACAGTGGCTTCTCTCTACCCTCCACTCAGTGACCTTCTACCTCAAAGATCTGTAGCGCTTTTGAGGAGAACGGCTATTATCCCGATGCTCTGCCACAAGACGACAACTCTGCCCCCTGCCCTCGGCTCCCCGACCTGGCTAAGCTGGCCGATCACGGCAAGTTAGGAGCAGGCAGACTTACCCAATTAGGACTGACGCAGAAGCCCCCTCAGTCCCCCAAATCTGGGGGATGTTGAATCCGATTTCCCCCTATTTGGGGATTCAGGGGCCAAAATCGGATTCAACTGCGTCAGTCCTGCCAATAAACCGTGAACGGTCAGAGGATTTGATATAACGAGGAGACTCAACCTCAACCGCGCTGCAACGCCCCCGTAACTTCCTTGGCTATGACTGATTTTGACTCGCCCTTGCCACCGCCCCCTCACCTGCGCCGCTGCATGCAGCATTTGGGCATTCCGGATCATGCCATCCGCTGGGATTTGCTCGATCAAGCCCTGGTTCACGCCTCGTCGTCATCGGAGCGCAACAACGAACGCCTGGAATTTTTGGGCGACTCGGTGCTGCGATTGGCTGCCGCCGAATATCTGATGGAAAAGTATCCCAACGCCTCGGTTGGTGAGTTAACGATGGTGCGATCGCACCTGGTGAGCGATCAAACCCTCAGCGAAATTGCGGCAGCATTAGGGCTCGAAGCGTTTTTGCAAGTATCGAGCGCCGCAGCAGGCGATCAGGCAGCGCGACCCAAACGCCTGGCGGATGCGATGGAAGCCATCTTGGCGGTGCTCTATTTGAGCAAAGGCGATCTGCAGTGGGTGCATCCGTGGCTTGACCCCCATCTTGAAACGCTGGCCCAGCGCCTGCTCAAAAATCCCGCTGCCCATAACCCCAAAACCGCCCTGCAGGAGCTGACTCAGAAGCAATTTAAGGTGCTGCCCGACTATCGCACGGTCGAAGCGAATCTGCTGCATGGTGACCCGGCCCGCTTTCGCTCTGAAGTGTGGTTTCGCGATCGCTGCCTAGGTTCAGGGGTGGGGGCATCGCGCAAGGCCGCTGAGCAAGCCGCAGCGCTCGAAGCCTATCGGGCTCTACAGCAAATTGAGATGCAGGCTCAGTAGACAAGTTGCAGTCGGCAATTGCCAAGGTGCGGGGACGGATAGTGATGATGCCGACCACGTAGGCCAGTTCCCATCCTCTTTCCAGCGATTTCCCCCTGAAGCTGGGGCAAAAACTAAAAACCAAAAGCTAAGGAGATTTTTAGTCAAGACGATACCCGTAGGGGCGGGTTTTGTGAATGCTTGATGGTGATGGCATCAAGGTTTCGAGCTAAACCCGCCCTGACAGTACCGGTATATTCTTTTTCGGAAATCTCCTAAAAACAAGGATCTACTCAGCGTTTTCTTAGATGAATGTCCGATGCTTGGGGGGAACAGCCTTGAGGAATTCATCATGGTGAGTAAACAAAATGTTGGTGGACGAGTCCCGCTCGTGTTGTTTTTGCTGCGGTTGGGAGTGTTTATTGTGATGCTGGTTTGGGCGCTCGATAAATTTTTTGCCCCCGATCATGCCAGTCAAGTTTTTGCCGCTTTTTACGGGCTGCAGGGGTTAGGGCGATCGCTGGTGTATGGCATCGGCACCATTCAGCTCCTCATTGTGTTGGGATTTGTCGCTGGCTTCAAAAAAACCTGGACCTATGGGGCCGTACTGCTGATGCACGGGCTGTCTACGCTGATTTCGTTTCCTCGATATTTAGACCCGTTTACGTCCCCTAATCTCCTCTTTTTTGCCGCTTGGCCGATGCTAGCCGCCTGCTTTGGTCTGTTTTATTTGCGCGATCTTGACACCCTGTGGACTTTGGACAAAGACAACCCCCACAAACAGATCAACGTTTAGTCAGTTGTGGTTATCAACTCGCTCTCGTTCAGCCTCTCCGCTGAAGTGAAGGGTATTTGTGGCTGTCTCTCCGTGAAGAGACAGCCACATTTTTGTTTGTCAGGATTCAGTCGTTGCACGGTTGCTGTGGCGATCGCTTCGTAGAAATCTCGTAGAGATTTTGGCTTGGTTGGGGAAGCCTCTCAGTGGTGTTACTCAAACCAGGGAAAGCCTCTCCCTGTCTAGATTCTGCAGATCTCTAAAAGATAAAAAAATCCGGTTTTTCCCGCAATTGGGGTGAAAGAGTTTCAGAGACGTCGAGTTGGGCGTTGGGTGACCTGGGTTCGTGAATTGGCCAACGTGAGGTTTCATCTCGCTTGACCGTATTCTGACCCGCATCCTCTGCGTGATTGGCCGTGCAAAATCTGCGATCGCCCGTTAATTGACGCCGCGATCAACCCCTGTTTCGTTTACCGGGTGTGCTTCTACCAACTGCACTCATACCGGCGACGAAAAGATCCAAACCTATGTTGAGCAATGAGCTTGTTTTAGCGACAGAAACCCTGCCACTATCTGCAACTGAGGCAGTTGAGACGCCGTCTTTGCTGCCTGATACGGCATTTGGTCTCAAGCAGTCAGCATCGCTGCCAGATTTTGGGGATGTGACTGACTCAGATTTAGAGGCGATCGCCCGGTCTGCATCCAGTCTGGCCTTCCTCACTGAGCATGAGGATATAGAACCACCCGTCACTGACGGTGGCGACGACACCGACGATCTGCTCGGTGAGGCCACAGCCCAGCTCTGGGCAGCCGCTCAGGCCGCGCTCGACGACTTTATCAGCCGTCCTGACAGCGACTCAGCCCTAGCCCTGACCTTTGGCGAAGCGGAGACGACGTCGGCCGCTGACCTGATACAAGACCTCATTACCGGCAAGGAATCGCCGCAAGTGGTTATCTTGCCGATAGCTGAGCTGATGGCCCGAGGGGCCTATGCGGCTGACACTGACACGATCTTTCTCGCCCAAGAGTTGTTTGGCCCGCCCGCAACCTTATTGATTGATCAGCCCGAACACTTACTACGCGTCTTGGTCGAAGAACTTGGACATTTCATTGACGATCAGATCAATCCAGTCGATACACCGGGGGATGAAGGGGCACTATTTGCCGCTCAAGTGTGGGGTGAAGCTCTCTCAGCCGCAACGCTCGATGATCTGCAGGCCGAAGACGACACAGCCATGCTGACCTTTGATGGGCAGACTTTCCAGGTAGAGCAGGTGGATTTGGGGCCGGGCACGTTTACCGTCGCGGCCGAGGGCCAGCTCGCCGTCGAATTTTTAGTGGATAGTGGGGCCTACCGCGGTCAACTGGCGATCTTTAGCCTGGAAGGCATGGACGGGATCGCACCGGGCTCTCCGGCCTTTATTCAAGAGGCCGCACGGCGCGCTTTGAGCAATTCCCCTGAGGGATATATCGTGATCGATGATGCGGTCGAAGCGGCACGCCTCACCGGCGAGTTGGGCGAGAAAAATCGCAACGGTGGTGAGGCGGCGGGCGCTAAGGGCATCACGTTTCCTGGCGGTACACGGGTGGCGGTCATGCTAGTGCCCAATGGTTCGGTGCAGGCCGTCTTTGAAAATCCTACCGCCGAGGGTTCTCTGCGACCGCTCTTTTCCGTCGCTAGCGCGAATCCCGCCGGGCGTGTACACATCGGTGAAATTCGCCCCGGCGTCTTCGCGATGGAAGATGTCCGCTTTGATGGCCGCTCTGATGGCGATTTTAACGATGTGATCTTTCAGCTCCAGGGTGCTACCGGCCAGATTGAGGCGATCGCGAACCTGATTGGTACGCAGCAAATCTGGCTTGACACACCGCTGGGGCAGCAGCTCTTTCTCGTTTCTGACAATCCCCTCGCGCCGCCTGGCTTTATGGCTTCCGACAATCCGATTTTCCCCCCGGTGGATGCCGCTGCCCTGCAGGTGTCGATTCCCACTGGGGTGGCTAAGTTTAACGCCGGTAACAGTGAGGCCGAAATCGCCGCCACTGGGGCCGCCCGCATTACCTTTGGCACGCAAACGGTTTACATCGGCACCAATCAGGTGACTGGTATCAACCAAAATCCCATTGTGGCCAGCTTTGACAGCGCCAACCCCGCGAACAATTGGATTCGCACTGATTACGAAGTGACTGGCGCTGATGGGCGTGGGCTCGGCATCGCCTGGGATGGCAACAGCCTGTACGGCGTGTTCACCGTCGACGGGACTCAAGGTACACCTACAGAAGACTTTCGCCGCGCCGCCAACGATGCCGAACAGGCTTGGCTGAGGAACTACGGTGCGGGAGGTGGGGCCAAAATTTCAGTCTTGGGACGCATTAACCCCGCGAATGGTGAGCTCCTAGATGCGGCTTACTTATCCGCTGTTTTAAGCAATGGCAACAGCAACACGCTGAACGTCACGAATGTCGGCACCAATGCCAGCGGCAACCTGGTGATCAGCGCCGAATCGTTCTTCTCGCCCCGCCGCCCCGACGGCCCGGCGCTCAACCCTCCGCCAACGCCAGGGCCTTCGCCCTTTGCCTATACCGTGGAGATCACCCCCGATCTCAAGCGCGTCGTCAGCACAGCATCGCCAGGCTGGACGTAGTTAATGATGAGGATCTCGCTCACTTCGCCACGTTGCGGGGTGGGATGGGATCACCATCGTAAAACTTGCGCTCTAGGGTGCCGAGCCAAAACCAGAGCCCCCCGGCCATTAAGGGGACAGCCGTCAGGGCGCTGGCCAAACTGACCGACAGACCATTGCTAAAGACGATCGCTAAGGGAATTGCCGACCACGCGATCGCGCTAATCGCCAAAGCGCCCCGACGCAGTTGCTGAATCCGGCGCAGGGCGGGCCGACAGCTGCCACAGTGCTGCGTGTGAGACTGGTAGCGATCCATCAGGGCCGGGGTGGTCAGCCTGGGCGGTAAAGATTGTCCGGCGAAGGGATCGGCTTGAAAGTCACTGACCCAGCGGCGAAAAGCCATGACGTAGCGATCGGCAGGAGTGGGTAAATAACAGGCCTGTGCGTAGGATTTATTGCCGGCTTGCTCCAGCAGCCTTTCTTGCCGGTGTAAAAAGATTTGGTCGTCTTCTAACACGCGGTTGTTGCCCACATGGCTATACCAGCGGGGCGTCAGCTTGATAAAAAAGCTCGGCAGCTTTGACGAAAACTTAAACGGGAAGCGCGCGAACAAGCGACATTCTCCTTTGCGCATGGGCGTGGCGTAGACCACTGTCAGCGTGCGCCCAAACTGCTTAGAGGTGAGGTCGTGGTACATCATCGCAGGGGCAATGAAGGTGGTGTGCTGGGTGCCCAGCTTGCCTTTGCGCGGCCCCTCTGGCCAGACGCCCTTAAAGCCTTGTTTACCGGACTCCAAAACCTCCATTTCCATAGGAGCGGCATTTTCGCGCTTGCCGACGGTTTTGTGGTGAGTGTAGGGAATGTGGCTGGCATCCAGCACGTTTTCGAGCAGGGTCAGCGCATCGTAGGGCAAATCGCGAAAGGTGTTAAGCAGCACCCAGCCATCAGGATCTTCGATTAACGGATCAATCCCAGGCACGGGCACCTGGGCGGCATTTTCAGCCTTGCCCGGATACACAAAGAGCAGCCCCTGATGCACGGTGGTCGGCATCGACTTGGCACAAGCGCGGTTTGAGGTCAGTGCATCGCTGTCGGCAGCCGCTTGGGGAATGTGCTCGCAAGCGCCCTCCCCTGAAAAAGCCCAGCCGTGATACGGACATTCCAATTGCCCGGCTTCGTTGATGCGTCCTTCGGACAGCGGTGCGAGGCGGTGGGGACACTGGTCGGCAAAGACGCGCCAGGTTGCAGTCTGGGTCTCCCACCAGATAACGATGTCTTGGTCTAGCAGGGTAAAGCGAGTAGGGCGAGTAGGGTCTAAATCTTCAACATAGTGGACGGGATACCAAGCTTCGGCCCAGTCAAAGCGATCGAGATCGTGGCCACCCGCAGGCAGTGCTTGAGGAGTCTGGAGCGATGGAGGCGCATCTTGAGTAACCGTCATCGTGTTCTCGACCAACAATCTACTCTTCTATTGTGTTACAAAACTTTATTTTTTGCGAAGAATCCTCCCACCTTATGATTTTAGGGAGCTTCGCGTGATGTCAGGTTTGGGGCAGAGAAAGGCTTACCCTTAACATTCGGATAACCCTGTTACCGCCGTTGAGGGCAATTGCCGTCAAGCTGATGGCGAACTCCACTTGTTTTCATCCCCAGAGGTTGAAATGAAGCTGCTCCAAATTCTGCTGACGACATTGCTGGTGCTGACGGTGCTGCAGGCCGAAGCGCCGATTCGGGTTTGGCGGCTGCGGCTGACCAAAAGCTGTCCGGGGTGTCGTTTGATTGGGGTCGATATTAAGGATGCTGACCTCAGGGGTGCCAATCTGCAGGATGCTGATTTGCGTTGGACTCGCTTCCATTCGGTTAACCTGACGGACGCTGACCTGAGTGGGGCGAACCTGAGGAATGCGCGGATGAACGACGTCACCGTTCACAACACAGAATTTTGTGGTGCGACGATGATGAACTCGGTCAAGGGCTATTGTCGGGGTGCCGCGTCTGATACTGCCGATGCCTCTGGCGTGGTGGAGTGAGTCCAGAGGTTCGTTAGCACCTATAGCAAGCCGCAGTTTGATCAGGTCATCCCCAATGCCTGAAATCACCATAAGATAAGCTTTTTAATTCTGACTGCCGACTTCTTCATTCCGAATTCTGCTATATTTGCTGGGAAAGTGCGGCGCAAATATACCCACTATCAGCGATCACTTGCTATCAGCGATCACTTGAGTTCAAGGTTTAGGGTTCAAGAGAGAAGCCTTTCGTTAGCGATGCACGATCAAGGTGCCTGCTTCCGCATCAAGGGTGGCTGAAACCCCAACCGGCAGGGCTGCATTAACGCCATCATGACCAAACGGTAACCCGGCCACAACGGGAATGCCTAAATCACTGAGGCGATCGCGCAGCACGGTTTCTGCATCAAAGCTGGGAATATCGTTGGGGGCGTCACAGCGGCTAAACCGCCCGATCGCAATGCCTGCCACCTGGGTAAATTTGCCGAGCATACGCCAGTGAGTCAGCATTCGATCCAAGCGATAGGGCGCTTCGGTCACGTCCTCAAACGCGAGGATTACACCGTTCAAATCAGGCTCATGGGGGGTTCCGAGCAGGTGGGTGGCGACAGTCAGATTAGCGGGCAAGAGTCTGCCGGTGGCCTGTCCGGATTGCCAGGTCACGCCCTGCAAAGGGGCGATCGCTCGACCGCTTACCCAATCAAACAACCGCTGCCGCGACCATGCCGGTTCTTGGCCCAGCGTGGTTAGTAGCGGCCCGTGCACGCTGGCCACACGCTGTTGACTCAAGCTCCACAGCAAACTGGTGATGTCGGAGAAGCCGATCAGCCATTTAGGCGACGGGGTGGGCCACTGCCAATTTTCGAGCAGGCGGGTGCCGCCGTAGCCGCCGCGAGCACAGAGAATGCCCCGACAGGTGGGCGCTTGCCACGCCGTCAGCAACTGTTGACGACGATGGTCATCACTCCCCGCTAAATAGCCCCACTGTTCATCCAAGCCGGGCAGCAACTTTACCCGGTATCCCTGGGCTTCCCAAATCGCCACGCCAGCCTGAAATGCCGTCAACTCTCGCAGAGCCCCACTGGGCGCGACGACCATCAGTTCGTCACCCGGTTTGAGGGGGGGAGGGGATTGGCAGGCAAACATAGCAGCTCGTGGATCGTAGCGTCAGTGTCATCATCATGACGGGTGGTGGGGAAATCGGGAACGTCGAGACTGAACGGGGCTGTTGGTTTCGCTAACCCCGCTTTTGAAAAAATCTGGGCTAGGACAAGCGTGGACTGACGCGATCTCGCCACCAGAGTCCCTGCATTAGCATGTACCCGCGTCCGGTCATTTCAACGACCCAGCGGGCTCAAAGGCTAGATATTCCTGTTGCTGTAAGAGAACAGTGGCATTGTCTGCGAACAGAGCGATCGCCGCGTTAAGCCAGTTCTGGTAGGGAATGTTCATGCGGGCTCTTGGCGCGGCGCATAAATTGTAGATAGTGGCCCATCAGCGTCCAGCTGATCGTCAGCGTATCGCCCTCGGGTACGTACTCGTCTCGCAGAAACTGCTGCCCGGCTGGGGTGAGCCAAACATCGCCTAAGCGTCGTTGGGTAATGCGGATCAGCTGCTGCGCGGCGAGGGCGACAATCAGACGCTGACGCTGATCGGCTGGCACTTTGGCGGAGATTTGGCCTGGCGTGATGCTGCGATATTGGCACGACTGCAAAACGTATTTTTCATCAGGGGTAATCGGCCATACCGAGGTATCCAGCTCTAACAGGGTGCGTCCGTGGGCGGTGAGGCCAAAGCGGGTGACGATTGCTTCGTAGTCAATCCAATTTCGCTGTCGCAGCTGTTGGCAGAGGCGATCGCGCTGAGCACCTGACAGCTTGGGTTGGGGGCAGATTTCTGTCATTGCTGCCCGGTAGTGAGGATGGGTGAGCAATAGCAGCAAAAACTTGAGTTCTAAAGGCGCTAACGGAGCCGCAGCAGACAATGAAGACATCGACTTCATCTAGATTGAGAATTGGAATTTTCGCCTTGGGTCAAACCTCACCGCCTGTGGTCTCTCCTGAACTTTTGGCGCCGCCTGCCCGGAGGGGGGCATTAGGAGAGATTGGTGTGGTAGATGCAAAACTCAGGCGGTCAAAGTCAACAGGTGTAAGACGCACACACGACATTCAGCCTGATTACTATACTAGAACAAAAGTTCTATCAATAAAGGATTCAAGTTTTTACATTTCGTTGCGGATCATCGCCCTCGTCTCAACCTTCCTGATGGAAGGGGGCATGCTGGTAGATATTGTCAGGGCTAGCGATCGCGACAATTCTTTACTCGTTTGCCTGTACCCCTTGACGCGAGCCACGATAATCGTTGCGGTGTCGGCATCAAGATTCCTTGACTAATTGTTTTCGAGCGGTGGATCTGTTGTCCTCGATTCCTGTATCAAATTCATGGCCAGATCTGACCTCACCTCTCACCCCTCAAGAGGACAAGGCTAGCCTGCCCTCCACCCTGGCCACCCTCGTGCCGCTATTGGGCGCACTCAGTGACGGGCTGCAAATCTTTGACTCGGAAGGGCACTTGATTTATGTCAATGCTGTGGCTGCGGAGTTATTGGGCTATGCTACCCCCGACGCCTATCTGGCCGAGCACCGTTTAGGGGCTTGGGGGTTAACGGCGATCGCGTTTGTTAACCTGGCCAATCACCCCCTTGAAATCGCGGATTACCCCTGTGTGCGGGCGCTGAAGGGCCAACCATTTGCGGCACAAACCTTGCGCTATGTCGATCTGCATGGGCGCGATCGCTGCGTCGCTGTGCAGGCTCTGTCCATTCCTGATCAAACCAGTGCTCAGCCAACTGGCCTTGTGCAGTATGGGGTTGTGATTAGTCGGCCGGTGGCAGAGCCGCTGCTCGCCTCGCCCGCGAGTGAGCCATGCACGCCACAACTGCAGCAGATTGCGAATGCAGTGCCGAGTCTCATCGCTTATTTAGATCCCCAAGAACGCCACTATTTTGCTAACCACGCCTACCTCAAAGCCTTTGATGAGACCCTAGATAGCATCCAAGGCCGGGGCTTGCAAACGGTTGTTGGCCCGGTTATCTACCACCAGCTGCAGGGCGTGCTGCACCAAGCCTGGCAGGGGGAAACGGTGAATGTGTGCCTGCCCATTGGCAGCTTTAACCCGAAAAAACAGTATAAGCATGTCAGCCTCATGCCCCAATGGCTGGGCGATCAATTAGTGGGCGTATATTTAGTGCTGAGTGACATCACAGCTCACAAGCACACCAACGATCTGCTGCAAACTGAAACCAACTTTTTCCGAGATTCCCTAGAGGCTGCCACGGTGGGCATTTGGGATTGGCATTTTCTCACTCAAAAAATGATGTGATCATCGCCCCAAGAGCAGCTATTTGGGCTGGTGCCGGGAAGTTTTGACGGTCATCCCGACACTTATTTAGCGTTGGTCAATGCGGCCGATCGCGCCGCTCTCCACGCCGCGATCGATCAGGCCATGCAGCCGCAGCAGAATTTTGCCGCCCAGTTTCGGGTGACCTTGCCTGACCAATCGGTGCGCTGGCTGAGTCAGCGGGGGCAGGTTGTGCGCAATGCCAAGGGCCAGATCATTCGCATGGCCGGGGTGACGCTTGATATTACTGTGCAAAAAGAGGCTGAAGAAAAGCTGATCGAACAGGCGAAACGAGATCATTTAGTGGCAAAAATTTCCCAGGAGATTAACCGTTCCACTGATCTCAACGAGGTCTTGCCGCAGGTGGTGCAAGACATCCGCCGTCTTTTGCAAGTTGATCGGCTCAGCATCATTGATCTGCAGTCTAAAATGTTGGGCAAGGTCACCTTCGAAGCTCATACGCCAGACACTGAGTCAATGCTGACCTGGGAGATGCGCCATCCTTGGGCGATGAACGAAGCCTATCTCCAGAAATATCGGCAAGGGCATCCGATCGCTGTTTGTAACGTGAATGAACAGTCTCTCAATGAGGGCGAACTAGAGTTCTTGGGCTTTTTTCAAATCACCGCTGAATTGACCGTGCCCTTGTTAGAAGACAAAAAACTCTGGGGCCTGCTGTCAGCCCAGTCCAAACAGCCCAGGACTTGGCAGCCCGAAGAACGTCGACTATTAGAAACCCTCGGCCGCTTGGTGAGCACGGCAGTGCAACGCGATCGGCTGCATCATCGCCTGACGCGGGCTAACCAAAAACTTCAGCGCTTTGCCTATCTCGATGGCTTGACGCAGGTCGCTAATCGACGGCGGTTTGAACAGTTTCTCAATCATGAATGGCGGCGTTTAATGCGAGAGAAAGCAACGCTGGCACTGATTATGGTGGATATTGACCATTTCAAAGCGTTTAACGATATTTACGGTCACCAAGCGGGTGACGAATGTCTGCGCCGAGTGGCCGCCATTTTGCGCACGGCTGTGCAGCGCCCAGCGGATATGGTTGCCCGCTATGGCGGTGAAGAGTTTGCCGTCGTGTTGCCCAATACCAGTGTTGAAGGGGCCGAAACCGTAGCCGAAAAAATTCGTGCTCACATGCACAAACAAAAAATCCCCCATCGCGGCTCACAGGTGTGCCCGTTTGTGACGATGAGTCTCGGTGTCGCTGTGATGTTACCCCATCCGCTCAAGGCCCCAGATGACTTGATTAAAATTGCCGATAACGCTCTCTATCGGGCGAAAGAGGGCGGTCGCGATCGTGTCGTCTGTCATACCCCGGCGTCGCAGTTGAAGACATCGGAATAGGGGAAGTGAGGAGTAGAGGGTAGGGAGTAGAGAGTAGAGGGAGCAGCGGGGCTGGGGAGCGACGGGGTAAGAGGTCGGCGTCAGGGGAGTGAAGGGTAGAGGATCGGAATTAGCGGGAGCTGCGCCTATGGGTTGGCGCAGATGGGGCGATGGCAACGAGACTGATCAGAATTTTGTGTAAGCGGTCTAGAATCCCGATAACTCAGGAGACCGCATCATGCCCAAGAAAAAGCCAGAACTGAATCGTGCCGATGAACTGCTAGATGAGATGCTCTCAGACTGCCAGAGTCCAGAAGA
>JBHJJI010000420.1:0-8417 GCA_050042805.1 Leptolyngbyaceae cyanobacterium
AGGGCTGGCTCTGCTGGGCACGATTGGCAACGGTTTGGTCACGGCGTTAGCGGCCGAAAAGGAACGCGAACCGGCTCTGATCACGTTTCTGGTCACGGCCTCTGGCATCGCGATTTTGGGCATTGGCTCGGCCTTTTGGGGCTTGGTGATTGGGGTTTTGGCGTTAGTTGTGCTGCGGATAAATCAGCGTGAGGCGGCGAAAACGTAGTGCTCAGCAGAAGCTTTACAACTGCCCCAGACGCCATCTCACCCCTCAGTCTGAACAGCGATGAGTCGTGACTGATTAAGGGCATTCAACTGAATAGACAGCAAAAATCCGATAGGGGCCAGGCTCCGTATTATTGAACTTACCGCTCTCCAATAAATGTTGCGCCTCTTCGAGAGACGTCAGCAGGCAATGTTGATTGGTGGCCACTTCAGTTGCTAGGGCATTGCAGGATAAGGGAGAGCATTCGGCCACAGTCCTGACGCAGAAGGTGACCACATCGTAGCCCTTTAAAACCTTTTGAGTCGGCGTTACGACTTGGGTGACAAATGAAGATTCTGGCTGGAAGCTCTGCCACTGCTGGAGATCGGCATCAAACTCCCAATCGTGAACCTCGTAGTAGAAAAACTGGGTGCCTTGCAAGTCGATCGCGTGCTCTCGACACACCTGCCGGATGATCTCTGGAGAATCGAAAAACCAGTAACCGTTGTGCTGCCAATAGTTGACGTAATCGGCAAAGTCATCGGATACGCAACTGCTCACCGAGTAAATATCCTGGATTCGTGCGGATGACAGCCATTCTGGGCGAGGGCTCACCCGTTTTGCCATATACCCTGCTGGAATCATCGTGACCTTTAACGTGAAGGTACGCAACGGCCAACATTATGGCATCAGTGCTCCGATTTTCTATTTATGAGCGCTGTCATCGTTTTAGGCGCACTAAACTTATCTAAACACTCAAACTCAACAACCATGCCTCCGTCATTTTGGGCGATGTCAGATGCACTACCGATAGATGCGCATGTTCAGATCGCTGCCAGAGTTCAGGATATCTTTTACGGTTTTTGGAATAGGTTTTCAGCATCCATAGCAAGATAGAATCCTGGCTAAAAAATGCCTTGCGGATGGTTTCTCGATTGCCGTTCCAAAGTGCTTCTTGTGTGAGCGATCGCTGCCAGGTTCGTCGCCACAGCCGCCCCATAATTAGCCAAAAAGAATAGTCCAGAAACACGACGGTGTCAGCCTGACCCCAAACGATGTCGCGCACGACACTGTAGTTGCCATCGACGACCCAGCAATCTTTCCGTAAAGCCTCGCTGACTCGATTTCGAAAGACCTGAGGTGCAGCCATGGTCCAATTCGGTTCCCAAAATAGAGCGTCTAACTCGATGTGAGGAATTTGCTTTTTTTGAGCAACTTGTTTGGCGAGAGTCGTTTTGCCTGAGCCGGTTGTGCCCACAATCGCGATCCGCTGGCCGCAATCTGGGAAATTTACTTGCATGAGACTATCTGTTGTCCGAGAACCATGCGGGTTATTCCCAGAGTCTTCGAATAGAATAGGCATCCATTTGTGGATTTTGACGGCTGGAGTACAGAGAGTAGTCCTAAATCAAGTATTGATAGCCACTTTTTTGTAGTGCAGCCCTCCTGGAAGGCGCATGGATAGCAATAGCAAAGTATCCGCAGCGCTCTTGAGCAGAATCAGTATTAAGCACGAAGTCACTAATTTGTCTTGATGCCCTATTTTGCACAATCCCTATCTGGATCGATGTCAATATCCGGTGGAAGTCTGGTGCCACATAACAGAGCGTTTTCAAGGCTAGGTTTCAAAAGGTCGGCCCCCGTAAAATCGACGCCTGTGAGGTTGGCCCCTGCGAGGTTAGCGCCTGCCAAAAGGGCGTCTTTGAGATGGGCACCGGCAAGATTGACGGCTCTTAGATCAGCCGAACTGAGGTCAGCCGAACTGAGGTCAGCCTGCTCAAGGTTAGCCTGCTCAAGGTTAGCGCCTCTGAGAATAGAGTTGCTGAAGTTGGCTTCTCCAAGATCCGCACCGCTAAAGTTGGCAGAACTGAGATCCGCACCGCTGAAGTTGGCAGAACTGAGGTAAGCGAAGCTGAAGTTGGCAGAACTGAGGTAAGCGAAGCTGAAGTTAGTATTGCGAAGATCAGCGGAACTGAAGTCAGCACCCGTGAGAAAAGCCGATTCCAGAATGGCACCGGAGAGGTCAGCACTCGTGAGCTTCGCATCACTTAGCTCAGCGCCTATAAGTTCAGCACCCCTGAGGTTGGCATCACTCAGTTCAGCTAGCACAAGGTCAACACCTCTGAGGTTGGCATTCCTCAGTTCAGCGCCCATAAGGTCAGCACTTCTGAGATTGACACCTTTGAAATCAGCTCCCTTGAGGTTGGCTCTGGTGAGTTGGGCGATGTTTAAGTCGGCCCCAACAAGGTTGATTCCAGCTAAATAAACACCGGCTGCCTCTTCAGATGGGACTAGATCAAGCCCTTCCAAACTTTCTGGCTGCCACGTACATACCCATAGACAGATTGCACGCCGCCGCCAGTTGGCTCCAGGCGAAGCATTCAAAAATTCAAGTGCACGGATGCGGCCGCCACCACCAGTCTGCTCATGGTCAGATGTTATTGTTTGCCAAGCATTTAGCACTTCTGTAGCACGACTTTGCTTTTCAGTACCTATGTAAGTAAAGATTGCAACAATGATTCCAACGTTACCGAGCAATCCCAATAAGCTCAAGAGCGCTTGATTATTAGCCCACGCGAGTAGCGGTTCCCAGATTTGCTTCTCAAGTTTGATAAGGGGGCGATGGCTCGCAAACAAAATTTTCCTGAAAATACTGCGGGTGATTTTCTCTGCTTTTGACCAGTCACTCTGAGCATCACCGGGTCTCTTCAACAGCAGTCGATTTTGATAGATTTCCTTGGCTATCTGTCTAATGGAGTCATTACTGGGGGATTTACGTCTCCACTCAAAAGGCACGGCTAATCTCTCTCTACAGGCAATAACTTCACCCAAAGATAAATTGATTTAGTATAGTCGTCCTGTGCCGCAACCATTCAGGATTTTGCTTGTTGAGGCAGATTCGGTGATAATTATCGACAGCTTCCGTGACCTTAGAGCTATTAGATAATTCCATAAACTTTTGGAACGCGAGTGTCACAATCGCGTTAGCGGTTAGCGTTGTAACAGGATCTGCCATCGTCTCTCCAGCAGGGCTCTTGGCCCTACTTGCCCAGATTTGCCTAGTATTCAGACGGCATCATTCCTGCGATCTCGCTTCGGTTGCATAGTGGGTGTCGGGCCAGATTTCGTTGATTTCGGCGGCTTGGAAAGGGGCGCTGAAACGCTCCCAGAGAATACCGTTACAGTCGGTTTCTGTCGTGAAGTCTGAGGCGGTATCGTCTTCCCAACCGAGGTGGCGCAGTTCGCCGGGGGCGCAAGCGGCGTCTTGCCGAACGGAAAAATTGAGCGTTGCCGTGCGCCACAGAGCGTATTCATTGGGCACAACGACACAAGGTTGAGCCCCGAGGCGCACCGAGTAGTCCTGCACGGTGGCGGCGATGTCGTGGGTGGCGAGCGCTACCGCAGAGACATTAACCTGAAGTGGCGAAAAACACCATGGCAGCCTTGTGAGCGTGATGATCAATGAACGAGGGGGAGCACGCCGGCATAGAGATATCAAACTCTAATGATTGATGCATATATTTATTTCAATCAATAAAGGGAAAAGTATTGGTCTAAATCTATGCCAGAATGCAAGGAGAGTCTTGTAAAGGCTAAGCGGAAATCGTTTTTGTCGTTTTAGTTTGCTTCCTCATTCAACTATGACCACTGTTGCCACCATTTGGCTGATTTTGCCCCTGTTTGCCGGGTTTTGCCTCTATCTCTTGCCCAGAGTTGATCGAATTCTGGCCCTTGGTCTTGCAGCAGTTTCGTCAATGTTTGGCGGGTGGCTGATCTTTCAGCAAGCGACTTTTGATTTGGCCCTGCTGGATAATTTTGGGGTCAGCTTGCGGTTAGATGACCAGAGTGGATTCTTTATTTTGACCAACGGTTTGGTCACTGCCGCCGTCATTCTCTACTGTTGGCACAGCGATCGCACAGCTTACTTTTATACGCAACTCAGTATCTTGCACGGCTGCCTCAACTCAGTCTTTGCCTGTGATGACTTTATGAGTGTGTATGTCGCTCTAGAGTGTGCCAGCATTGCGGTTTTTTTGCTGATTTCCCACAGCCGTACTGATCGAGCCGTGTGGGTCGCTTTGCGTTACTTATTTATTAGCAACACGGCCATGCTGTTTTATCTGATAGGGGCCGTGCTGGTTTATCAGGCGACGTCTTCCTTTGCCTTTAGTGGTCTGAGTCAAGCGCCCGTCGATGCGGTGGTGCTGATTTTGATCGGTTTATTGACCAAAGGGGGAGTCTTCATTTCAGGGGTATGGTTGCCGCTGACCCACTCCGAGTCGGAAATTCCGGTATCAGCGATGCTGTCAGGCGTGGCCATCAAAGCGGGCATTTTTCCCCTGCTGCGGTGTGCTGAGCTATTGGAGGGGGTGAATGTGGTTATCCGAGTATTTGCCATGGGCACTGCCCTGTTTGGGGTGGTTTTCGCCATCTTCGAACGCGATATTAAGCGCGTGTTTGCCCTGAGTACGATTTCACAAATGGGGTTTGTCTTGGCAGTACCGTCTATCGGTGGGGTTTACGCTCTGAGTCATGGCTTGGCGAAAGCGACGCTCTTCCTCTCTACCAGCGCGTTGCCCAGCCGTCGTATGGATGAACTGCGGCAAAAACCGATGGGACATCTCGTCTGGGGGATTGTTGCGATCGCGGGTTTATCCTTGGCGGGGTTACCACTGCTGCTGGGATTTGGGGCCAAGTCGTTGGTGCTCAAAAATGTCTTACCGTGGCAGATGATTGTCATGAATGTGGCCGCCGTGGGCACCGCGATCGTCTTCGCCAGAATGCTCTTTTTACCCCACACATCTCGCTCGGAAAAGACGGTGCCCTCGGGACTCTTGCCCGCTGTGTGCTTACTCATTTTTGGGTTGATTGTGGGTGGTATTGCCAACTGGGACGCCTACAGCGTGGATGAGGTGCTCAAGGCGATCGCCAAGATTGGTTTGGGATGGCTCGTGTATGGGTTGGTCCGTCGCTTCACGATGAAACTGCCCCAGCCAGTCGAAAGGTTGGACAATCTCATTGGGGTCATGAGTCTGGTGCTGATTGGCCTATTTTCTTGGGCATTGGTCTGATATATAGCCGACACTAATGCCGCCTTGGGCGGCTGCTTAGCATCGATACGCCGACATCACGGTCTGGCTGCGATCGACCTTAGGGAACCGAATTCCTCGGTTTTATGATGCAACGACAGGATGCATCACGCTGGCGGGTCAGGGTATTTGTAAGGTACAACGAGACGGCGCGGGACCAGCGGACGGGCCAGCCAGAGTTGCCAACTCATCAGGGTCATCAAGTCACTCCAGAGCTCAGCGGCTTGGGGTGAGCCCAGTTGAGGCAAGGTCCAATGCAGCCTGCTTGATGAAGCGATACCAGTGTTCTAGGGCAAAGCGGTTGAGGTAGTAAGCCCAGAGTTGTTCGAGCGGCGGCATCGTTTGGCCCACCCAAGCGAGCCAGAGCGGACGGGTCGAACGGGCTCGACCCGAGGCATCAAGCCGCTGCACCTGAATCAGGTTCATGGGATGCTGAGCGGCTTTGCGAAAGTGAAGCTGTTGCCAGCAGCGGATTTGCAGCCGTCCGAGGCTCGGATGACTCACCTCAATGTCTTCATCAGCACTCCACCAGGTAGTGGTCTCATTGAGCTTAAACTTAGCGCCGTAAAGTCGGGAAAGATTGCGGTTACTCCGCAGACGCATGAGCCCGGCCCAGATGCTCATAAGCTCGATGCCGAAAGCTGCGCAGAGTATCGTAAGTCATATCCCAGAACTGAGTAGGTTTGCTTCTCTCAGTTTCTCGGGAAGGCGATCTTGATGAGAGTCACGATCGCCTTTCTTCAGCTTTTTAGTCTAAACAACAGCTATCAGACCAGCGTTTGGTTTCACAATCATTCAGGCGATCGCGCCTCGGTTGCATAGTGGGTGTCGGGCCAAATTTCGTTGATTTCGGTGGCTTGAAAGGCGGCGGTGAAGCGCTCCCAAAGAATGCCGTTGCAGTCAGTCTCGGTCGTGAAGTCTGAGGCCGTGTCGTCTTCCCAACCCAGGTGACGCAGTTCGCCGGGGGCGCAAGTGGCATCTTGCCGCACGGAGAAATTGAGCATTGCCGTACGCCACAGGGCGTACTCGTTGGGTACGACCACGCAAGGCTGAGCCCCGAAGCGCACCGAGTAGTCTTGCACGGTGGCGGCAATGTCGTGGGTGGCGATCGCAATATGAATTCGTGGCATTCGTAAACTGTTAGCTCCTATGGGTGGGTGGGGTAGATGACGCGAAACCGCTCGCACACCAGCGGCAGGTCGGGGGGCGGGGCCTTACCAATTTTCGGTAAGACCCGTGAGAAATATCGCCAGTGTTCGCGTCGCCAAGCGTCTACGGTGCGGTCATCTTCGCCTTCATCGTAGGCAAACTCAGTATCCACTTCATTAAAGGCGCAAACCCTCACCTCTGTCGTTTCCGTGATGCACAGGGGCAGGCCCTCACTATTAAGCACAATCGTTATTAACCCCACCGTCGGCAGTGGGCTCTGCTCGGTTTCCCATTCCCACAGGGCCGAGCAGGTGGCGGTTTTGATGCCAGCGAGCACTAGGCCTCCGAGGGCGTCGGCGAGGGCAGGTGTATCGCCAAAGGCTTCGGCTGCGTAGGGGCGATCGCCTGCTGCATCAGCGGGCAAAGTCTGAAGATAGCGTTGCCAATAATCGGTGATCGGAGACGAGTTCATCAGGGTCGCAAGGGAATGGGATTGCTATGAGCGGCGCTCCAGAATTTTGCGGATATTTGGCAGGGCGGCAGCAATGTCATCGGTTGTGTAGGCTGTTTTTTGCCAGCTCTCTCGCTGGGTTAAACGGTCAGCCCAGGCACTCAAGCGCGGATAGTTTTCTAACGGTAAGGAAGGCACTAAGGTGCCTGCGACGATGTCAGCCAGAGTAAAGTCTGTACCGGCAAAATAAGGGCGCTGGTCTAAGAGCTGTTCCAAAAATTGCAAGATCACGGTTACGCGGGCTTGAGCTGCTGCGAGCTTTTGAGGATCAACCTCTAGACCGACCATGGGTCGCGTTAACGGTAGGGTTTCTGGCTGCAGCTCGACGACGGTAATTGTTTCAACCATCCGCACCCGAGCGATCGTTTCTGGCTCGCTGGGCATCAGTGAGGGCGTTGGATATTTGGCTTCTAAATAGGCCAAAATAGCCAGCGATTCCACAACTTGCAATGCCCCATCGGTGATCGCGGGAACGCGCTGTAGCGGATTAATGGCTGCAAACTCATCGCTGAATTGATCGCCATCTAGGTTGATCAAAATTGGTTCAAAGGGGATTTGCTTTTCTAGCAGGGTGATCCAAACCCGACGGGCATTGACGGAAACGGGATTGTAATAGAACTTCAGCATGTTGCCTCCGGCAAAAGCAATAGACCTTGACTCAAGTCATTGAAACGGTTGAACCAGAGCGAAAAATCGTCTATCTGCTCAGTATAGAGAGGGGTGAGGCCGCCGTCATTTGCCGCCCGCCACATCAATAAACGCGCCCGTGGTGTACGCAGCCTCTGACGATAACAACCACAGAATGGCGTGGGCCACTTCGATCGCCTGGCCCCCTCGCTGCATCGGTACCAAGGCTTTGACCCGCTCAATGCGATCGGGTTCACCACCGCTGGCATGGATATCGGTGTCAATAAATCCGGGACGGACGGCGTTAACGCGAATGCTCTCGTTGGCAACTTCTTTCGCGAGCCCGATTGTCAGAGTATCGATCGCGCCTTTAGAGGCCGCATAATCCACATATTCACCCGGTGAACCCAGACGCGCCGCCACCGATGAAACGTTGACGATCGCACCGCCGGTGCCCCCGTGCTGAGTCGACATCCGTTTAACCGCTTCACGCGCACAGAGAAAGCTACCGATCACGTTGGTCTGAAAAATTCGCTGCAGCCGCGCCGCCGCCATACTCTGGACGCGCATTTGCGACTCTAAAATGCCCGCATTATTCACCAAGGCGGTTACGATGCCTAACTGGTCATCCACGGTTTCAAAAAGCCGCATCACCTCATGTTCTAAAGCGATGTCTGCCGCGATCGCGATCGCTTGGCCGCCAGTCTGGTTAATTAGACTTTATCGGAAATAAGAGAGTAATCGTTTTGAGTCAGCATCTTCCCCAGGCGGTTGAGACCTAGGCAGCTTGGCTCAAGGCGTTGCCTTGTGTTCTCCGATGGGTCAAGCGGAAATTGTGTAAGCCACATGCCGT
>JBHJJI010000421.1:0-9700 GCA_050042805.1 Leptolyngbyaceae cyanobacterium
GTGTCTCGAGAGAAGGTCGCGCTAGAAGATCGAGCCCTGCCTAAGGAGATGCTGTTTGAGCAAGATCCAGTGCAGATTCTAGACGCGCTGTTGCCGCTCTATTTCAGCAACCAGATTTTGCGGGCGCTGCAGGAATCTGCTGCTAGCGAACTAGCCGCTCGCATGACCGCGATGAGCAACGCCAGCGATAATGCTAGCCAGTTGGTGAAGTCACTGACGCTGGACTATAACAAAGCCCGTCAGGCAGCAATTACTCAAGAAATTCTTGAAATTGTCGGTGGTGCGGAAGCACTCGGCTAACGAAAAGCTGAAAACCCTTTTGAAACTGCGACCTGGCTAATCGCCAAATCGCAGTTTTGTTTTTAGGGATCTTTATCCTGTGGCTGGAAGATCACTCACAGGAAAGTATGACCGCAAGTGATCGCTGCCTGTGTATTGAACTCCCCTACAGAGCAATTGCCGAATTTCAGATTCCATCACTCAAGCAGTTCACGACAAGTCCCTCAAGCAGCTGGCATCTAACAACCAGTAGACTTGGGCATCATCTGAACCGAGCGGAGCGATCGCACTCAAGGATTGCGGCGTGGTTTCGATGACTGTGCACTGTTGTTTCGCTTGAATGAGCGCCAGCGCGTCGCCAAAGGTCGTGAGATTGGCGATCGCTTGCTGAGCAGTGGGCTGGTACTGATTAAACCAATTGTTTTGCGTTAGGTGATCACGTGAGAATGACTGATCATCAATCAGCCAATAGTCGATACCGTACTGCTGAATGAAATCTTGCAGGGTCCGTAAATCAGGGCTGTATTGAGCCTCGATCAGATCGACGGTTCGCTGCCGAAAAGTTTGATAGTAGCCCGTGTGGTAGGCCAATCCCAGTTCTGGAGAAATGAGCGGCGATCGCTGACTGAACACATGCAGGTTGCTCGTTTCCTTCGTCAGGCTAGCAACAGTGGTGTCGAGGGGAGTCGCCTGCAAGAACTGATACAGGTCTGGCAATCGACCGTATCGGTTGTTAGTAAAGGGAAAGCTTTGGGTCAGGCTGGAATAGCCAAACAGACCGATCATCACCCCACAGAGCGCCATGATGGCGAGTCCCCGTTGAGCGATCGCGACCACAGTCGCTGCCGGTCGCGCCATAACCTGCATCAGATAGTCCAAAAATATCCCCATCGTGAAGCTGGCGGTCAACGCAAATACGATGCGCAAGCTGTGATGCATGTAGCGGCTCGGCAAATGCAGCTGGTAGAGCAAGAGATGGGCAGCAAAGTATAACCCTAATGACGCCAGCACCAGTTGCTGCAAAATCGCCAGCCGCGCCTTGATGAGCAGCAACCATCGGTGTTGTGAGCGCCACCAGAGCCAGGGAAAAAATAGGCTAAAGGCAATCGTTGGCGGGGTTAGCATCGGAGTTGGCAGCAGGCCAGAGCGATCGCCAAACCAAAACACAATTGGATTGTCGGTAAAATAGGCGTTTCGGCCACCGGGCCAAAATTCGGGCATCTGCCGGGCGACGGCGGGGGTAATGAGTGGGCCAAAGGGTGAACTATCCAGCAAATAGGGCGACAGCAAACCGATGACAATCATCAGCCCGAGCCCTGATAAGAGGTAATCTTGGCGCGATCCAGAAAAGCGCAAACGGCCTCGCTCAAAAGTCACCAAGCGTAGAACCAAAATACCCGCCGCGAGCAGCGCTCCCTGGGGATAAAACAGCACCTGAAGCGTCAGCGCCACCAGAGCAGGCGCAATCATTCGGCCATTCACAAAGACTAAAGACGCCAGCAGCAGCACAGAAGTGAACGCGCGAGGAGTCCCCGAAGCCAGGTCGTCTCGCATCCAGAGCGTTTGATTGAGCAGCAGCGTGCTGGTAAAGGCGGTGGCGGGCACTGGCAACAACTGCAACGACAGTCGAAAGCAATAATGCGTACCTAGCACGCCCAAAATGGGCGGCAGCACTTTATTCAGCGTGAATGGATGAATCCCCAAGGCAGCAGCGCCTTGATACAGCAGCTTGTAACCCGGCGTCGCCTGGTCGGCAAAATAGTCGGCCATAAAGTCGTCGGGCAGCAACGCCGGATCAATCCAACGCTGCATCCAAAAGACATGTTGACGGGCGTCATCTTGCACCACGTAGGGCGCACCGAAGGAACTGTGCAGCACCAGGTAGCCGTAATAGGCCGCGAACACAAGGCTCAGGCTGTACCAAAAGATCACGCGCGGATCGGAAGCTCGATCAGTCTGGGCAGTTAAGAATTTTCGGATGGATATAACCGCTCTGTCCCCCAATCGGATTGCTCCTCAGCGATAGATCAAACTTTACGGATGAGAGCTCTGGATCAAAAAAAGTTCTCTCTGCCGCAACTGACTGACATCCCATCAATCTACTGGCTGAGATGACCATTCAAATAAAACCCCATACAGGCCCCAAATGGCGAGGGGACGCAGGTAGTGGCAGGCCCGGAAAGTGCCCAGGGCCGTAATCGCTTCGGGCGTCCGAAACTGCAGGCCATAGGTATAGATTTGGTGCACCACCGCTTCAGTAATTTCAAAAGCTTCATCGACCTGACCCATTTGGGCCAAAAAGGTGGCGAGGCCAAAGTTGATGCCCGTCCATACTTCCAGCTGATGGGTACCATCAGGGTCTTCGGGCGAACCGTCGGGGAGCACACCATTGGCCGCCCCAATGGATACACCCGGTTGCACCGGACGAAAACTGCCGACCTGAGCACCAGCAAACTTTTGCTCTTGCGGTTTAGCCTGGGTCGCTGCATAGTCATTGAATTTTACAAAGCAAGCGTCATAGATAGCATCCAGAGCCGATCTCACATATTCTTCTTCGACCAAATCGGGCAGTCCCAGTAGTCGCGCACAGAACTGACCACATAACTGATCCGCCATCACTACTTCGGAGTCGCTGCCGGTTTCCAAGCGGTAGTAGCGACCGTTCCACAGTTTTTTGTGATAGTGATTGCGGCTTTGCTCCAGCCAGCGCTGGTATTGGGTCATTAGGATCGGAGTGTTGCCAGGGGCGTGATCCGCTGTAGTGAGCACCTGTGAGATCGCGATCGCACTTTCTAACGCGGCCATCCACAAGCCGCCGCAGTAGGCACTGACACCCTTGAGTTGCCAATCATCGAAAGTTTGGTTAGGCGCACCGCCATTTTCCGGAATGCCATCGCTATCGGTATCAAACCGTTTGAGATATTTCAGCGTTTCGGTTACGGCAGGCCAGCAGTCGGCCAAAAAATCGATATCGGTGGCTCCAGTCAGCTGATACGCTCGATATACCTGAATGACGAAATCGCTGGGCAGGTCTTTCCACTGATTGCAATCTTGGTAGCTGGTGTAGTTGGTTTTGACGAAAGGGTGCTCGTTCGGCGCGCCCAAATCATGGGGTGTTGCACCTTTGAGCTTGCGAGGGGCATAGTGATCGGCCTCGCCCATCGTGTAGTAATAGCCGATGATACGGGGGCGATCGTCGACGGAGGGGATCGCTCGCGCAAAGGCGCGAATGGCGGCTTTTTCTAGCTCAGGCCAGAGCAGTAGCGTGGCGAAGCCGCCATACAGGCGCACATCCAGGCTTTCATACCAGCGATAGTCCAAACACTCCAGCACGCCGAACTGGCCCACGGGGTCGTGCTCAGTGGCAGCTGTCCACAGGGTGCCGCCGCTGGTCAGGTCATACAGTTCGTTAAACAGCGCCATTTTGAACCAGTCTGGCAGCTCAGCACGGTCTAAAATCGGCTGCTGCCAAGCCACAATTTGCTGCCGCCAATCGACATAGTGGGTTAATGCCGTGGTGGCAATTTCCCAGGCGTGGTGCCCCTCAGCGCCAAAGAAGTCGGTGTAGCGACGATAGTCGGCGAGGCCTTTGCTGTAGGCAGTTACGGGCAAATCCCACGCTAGAGAAACGGGAATCTGGCGGGTTTCTCCAGGCTGCAGGGTAAAGCGTACGGCGATCGCACAGCCAATTTGCTCATCGGCGCTGGCCGCCTGATCAAGCGCCACATTCTGCAGGGAACCGTCGGCGGCAAACGTCGCCCACAGGTCAGCCCCCGTCCCCACCGGATTCCAGCGGGTATGGTAAAAGACTTCGGTATCGGGCTGCGCCTGGGTGGCGATCGCCCAGCTGCCTTCCCCTTCCTGGGGCGATCGTCCAGTGTCTGACCAAGCGCCCCCCATCATGCAGCCGATGATATTCTTGCGGCGCACAAAGTGATTGACGTTACCGGCGCTCTGACCAATGGCAGGCACATAGTCGTAGTAGGGGCTACCGTCATCACGCTGTAGCACTTCTGACGAGGCTTGGGTGTTGGTAAACCAGCCGACCATATTTTGCCAACTGAGCATAATACTGAGGGTCAGCGGCTGATCAGTTGGGTTGTGGGCCGTCCACAAAAACACCGCGACGGGATAGCTGGCTTCTTGGTAATTTTGCGCCCAAATCGGCGATAGCTGTTCACAGATCAGTTCAGCGCTGAAGACATTCTCGTAGACGTACCAGCTACGAGGATAAAGGGCATGGTAGAGGCCAGTGCGTTCGGCAGCATTCGAAGTGCGGAATTCAGAATCCGACTGGCTGGCAGTCGCAGACGAGGAATGACGCTGCTGGGGATACCACTGCCAATCGCCGAGGGTGTCGTCTGTGGGCGATTCAGTGGAGAGAGCATAGGCTTGGGCGTGATCGCCGACGGCCTCAAACACGCTGAACTGACAGGCAGGAAAGGGTTGAAAAGTGTGCTCGCCGCCGTCAAGATGCCAAAGGTTAAAGTCGCCTCGGGGCGATCGGCCAATACAGCCTGCACCAAAGCCCCCCAGCGGCGCGCCGTGCCAAGGACCATCGTCTAAATTGCTGGCATAACGGACAATGTAGTGATTTTCCCAGTCTTGGCCGATGGCATGCTGCCAAGCACAATCGGGAATCGATGCAGAAAGATCGGTCATGCGCTCAAGTGCGACTCTTTGGAACGATGGGTGCCAGTGCATTCTCAATAGTAGGAGGTTGTCGGAACTCTACCAACCCATCATTCGCTTCTGAGTGGTGCAGACATCGAGAATATAGCCATGAGTCAATTCAAGTACCGATATCCATAGCCTTGAGCCAATTCAGTCGTCCATCTCTGAGGAATATACGCAGATTTGCCTGTATGAATCCCTGTGTGGATAAACGGTTGTGATATTTCGACTTCTATTGACATAATCCATTTAACCGCCAGAAAAAAATCTGGAATTAAAAAATGTATTTTTAAGCACATATCTCTGAGGAAAAACTTCCCCCTAAACGTGGGCGAGTCACGTTTGTAAGTGATGAGTTTTAAATTTCCTTAGAGCCAGCCAACATATTCAGTTTCTGGCTGTCTGCATCCATGTTTTAATATCACCGAGAGTCTACCGGCGTTCAAAGACATTGAGGCCTATTCGTCTTAGTTGTTGGACGATGACCTCAATTTGTCAAGACATTTCGCCAATATGTTCCCGCATCTATCCCAAATTTCATCCCTATGATACGCATTTTCCCACCTTCTCAGACTCGGCCTTTGATCACAACAGAAGCTGTTGATTACACCACCCACAAACGCTTAATTCATTCGATCAGAACTGCCGTATTCGTACAGGAACAGAATATTCCAGCTGAGTTTGAGATTGATCACGATGACCCCATTTCTCAGCATGTTTTAGCGTTCTGCCAAGGTGAGGCGATCGGCACAGGGCGCTTGACCCCTGCTGGCAAGATCGGGCGCGTGGCCGTATCCCGACCGCTCCGACGCCAAGGCGTGGGGCTCTGCGTAATGCATCGGCTGATCACGTTAGCCAAGCGCGACCAGCACTCTGAAGTCGTCTTGTCTGCTCAGTATCATGCCATCCCGTTTTATGAAAAGCTGGGCTTTCAACCAGAAGGCAGTGTGTTTTTGGAAGCTGGCATCAACCACGTCAAGATGCGCAAAACGCTACGCCGAGCCCCCCATGCTGAAGCCTCTAGATCTGAGCACCGCCGCTGTTTTGGTTGGCAAGAAGCCTGAACCATCGGCAATCTAACGCGATCGCTAATATGGCTTCATAACCACTGACTTGGGCAGAACACCGTCATTGCTTACCTGGCAAGAGCTGTATGGTTGCAGGACCATCAGTAACTGGCCTCCTAATGCCACGCAGGCGAGCGAGGGACTGGGGGGCAAGACTTGTCATCTCACTTCAGAACATTGGTGTAGCAAGCCGCAGTTTAATCAGGTCACTCCCAATGCCTGAAATCACCCTCCGATCAGCTGTTTAATTCTGACTTCCGACTTCTTCATGCCGTCGGGTCTTGCCCTTCCCGAAGGGTATTCTGCTATATGAATTGAAAGCACCCTTCGTCGGGGAGGGTTGGCTAGGAACGTCGCGAGGTTTGAAATCTCAATACACGCACCTTAGCGGCGACGTAAAACGGGAGCTGATAATACTCTCCGACTAGCCACAGCACAAAACCTAAATGAGCCAATAGGGTGATTAGCGCCCACATCGTCGAAAAAGTCAGGGACGATGTTTGCTCAAGGGGCGGAAAAATCAGGCCCGATAGCCAAACCAGACTGGCTGGAATGATGGTCAACACCACTGCCGTTAGCAGCACTAAAAGCGATAATTCGCCCGCGTCTTCTCCCCGGACGAGCTGCCACTTTTGACCTGTCCAACCCCAAAGCAATGGTTGACTGCTGTCGACAACTTTGACTTGTTGAGCTTCCAGATTGGCCGCGAGAATATGCCGACAAAAGCTACAGGAGAAGGCCTCTGTCAAGATGAGCGCCTCAATAGTTCCTTGTCGACAAACCGGACAAGGAAAGGAATCATCTAAATTAAGGGAGCGCTCGGAGGAAGATGACATGGCCATATCCGACGCAAGTTAAACGCCCAGCAAAAATATTGAAGCGCTTTTTAATGCTGCCACAGTTCTTTGAAATTGACCGCAGCGCGCCAGAGGCAATCCACCCAACTCAAGCTATCCCACCATCCGAGTATATTCCTGGCCTTGGTACTCCAGAATGATGAGAGGCTCTTGAGCTGACAGATCAATAGACTTGACGCGAATCTGCCCGCCCCCGAGTAAGTCGCCTTCAAAAATGTGGCGGCTCGACTGACCATTACCCTCTCGAACAATAACGCCGATGCGATCGCCCACTTGCACCACACCACTCAATTCCACTGCGTCAATCGGACTTTGAGGCACCGGTGTCGCTTGCGGAAAACTGGGCAAAGCCGGGATCGACAGCGGATTTGCGGCCACGGGAATCGCTGGCAACGGTAGCTGAGGTGGAGCGGTATTCACATACGGCACTGGCGGCAAATTCGGGGCGGCAGAGATCGCCGTCGTCGGCAATGACGGAGCCACTGGCGGGCCTGCATTGGCGGCAGGCACAGCTTCCTCAACTTTTGGCGAACTGGTTGCCCCAATACTCGGGGTGATCGGTGCAAAGGGGTCGAGGCGTCCTGCCGTGACGACCGATAACCGGTCGGCAGTTGGCGTTGACGGGACTAGTTCACTCGGGGTGGCAGCTTTACGGAGTTCGGCAGAGAGCGACAGCATCGGTGAATTGAAGAGTTCGGGCACTTCAGCAGAGGCTTCAGTCTCGACCGTTGCCGCTGGCGCTGATTCCGCTACCGGAGGGGCAGTGTCTAAGCTTGAGATGATTCTTAGCGTGCCTCCGACGACTGCAGCAGCCATCACAGTGCCAATCACGATCCATTGAGGTCGTTGGCGTAGAGCGGTAATGTTCATAGTTATTCATTGCCTGGCGGGCAAACTCCCCACTTTACGCGTACAAGGATAGCGACTTTTCTTAAAAGTGGAACGTTTGTCAACCGGGCAGAAATTAACCGTCTCCACCGGCGGGAACGTCATCGATCAGGCAGACTCTAGGGCACATAAGCACTGGGGCGATCGCGATTCGTGGCGGCTTGCTTGTCGATGTAAGTGATGATTTTGCCAGCCACATCGAGTTCTGTATATTTCTCAATGCCCTCCAGGCCAGGAGATGAGTTCACTTCCATGACGACGGGGCCGTGGTTAGAGCGCAGAAGGTCAACCCCAGCCACCCGCAATCCCATCGCTTTGGCCGCCCGCACTGCGGTGCTGCGTTCTTCTGGTGTCAGCTTGATCTTTGAGGCCGAACCGCCTCGATGGAGGTTAGAGCGAAATTCACCGGGTGCCCCTTGGCGTTTCATGGCGGCAATCACTTTGTCACCGAGCACAAAGCAGCGCAAATCAGCGCAAATCAGCGCCTTTGGCTTCTTTGATATATTCCTGCACCAAAATGTTGGCATCCAAGCCGCGAAAGGCTTCAATCACTGATTTCGCGGCCTGATAGGTCTCGGCTAAGACAACGCCGATACCTTGAGTCCCTTCTAACAACTTGATCACCAGCGGCGCACCGCCCACTAACTCGATCAAACCATCAATATCTTGGGTGGCATGGGCGAATCCGGTCACGGGTAAGCCAATGCCGCGTCGAGCCAGCAGCTGCAGACTGTGCAATTTGTCGCGCGATCGCGAAATCGCCTGGGAAGAATTCGGCGTAAACACCCCCATGATCTCAAACTGCCTCACCACCGCCGTGCCATAAAAAGTGTTGGCAGCGCCAATGCGCGGAATAATCGCATCGGCAGTGATGGGAGTGCCCTGATACAACACCTTCGGATGGTGGGAGGTGATATCCATATAGCACCGCATCGGATCAATCACGCGCATCTCATGCCCCTGCGCTTCACCCGCTTCTTTCAGGCGACGAGTGGAATACAGCTTGCTATCGCGCGACAGAATCATGATTTTCATGGAGACTTAGGCTCAGCAATTGCCTCAAGCGGGTGTTCATCCAGATCAGCGACTGAGCCGCTCGGTGCCCCCATCAAATAAGAACCGGCAGGATCCACTAGAAAGCGATGTCGTATCGCTTCACGTCCCAACAACATGCGAAAGCCCATCAGGTCGCGATTCGTCAGGGTGAGTTCAATCTCCCACTGCTGCTGCCCGAAAGAAATGGGGGTGCGAATCACTGGACGCTCTTGAGCCTGGCCGCCAGAGTTACGCACGGAGCGTTTTTCTAGAACCGGGGCGACAGCCTGGATGGTCAGACTGGCATCCCGCTGGAGAGGATAAATCTTAAACCGCACCATCAACTGGTCACCGTCGTTGAAATACTCAAGGTCAGAGGCATGGAGAGCAGAGGTGGTGGCACCCGTGTCGACCTTGGCCTTCACCCGATCAACCGGCAATTGCGGTAGGCTCACCCATTCGCGCCAGCCCACCGTGCCGAGCCCTGCAGAAGATTTTGGAGAAGGATATATGGAGTTCATACCGGCGGCCTCTCAACCTCTCTCATCTTATGCGCCATCCAAAGTTTCCCTCGCCAGGTTAGTTTTAGCGATCGCTGTAAGCCTTGGTAGATCAGCAACTTTCTGCCTTGCCGTCACCCCCCAACCTTTTTCTTCTAACGCTGTAAAACACTGACCCTCATGGGGATGGATGCATACGTTACAATTGTTAAGATTGACGATTATTGGGGGATATCCCTTTAAGCGATCGCACCTTCCCAACACCACAGGATTTCTAAGAAATCATGACTCTTCCCATTCGCAACGTTGCTATCATTGCCCACGTTGACCACGGTAAAACCACGCTGGTAGACGCTCTACTCAAACAGTCCGGCATTTTCCGTGAAGGGGAAGACGTACC
>JBHJJI010000422.1:0-35193 GCA_050042805.1 Leptolyngbyaceae cyanobacterium
TCCCCGGTAACGTCGAGTCACCGACGCGTAACAGTCCGGCAATCGGCGTTTTGTGATTGGGAAACTGACCTTGCTCAGCGGCGATCGCCGGGCCATAGGTGCCCTGAAACCGGCGGAGAAAGCGCTGATGCGTCAGCGGTGTGCCAATTAGCTCGACCTCTACCCGCTCACGAATATCAGGAATCACCTTTTGCAGGGCTCGATAAAGCGTTGCCGCACGCTCCTGCTTGCGCTGGCGATACTGCCCATCGCGCTGCCAGCCCGCCCAAGGTTCCAACGTATAGGCGTGAATGACCTGCTTGCCGGTGGGTGCCAGGGTCGGATCAAGCACCGAGGGAATCGAAATCATACAGGTGTTGCCTGGGGCCGTCAGGTCGCGATCGCGACTGTGAACGACAACATGATGCACTGTTAAATCGTCTAAGCCCGCCCCGTCGATGCCCAAATGCAGGTGCATAAAGCTGTTGACGGCGGGCGTGGCTAAAGCAGTTTGCCGCCACTCGGCAGGCACATCGTCGGGGGCGAGCAGCTGGGTGTAGGTATCCCACAGGGTGGCATTAGAGATGACAACTGGCGCGCGAATGATATCGCCCTGGCGCAGCTGCACGCCAGTCGCGCGTCCCTGCTCCACCAGCACGCGTTCGACATGAGTGCCTAACCGCAACTCACCGCCCCACTTTTGCAGCCCTCGCACCAAAGCCTTGACCAGCGCTTCACTGCCGCCCAGAGGATAGTCCACCGGCGTGGTTTCCCGCTCGCCAAACACAAAGGCGACTTCGGGGGCGATCGTGCCCTGGGCCTTTAAGCCGGACAGCAAAAAGCATTCCAAATCCACCAGTTGACGCACCCACGGATCTTGCACCGTGCGATCCAAAATCTGGCCCACTGACTGCTGCACTGAGCCCAGCTGCGGCAGCAATCCCAGCAATGCCCCCGGATAGCGCAAGAGGAAAGGAATGCCCCCGAAGTCGGGACGTAAGCCCAGACTGGGAATTTGTTTCAGCGGTTTGTATAACGCCAACAGCTGGCGAACAAACGCGGCCAGCTCCGCTGCGCCTGGCGGGGTTAAGCGGGCCACCTCACGCTGGTAGTCAGCCAGTTGACGATAAACCGGCAGTGTCCCCTCCGGAAGATGATAGTAGCCGAGCGGTTCGTAAGCGATCGCCGTCACCGACTCTTCCAGCACATCGAGCACCTGTCTGAGGGGATTGCGAGAATCCGCTGCCCCGAGTCCAGAAAAAAACGATGGCCCCGAGTCGAAGGTATACCCCTGCTGGGTAAATCCGTGGGCCGCTCCCCCGGCAATCGTATGACTTTCACAAACGATCACGGTTTTGCCGTAACGGGCGAGCAGGGCGCCAGCAACCAAGCCTCCCAACCCGCTGCCAATGACCACCACATCGGCGGTTGCTGCTGGGGTCATCGAGTTTTGCCTAAATTGGCGAAATAGCCATCAATCATCGCCAGGCAGTGCTGTACGTTAGCCTCTTCTGCGGCATCAATGCTCTGCAGATAAACCACCCGGTTCGATACCGATCGCTCAACTTCGCGCATTTCTTGCTGCAGCGCCTCTATCCGACTCACCATGGGCGGCTGGTGTACCAGCGCCGCAATTTCTTTCTGCAGCGCCGTCTGTTCTCTTTGTTGTAATTGTTTGGCTACTTCAATTTGCGTCGCCACGCCCCCCGCTTTCACCACGCAATAGATCTCCATTAGCCGCACATAGGCAGGCGACATTTCCACCCGAGCCTCAGGGGCTAGCAGCCGCTCAATCAGCTCAGGGGTTAGCGATCGCTTAGTTTCTGAAGTATCCATACCAATTCCGTGCGTGGGTCAATACAGTACCCGCCCCTGATTCTAATGGGATTATGTACTGGCGAAACCCGGCAAAAGACGGAACCCAGCAGTTGCCAAGGTTGCTTAATCCTTCCTGGTAAACGCCGAACCCTCGCCGTCCCCAATCAGTTCGGTATCCCCCCCTACAGAGATTTAGACACAACACGCACACTGTATATAGCTGTTAAGCCTGAGCAAAATCTATGGGAAAGGTCGTAGGTATAGACTTAGGAACCACTAACTCAGTCGTCGCTGTGATGGAAGGGGGTAAACCCACCGTCATTGCCAACGCTGAAGGGTTCCGTACCACCCCATCTGTGGTTTCTTATGCCAAGAATGGCGATCGCCTGGTTGGGCAAATCGCCAAGCGCGGCGCCGTGATGAACCCAGAAAACACCTTTTATTCTGTCAAACGTTTTATCGGTCGCCGCTTCGATGAAGTTGGTACCGAATCTACCGAAGTTGCCTACAATGTTTTGAACGTGGGCAACAACCTCAAGATCGATTCGCCCCAAGCGGGCAAGCAGTTTGCCCCTGAGGAAATTTCGGCCCAGGTTCTACGCAAACTGGCTGATGACGCCAGCAAGTATTTGGGTGAAACCGTCACCCAGGCTGTGATCACCGTTCCTGCATACTTTAACGATTCCCAGCGTCAGGCCACTAAAGATGCGGGCAAAATTGCCGGTCTTGAAGTGCTGCGCATCATCAACGAGCCAACTGCGGCTTCACTCGCTTATGGCTTGGACAAGAAGAGTAATGAAACCATCCTGGTCTTTGACTTGGGCGGTGGTACCTTCGACGTCTCAATCTTAGAAGTTGGCGATGGAGTCTTTGAAGTACTCGCAACCTCAGGTGATACTCACCTGGGTGGCGACGACTTTGACAAAAAGATCGTGGACTACCTAGCAGGCGAATTTCAGCGCAACGAAGGTATTGACCTGCGGAAAGACAAGCAGGCCCTACAACGTCTCACAGAAGCCGCTGAAAAAGCCAAAATTGAGCTCTCTAGCACGACTCAATCTGAAATCAACCTGCCTTTTATCACCGCCACTCAAGATGGGCCGAAGCATTTAGAGACCGTCTTGACTCGGGCCAAGTTTGAGGAGTTGGTGTCTGACCTGATCGATCGCTGCCGGATTCCGGTCGAGCAGGCCCTTAAAGATTCCAAGCTCAACCGCGAAAACATTGACGAAGTCGTCTTAGTCGGCGGTTCAACCCGAATCCCGGCAGTGCAAGAAGTCGTCAAAAAGATTCTGGGCAAAGCTCCGAACCAAACTGTTAACCCTGACGAAGTGGTGGCCATTGGTGCGGCCATTCAAGGGGGCGTTTTAGCTGGTGAAGTCAAAGACATCTTGCTGCTAGACGTCACGCCTCTATCTTTGGGTGTTGAAACGTTGGGCGGCGTGATGACCAAACTCATCCCTCGCAACACCACCGTACCGACTAAAAAGTCTGAAACCTTCTCCACAGCAGTGGATGGTCAGACCAATGTAGAAATTCACGTGCTGCAGGGCGAGCGTGAAATGTCCGGTGACAACAAGAGCTTAGGAACCTTCCGGTTGGACGGCATTCCGCCTGCTCCCCGCGGTGTTCCTCAGATTGAAGTCATCTTTGATATCGACGCCAACGGCATCTTGAGCGTGACCGCGAAAGACAAAGGCACCGGCAAAGAGCAATCCATTAGCATCACTGGCGCTTCCACGCTGGATGACAATGAAGTGGAGCGCATGGTCAAGGATGCTGAAGTCAACGCGGCAGCTGACCAAGAGCGCCGTGAAAAGGGTGAGAGCAAGAACCAGGCCGACACACTGTCTTACCAGGCTGAAAAGCAAGTCGAAGAGTTGGGAGACAAGGTGCCCGCTGACGACAAGACCAAGATCGACCAGCAAATCAAGGATCTTAAGGAAGCTGTCGCCTCTGAGGACTACGACAAAATGAAGTCCCTCACCACTGAGTTACAGCAAGCGCTGTACAGCATCAGTGCCAACCTCTATCAGCAAGCCGGTGGCCCTGATGCCGCTGCTGACGGAGCCGCTCCTGAAGGGGATGCTGGTAGCGGTGCTGACAGTGGCGAAGACGTCATCGACGCTGAGTTTACTGAGCCTGAGAACAAGTAGTCTCAACAAAGCAAAGCGGTCAGCCTTTGAGCCGCTCTGCTTTGATCTCAGTCTATAAGCTTGCTCCGGCTAGCAAGGAAAAACGGATGGCGATCGCCATCCGCTTTTTTTGTCTTGAGGACATTCAAACTGAGGGAGAGGGGAACTTGCTCAAACATTCCTACCAACGAGCTGCGCTCAAGCCTGCCCGTTTAGATCAGCTGCAAAAACGCCAAAAATCCTTGGCCGGTCAATAGCTCAATCAAAATTGCTAGACCAAAGGCCATCATCGCCAGTCGCCCGTTAAGGCTTTCTGCACCTTTCGTAAAACCGAGATCCTCGACTAGAGGTTTAGTCTTCATATCTGTCAACCTCCTTTTTGTGAATCTTTGTAACAGCCTGTCTTCATACTAACGTCCTTAGCCATTACTGAAACAGATCATGATAAATTCCGGGTCTCCTCATGATGCTTTCAGCAGTGCTCTCCAGTAGGGTGACTCGTTTTGTGGCCCAGTCTGGACTACCGCGCAGGGAATGTTGCCATATGAAGGTTCCTACAACCTGGCATAAATAGTCATTGCAGATTATGAATACCCGTTACAGGTTTGATTCTCGCCAGCAGATCACCCTATCTCGACAACGCAGAATAGAAGAGAGGGGACTCTACTTCATCGTTTGCTGGAGGGAATATCGCCATGGTGAGCAATCTATATACAACTCAGTGCCCGAACTGCTTACCAGGGCCAGGCAAGCCCAGCCCCATGAGATGGGAGCTGGTTCCTAACCCAATTAGAACTGTTTTGCTAGATGCCGGTTGTATGCTCTTGAAACACTGGACTCGCCGTTCCCATAACGCCCATGTGCGGTTTCAATATGCACCCATGATCTATGAGGGAGACCTGTACTATTTACAGCGATGGTCGCGTGTTGAATGGGGCGTGTCTCCGAGTCAGCTGATTTTTCCTCACGAAGGTTGGCCCTGCACTGAAAAGACGCGGCGCGACGGCAGTCATCTATCGTTGTTAGTGCGGCGGGAGATCGCCAACCTGTATGCCGATTCTGATGACCTCTGTTCGAATCAGTGTGATCGTGAGTTGGCCAGCGTTTCTTAAGCCATTGATGCAGGGTTCGGCATTTTAGGGGATCGACCGCTGATGAGCTTGGCATCGGTCTCAACGAGTAAATCGCTATGATGATCGGGCACTCGTTCTGATCCTCTTCAACATACTCCTGATGGATTTTGGTGAAAGCTTAAAAATGGCGGTCAAAACCTTGACTGCCAACAAACTTCGTAGCAGCCTGACGATGCTAGGCATTGTGATCGGTAACGCTTCAGTGATTACGATGGTCGGGATTGGCGAAGGGGCACAGCGCTATATCAATGACCAGCTTCAAACCCTGGGGCCTAATGTCCTTTTCATTGCTCCAGGCAACCGAGAGACTCGTGAGCTCGGCGGGTTAGAGATCGCGAGAACGCTGGTTGTAGCCGATGCCAAGGCTATTGCCGAGCAGGTACCTCCCGTCGTCGGCGTGGCGCCAGAGTTTACTTTGCGAGACCTGATCACCTATCGCAATCGCAACGCTAACGCCAGCATTGTCGGCACTAATGAGCAGTTTCTCAAGGTGCGCAGCTTTGAAATGTCACAAGGTCGCTTCATCTCTGAGCTCGATTTAGAGCGTCGGAGCCAAGTGGTGGTGGTGGGGGCCACCCTGGCAGAACGCCTGTTTGACGATACTTTACCGATTGGCAAAACCATTCGGGTTAAAGGCACTAACTTTGAAATCGTGGGCGTGATGGCTCAAAAAGGCTCAAATCTCGGGCTCGATTACGATGACTCAGTTTTAGTTCCCATCACGACTCAGGCCAGTCGCCTGGTCGGGCGACGACAATCGCCCTATGGCATTGAGGTATCGTTCATCTCGGTGTCTACTAAAGACCGTGAGAGCATGAGCACTGCAGCGTTTCAAATCACGAACCTACTACGGCTACGCCATAACATTCGCGGCGAAGATGACTTTTTCATTCAAAGTCAAGATACATTGTTGAGCATTGCCGAAACGATCACCGGAGCCTTGACCGTGATGCTCGCCGCGATCGCCGGTATTTCACTACTGGTCGGCGGCATTGGCATTATGAATATTATGCTGGTGTCGGTGCGAGAGCGTACCCAGGAAATTGGCTTACGCAAGGCGATCGGGGCATCTCAACAAGATATCCTGACGCAGTTCTTGATCGAAGCCATCATCCTTTCTATCGCCGGCGGGTTGGTCGGCACGAGCTTGGGGATCAGTGGCATTGTCATGGTGACCCTGTTTACCCCCTTTGAAGCTGGGGTTTCGGCGGTTGCGATCGCGATCGCGGTCGGCGTTTCCGGTGGCATTGGACTCTTTTTTGGCGTCTTCCCCGCTCGTCAAGCGGCCAAACTTGACCCGATTGTCGCGTTGCGAAGTGCTTAGATTTGGTTTGAGCTGATCGACGCAGAGCGATAGAGTGATAGAACTCTCCTATGGATGCATGGGAATATTCAAAGTGTGAACGCTCGTTATCTGCCAGTCTTTTTTCAACCGCCAGATAACATGTGAAAAATTCTCGCTTGCAAAGGTTTTGAGACCCTTGAACATCCTCAAGCAGAGTGCTTACGAAACTAAGACAGATCCCAAGGCGCTTAAAGGCGTTTTATCTTGGTTTGATAGTTTTCATGCGCTGCCGATTCCACAAGAAGATTGGCTGCAATGTCAGTTAGCACTGATTGAAGGCTTTACGAATGCCGTCCGTCACGCGCATAGAGACCTCCCGTTAGAGACACCTATCACCATTGCCGTAACCGTGACCGATGAGTATTTAGATATGCAAATTTGGGACTACGGCCCCGGATTTGATTTTCAGGCTATGCTCGAGCGCAAACTTGAAACCACAACCTCTGACTCAGAAGGCGGGCGTGGACTCAGAATTATGTATCGCGTTGCCGATATCGTTGAATACAAACCCACGCCAGCTCAGCGCCACTGTCTCCACATTCGTAAGCGTTTTGATGGCCGCTCGATTGAAGAGAACTATCGCTTCTAGCTGTCCTAGAATGCTCAGTATCCGTTACTCTAGCGCCAACACTGCCCCGATCTTCGAGCCCAATTAATCGCCTATCCAATGAACTTGGAATTCTCCGTATTGCCGATCGCGATGCCTTGGCTCATGGCCCTGGCAATCAATACTAGCCTGCTGGCGATCGCGGCCTTGCTACCCAAAAAGCTACTCACGGCCACCGGCTATCTTCATGCCTGGTTCTTAGGAGTTCTTGTGTGGGGCTGTTTGGGCTGGCCGGGATACACCGTTGTAATGATCTATTTTCTCGTAGGCTCAGCAGTGACCCGGATTGGCATGGCGAAAAAAGAAGCCGCCGGGATTGCTGAAAAACGCGCTGGGGTGCGTGGCCCCGAAAATGTTTGGGGCTCTGCACTCACCGCCGCCCTCTGCGCGTTAGGCGTTTTTATTGGGATGAATGGTCGATTATCCGGTTTGTCTGACCATTGGATCACCCTTTTCGAGTTGGGCTACGTGGCAAGTTTCGCCACCAAACTATCAGACACTACGGCGAGTGAGGTGGGTAAAGCCTACGGCAAACGCACATTTCTCATTACCACTTTGCGCCCCGTTCCCGCTGGCACCGAAGGTGCCATTAGCTTAGAAGGCACGCTGGCCGGTGTCTTGGGTTCAGCATTGATCGCTTCTGTCGGCTGGGGCGTCGGGCTCATTACCCTGTCTGGAATTCTGCTCTGCTTAGTCGCCGCATTCATTGCTACTAATCTAGAAAGCGTCATTGGAGCAACCCTGCAAGACCAATGGCCGTGGCTCACCAACGAATTGGTCAATATCATCAACACCACGATAGGCGCAGTCACAGTGATTTTGCTCGCAGTTACCTTTATCTAGCCTTTACGATATAGACTGGGCAACGGATTGACGCCTATCGAGCAACTGTCACAGCAACTTCGCGCGCTTTTCAATAGCACTTTCCGGCCTGAGCAAATCCTTTTTTGAAAACACGCCTCAATGGGGCGATCCCGTTTAAACCTGCTGATCTCTATGAACTCTTTGTCTTGGTTGACGCCTAGTCACGGCATTATGCTGGCACTCTTGCTCCTATTTGCAATCGCTCATAGCGGACTTGCAGCTTTGCGCCTTCAGGGTGAAAAGATAATTGGCGCTCGAGCCTATCGAGTGCTGTTCGCCCTGGTGAGTATTCCCTTGGCCAGTGGCCTGATTGTTTACTTCATCGCCCACCGCTACGACGGCCTCAGACTATGGAATGTTCAAGGCGTCCCTGGCATGTTTGAGGGGGTTTGGATAGTTTCGGCCATATCTTTCCTGTTCCTCTATCCAGCCACCTTCAATCTGCTAGAAATTGCCGCGATCGAAAAACCCCAGGTACATCTTTACGAAACCGGCATTATTCGCATTACTCGTCATCCCCAAATGGTCGGTCAGGTTATCTGGTGCATTGCTCATACACTTTGGCTCGGAACCACATTTATGGTGGTCACCTCCATTGGGTTAATTGCTCATCACTTGTTTGCCGTTTGGCATGGCGATCGACGCTGGCAAGCACGCTACGGTGAAGCTTTTGAAACGGTTAAATCAAGAACGTCAGTCATCCCTTTTCTCGCTGTGTTGCAGGGAAAACAACAGCTCAAGCTGCAGGAATTCTTGCGCCCATCCTATATCGGTATCGTTTTGTTCATTCTGGGCTTTTGGTGGGTACATCCAAAACTGATACAAGTTTCTCAACAGGTAAATTGGTAAAGGAGTTGTACGGCACTCCTCTCCATAGAAGCGTTCACAAACCCATAGTCCGACATATCTTTGCGACAAAACCGCCTTTGATAAGTAAGCCGCCGCAAATATCTACAAGATAGAGGTTAAGGTTTCTGGACTACGGCTATGCCAACTCCGCTGCGCGTCCAATTGAACGAAGAAGAGGATGAGGCGTTGCAACAACTGAGTTTGTCGGATGGTCCGGCCCCTATCGTCAAGCAGCGAGCACTCGCTTTGCGCCTCAATGCCGAGGGCTGGAATGTGCCCGCCATTGCCCAACATCTTCACCTCCACGAGCAGACTGTTTGCCAGGTCGCAATCAGCAGGTCTCATACCAAATCCGCCTCAACCAACGCGGGAGACGACGAATCTTGCCACATTACTTCCGACTGAAAATCATGCTGGAGTTTCTCGCTCATGCGGTTGTGAGCGACATTTTCCCAAGCGCTGTCAGGTGCTTCTAACCCTCTCTCTATGGTTTTTCGATCGACTGAGTCTTAATAAAAGACATCGCAGTTATGACAATCCGTGAATGATCAGCGGCAGGTCTGGGCGAAAATCTTTGCTACAACCCAATCCATTGCCATCCAACGTGATTTCCAGCAGATGCTCATTGCCCAGCTCGATGGCGAGTCTGTCCACTTGATTGACGCTGTTTAGAATCCCTGAGCGATCGCGGGCGGGGGTGTGGATGCAGACCTGAGTCATGGTTTGAGCGTTCGTGTCTGCAGGGTTAGATCTGGCGGCTCGCGGTTTAATGAAGGGCGCACAAAAGCAGAGCGGTTCGGCCAGATGGTTGGAATTAGCCCCCACATGAAAGGCGGTGGGCGGCGCAAAATAGCCGGGGTGATAACTCCAACCAGGAAAGGGCATGTCTCGATTGGTGGGGGCTGGGCGCAGGAAAATCATTCCAAACGGAGACGCGGTGGGGTCTTGGGCGCGATCGGCCAAGCGCAAGTTTCGGCCGGGGCCATGCATCGCCTCGGCGACATCATGAACCCACAAAAACTCCAGCATGCCATTGGCAAAATAAAAGCGCCGGTTGGCCGTACCCTGGCCAGGATGCCGATTACCCGGACCTTCCTTTAAACCGTGGGCCAGCAGTAAGTCTGCCACCGACGCCTCCGGCTCCACCAAGATAAAGACGTGATCCAATTCCCAATTCATCGCGATACAGGTGCTGGAATAATCGATGTCATCAGTCCCGACGACTCGGCAGTCAGTCTCAATCCTCTTTGACCCACATATAGCGAGCCGGTTCAAATTCTAAATGCTGCTTAAAATCGTGAACCGTGTTGAATAAGTCATCCAAGGAAGTGATGTCTTGACGGCCTTCCTTCCAGTCTTTGCGTTCTATAGTTCCTACCACCAAGTAATCGTTGCCAGTTAGCTGAGGATAGTATTGCTGGCACATACGCTCTAACAGCGGTTCCAGTTCGTTTTGGTGGAGAATCAGCAAGTCACAGCTGGGGCAATAGCGGCAGGTTTTGTTCAAACTCACCGGTTGAGCCGGATGAATCAAAATCAGCAAAGGTTTCTTGCGCAGCTTGGTTTTGGCATCACACTTGGGGCAGCAGGTGAAGCGGGCATCTGCGTGAGGGTTTAAGAAAAATTTGTGCTGAGGCGGCAAATGCCCGAACTGCCCAGCCTTTTTGCGTTGCTTTTTGCCCATATGGAAGGTGTCCGCTCGATTGTCTTCAGGGTAAGGCGGTCATGGCAAAGTTTCAAACCTTTCTCGTTGCCTCCGGCTTGATCAGGGTGGAAACCAGGCCAAAGCTAAGCGGGTAGATGGTCGCCAACGGCTTGATAGAACGCGGCCACATCCTTCAGAGACTGGAGATGATAAACCTGCTTTGTAGCTTGGGCCTGATGCACATAGGCTCGGTCCCGAGGCGTCAGTTTCTGGTGGCACAATCGGATGGTGGCGTAACTGTTCAACGTTCCCTTTAATAGTGGACTGCCCTCAGGCCAACCCTCAGGTGGCACGACCAACCCTTGCAAAAATCGCTTCGTCACCCACCAATAATGTCGTAGCACGGGCAGATCTAGATACACCAAAGTGTCGCCCACCTCTAGCCGTTCCCACACCGTCTCCAACGAGCCAAAACCATCAATGATCCATTGCTCTTGTTGCAGGAGGACATCATGGGCGGCTTTATACTCAGCGTCGGGGACTTACTCACCACCAGGTTTGTACTTGATCAGGTCTAAGGCCCCCAAAGGCAACTCCGTCACCGCTGCCAGCCGTTTGCTGAGAGTCGATTTACCGCCGCCCGCATTGCCAAATACGGCTACTTTTTTCATGGTTGCCTCCTTCTCCACCCTGCCAGATACAGAATGACTTATCGCGACAGGACTTAAGCAGTTGCATCCGGTTTAGGCCCCCTAGCCCCCAACTCTGCGGAACCCGGATATAACTTTGTCCCGAAAAATCTCCTCCTCATTTAGGGATAAGGGCAAGAGTGTTGCCCAATGCTACGCTCATCGAGAAATTACTTGCGGCGCTTTTTTGAACTTTTAATGTGCACCCTTTTAATATGCACCCTGCGAATAAGTAAGTTCATAGCTATGCGAGTAGACCTCGAATATGAGGCCGAATGGATCTTCTACATAAACCATTTTGTATGGTTTTTCACCAGGATAATATTCTCGAATGGGCATTCTCTGCTTGCCACCATGAGCTACTATCTTTGCCACCAGACCTTCTATGTCAGGATCTTGAACACAAAAATGGAAAGTGCTTGTTTTCCAGTATTCAAAATCCTCGGGCTTTTCGTTATTTGTAAACTCAAACATTTCTATCCCAATCCGGTCACCTGTAGACATATGAGCGATTTTGAAAGAACCCCACCCATTACCAAATACATCAATGCACATCTGTCCTATCGGAGTCTCTGACTCCTCGGTGATTGTGGTTGGTTTCATAATTAGATACCAACCCATAACTTTGCTATAGAACTCCACAGCCTTCTCTACATTAGGAACGGAAATTCCAATATGTGAGAATGTTCTTGGATAGTTACTCATGGTGTGCCTTTTTTGTGAACTCTGACGGTCTTGACGCTATCAGCGTAGCTAAGAACCCAAATAAAGACCGTGTGCAGGCCACTGATCAAATACTGCAGCTGGCAAACGATTAAGTCACGGGCGAAAAACCTTTCTCTGGCAATTCAGCTAGGAGTCGTGCCGCGATCGCAGCCCGACCATCTGACAGCTTTGACACCTCTGCGATGGCTTGTTTGAGAAGCTCGGTCATGATTCAGAGTGTTTGGGAGCCAATTAACCACACCAGAATCTCGCAGTTACGCCAGTAGCGTGATGCTCAGGTCGAGGCGATCGCGAATCCGATGTGAAATGAGGGTTATATGCTCGGGACTTCAATTGGCTTTCAGAAGCCAAATATTTTCTTTCGTGGCACATTTGCCCTTAAAACCACCCGGCACCTCTACACTTTCAACAAGTTTCACATCATAATTACCGCCATAGTATTGGCTCACGTTTTCATTGCTGACTGAAAAAGGTGGTCCATCCATCAAATTTTGGTCATATGCATAGGTCACTAAGAGCTGTGGGGCTTGCTTCGTAATCTCTATCAAGTGTGGTGCATATCGGCTTCTACTTTCTGCCGGCAACGCCACCAACGCCGCTCGGTCATAAATGGCATCAACGGAACCCAGCATCTTGCTAGAGACCTCAAAAATATCACCGACAAAAATATCGATATTTGTCGCGCTGTAATGCTTGACTTCACCCACGGCCGTTATTTTGGGCTCCACCCCCAGCTCCGCAAATAATTGCTCAATGGCTATTTCGACTAATTCAGCGCCAGCAACCTGATAGCCCTGAGCAAGTAGCCAAGCGATGTCAAGCGTCTTGCCGCATAACGGCAAAAAGATGCGGCTGCCCTTCACTAAAGACAGTGAGTCAAAATATTTGACCAGTGCCGGGTTAGCTTCACTTCTGTGGAAAGCAATCTGGTTTTTTGTCCATTTCTGCAGCCAAAATTTGGCATCCATGTTGACACCCTCTACTGTAGATAGCCATAAATCAACGAGGCTATAGGGTACTACAAAGTCTCCGGCAGACCTACGTGTAAAGGCGTCGCCGTCAACACCACTCTGCTAGAGCATCGGTTCAGTATTGTGAGAAACCCGGTTTCTTGTAGCAATCAACTACGGAACCAGACCCTTTCAGCCCCAGAAACCGGGTTTCTGGACCGGTGTTCTAGGCTTTATGCGTTACTGGCTGCCCAACGCGTCGTCAACCGAGTAAGGCAACTGTGATTAATCCTCTAGTCAGCGGTAAAAGGTTCCGTGCTAGCCGCGCTTAACTGTCACTTGACAGTTGCAACCCCAGTAGTGCCCCTAAAATCACGGCATAAATCAGAATGGTTTTCAGCCAAGAACTCCGCTTTAGCCAGAATTTGCCGACAACTCCCGTCAAAATGGCTGCCATTAGGTAGCTAGACAATACACGACCGATGACTTCCCCTGCTTCGAAGGAACTGGGGTAAAAGGTCTGCGATAACGCCACGGCGGCATGCGCCACAAACGGGGGAATGGCAATGATGAAGGCTTTGAGCCAAGGGCCTGCTGGTTTCATGGGGGTGTTTAGTGCTGGGCAATATTATTTTTCCCGGAGAGCGCTACAGATAATCCTGATCGGGCTAGGGAGTAGGGGGGCGAGAGACCGCATGATGTCGCTGTGACTGAGGGCATTCATCGTCGATTGGATTTTCCCAACGTGCCCTGCGCTCTACAATCTCCCCGTCGCTTTGGCAAACCTTAATTAACCTCTGGCTTCAGGCCTGTCATGCCTGGTAGAGCAAAATTTCGATGCCGATCAGATGACAGATTGGGTCATCCCTTTGAAGTGTCACCTCAAATAGAAATTTTTTTATCAGCGATCGCATTGATTACTCTCCAGCCCAGACTTTAAGATGGGCTCGACAAGCGGGATGGATTCGCTGAAATGATTCGCTGATCAAAGATGGTCAGTCGGCTCGCGTGCCGCTCATCGTGTCTTTTGGCGTTTGCTCTCATCACTCATTATTTAATTCACCCAAATTTATGGCAAATTCGCCTGTCCCCCCGCCGGACTCTGCTGATGCGAGCCATGCAACGACTCGCTACGTGTCTTCAGTCCTGCTAAAAGTGGCTGCTGGGGTTGGGATCGTGATCGGGGCCGGGGGCGTAGCGGCGGTGGTTTGGGGCGATCGCCTGATCAATACCCAGATATTGCCGCGAGTCGAAACTGAAGTTGCCAAAGTCATTGGGCGTCCGGTTGAAATTGGCGAAGTAGAGGGCCTTTCCTGGTGGGGTATTCGCCTGGGCAAAACCACGCTGCCCCCCACCGAGACCGACGCCACTTCCCTCACGGTGGAGGCAATTGGCGTTGACGTCGATTTGCGATCGCTGCTGTTTCAGCGCCAGATCAAGCCCCACATTGTGCTGGTGCGGCCCGATGTGAACCTGGTGCAGGCGGCAGATGGCCAGTGGATTGAACTAGCGTTGCCAGAACCTGCAGAGGCAGATCCTCCTTTCACCCTAGAGCTGCAGTCCGTTGTGGTGGAAGACGCTCGTCTCACCGCTTCCACCCTGATTCAAGACCCCGATGCGGTCGTCCCGCGAGCACCGGTGCAGGTGGAAAACGTGGATGTGACGGCGAACTTTCAAGGAGAAAGCTCCCAGCAGGTCGCCTTTAAGCTAAACGGCGATGTGGATACCGGCAGCTTTGAGATCCAAGGAGAAGGGGATCTAGAGCACCGTGCGATCCAAACGAATGTGCGGCTGCAAGACCTCCCCACCACTGGGGTCAATCTCCTTCTCCCCTCCCTGGTGGGCGTCAGTTCGGGCCTGCTCAACACGAACCTGACCGCCGCTGTGGCCCTAACCGAAGACTATGAGCTGGATTTGACCGCTGTTGATTTGCAGGGGACGGCGCGCTTCCGTGATGGGGAGTTGCAGGTGAGGGAGTTGCCCGAGCCGGTCCGCAACATTCGCAGCCAGCTGCGCTTTCAGGGGCAGCGGGTCACGTTGGAAGAGACGGGGCTACAGTTGCAGAACCTCACTCTGATGGCAACTGGTGAGGTGGATTTGCAGGAGGGATATGATCTGCAAGCCCAGGTGCCTGAGATCGCGATCGCCGATGTACAATCCCTGGCGGCCATTGATTTGCCCATCGCAGCCGCTGGCCGCTGGCAGCTCGATGCCCAAGTCACCGGAGAACTCCTCGATCCTCGGGTGCGAGGGCGGCTCAGTAATCGCCAACCCGTGCGGATTGATCAAGTCGAAATCGCCACCGTGGCCGCTGACTTTGCCCTCAATCAAGAGCAGTTCACCTTACAGGAACTGCGCGTTGTGCCCGCCGATGGCGGGGTCGTTTTGGCCCAAGGGCAAGCCGATTTGACCGATTTGACCGCTCCTCGCTTTCAGCTCACGGCTCAGGTCGATCTGCCCGTCGATCCGTTTGTCGCCATTTATGGCGTCACGCTACCGGCAGATACGGTCATTGGTTCACTCACCGCCGATGTGGCCGCCGACGGGACATTCCAGAGCCAGACCGCCTTGGCCCAATGGCAATTATCGGACTCATCGTTTCCTGGCGGGGGAGAGGTGACGCTGGCCGACAATCGAGTCGTGGTCGACAATACACGGCTGCAGGTGTCTGACGGCACCGTCACGGCCACCGCGATCGCCGAGCTAGAAACCGGGAATTGGCAAGCCACGGCCACCACGGCTCAGGTGCCCATCGCACAGTTCACAAACCAAGCGCAGGGGGCACTCAGCGCTAACCTCACAGCCGAGGGAAATCTCTACGATTTTGATCTGGCGAAAATTCAGGCGGCGGGCGACGCGACGATCGCCGATGCCCGCGTGCAACTGACGCCAGACAGCGAGCCCTTGTTGCCCCCCGGTGACTGGATGACGACCTTTGCCTGGCAGGGCGATCGCTTGGCGATCGCCAACTTTACTGCGCCGAATATTCAGGCCGACGGCACCCTTGGCGTGGATTTTGCGAAAGCCATTCCCCTGGGGGCGATCGCTCTGAATGTCGCGCTGCAAGACTTTGACCTGCGTCCCCTCAACAGCCTGGCTCCGGCAATGGTGCAGGACTACGCCCAAATCGCCGGACTCACCAGCTTTAACGGACGGCTTACCGGCACCCTCGAAAATCCCCAAGTGTCTGGCAATGCACGTCTGGTGGATTTGGCCCTGAATCAGTTTGCCTTTGAGCCCTTAGCGGGGCCGGTTGAACTCTCCCTGGCCAACGGGGGACAGATTGATTTGCAAGGAGCGGGCGATCGCCTCGCCCTGGTGGTGAATGCTGATCCCTGGCCCGTTTCTTTCGAGGTGCGCAATCAAGCATTTCTGGCCACTGGCTATGGCACCGGCCGACAACTTCATGCCGATATCCAGCAATTTCCGTTAGCTGAGCTGAATTTGCAGCCAGTCGCAGACTATGGCTTCGGTACGGTCAGGGGCTTAGTGGATGCCCAGGTGGATATCGATTTAGCCAACTTCAGCAACCCGCTAGCTAGCGGCACCCTGACCGTGAGCGAACCGGGTTTAGCCCTCGTGGCTGCTGAACGGATCACCGCGGCCTTTCGCTATGCCGATCACACCGCGACGTTAGAACAAAGCGAGGTGCTCCTGGACAACAGTCGTTTTTTGCTCACGGGGAAAGCCGCGCTGCAGCCAGAAATCCAATATGAAGGTGAACTCACCATTGCTGAGGGGCGCATCGAAGATCTGGTCGAGATGACCCAAGCCATTGACTTCAGAGCTTTGGGGCTGGGGGTTCGACGGACCGCGCCGACGGGCAGGGCCGCCGACCTAGCAACCCTGCCCGTCGGCTTACCTATGGCGTCCTTTTTGGAGCAACTTGATGCTTTTATCGCGTTTGCCGCCACTCACCCTGACGACCCGACCGGTGAGGGTACCTTCGCCCTACCACCGTTGGAGACGTTATCGGGTGGCTTTACCGGCAAGATTGCCGTCGCCGGGCGATCGCCCGCCTTGGCCGATGTCACTGCTGATTTCAACCTTCAGGGCGATAGCTGGCAATGGGGGCCTTACGCCCCCGCTAACCAGTTTTTGGTCAACGGCAACGTGGCACAAGGCACCGTAACCCTTGATCCTGTAGCCATCAATGCTGGCGAAACGGTGGTCAATCTCTCGGGTAGTGGCAATCTGGAACGGTTGCAGGGGGAACTGCTGGTGGATAACCTGCCGGTCGCCTTGGCCGAGGCGATTTATCCACTCCCCATCAGTGTTGAGGGAGATCTCGATGTGGTGACCCAATTGAGCGGCAGTTTGGCCAATCCTCGGGTTGAGGGCGAGGCGTTAGTGACCAATACTCAGATTAATCAGCAGCCTCTAGAGCGAGTGGGGGCGGACTTCAACTATCGCAACGCTACGTTAGAACTGGATGGCGCGGTGGCGATCTCCCCCAATGAAGCCCCCATTACCCTGACGGGCAACATCCCCAATGCGCTGCCGTTTATGACTGTGCGACCGCCTACCGATCAATTGGCGCTCAAAGCGGTGGTGCCCAGCGACACCTTTGATTTCGTCAACGTCCTGACCGATGATCAGCTCCGGTGGGAAAGTGGCAACGGCGAGGTCGTGGTGCAGGTTGGCGGCACCCTAACTGACCCGGCTGTTGCTGGCGCGGTCAGTTTGCGAGATGGCGTGATTAGTAGCCCCCGGTTCGGCAATGACCTCACCAACTTGGCCGGTGAGGTGCAGTTCAATCTGGAACGGGTTGGTATTCAGCAGTTGCAAGCTAATATCGGTGACGGTACCCTCAACGTCACCGGGCAGTTACCTTTGCTGCAGTCAGGACAATCTATTTTGGCGGCCAAACAACAGACCAAACCAGAGGTCGATGCCGCTACGGGCCTACTGATTTCGCTGGACGAACTGCCCGTGGATTACAGCGGTATTTTTCAAGCGCAGGTCGATGGGCAGATTGGCATCCTTGGGGCAGTGCTAGAACCCACGGTCAGTGGCCGCCTGGATATTGGCGGTGGGCAGGTCAAAGCCAATGAGCTGTTGCGCCAGGCGGGTGCCCTGAATCTGCCGACCCTAGAAGAAGTTGAAGCGATTAATCCCTACCGAGCACAATATCTGGGCATTGATCCCCTGGCCCCGCAGCCGACCGACCCACCGGCAGGCTGGATCGACAAGGTGATGCTGCAGGATTTTCGGGTGACCTTGAGCGATCAAGTTGTGGTGGCTGGCTCCCCTTTTTACAACATTGCTGCCGATGGTGGGCTGACCATTAACGGCTCCCTATCCGCCCTAGAACCGGATGGTGTGATCGCCCTACGCAGTGGCTGGATCAACCTCTTTTCAACGCAATTTCGGCTCGATGCTAATGCGCCTAACACGGCCACCTTTACCCCCGAAGATGGCCTCGATCCCTATGTAAATGTGGCGTTGAAGGCCCGAGTGCAAGAAACGGATGTGACGCGAGTTCCCCCTTCGGTCGGGGGTTTTGCCACCTCAGAAATTAGCGACAATGACATCCAATCGGTCGGTGATGTGGAATTTATCAACGTCGAAGCGATCGCGATCGGCTATGCCAGTGAATTAAGCGACAGCTTGGCCTTGACCAGCACCCCTGCCCGCCGCCAGGAAGAATTAGTGGCGCTGCTGGGCAGTAGTGTCGCCGGTGGGCTTGCGGGCTCAAGCCTGACTCAGTTGGCCGGGTTTTTGGGCGCGGGGAGTCTCGCTGGGTTTGGCAATAACCTCGTCGAGGCCGTGGGACTCCGTTCTTTCAGCGTGTTTCCGACGACCGACACCGCCACGGAAAGTACTGCTGGGGTGGGCATCGGTGTCGAAGCATCATTCGCGATCGGCAACAGCATCGGCATTAACGTGCTGGAAATTCTCAACAGTGGCAACCCACCCCAGGTCGGACTACAGTACCGCTTCACCGAGGAGCTGGAGCTACGCGGGTCTTCCAACTTGACGGATACTGAACTGCGGCTGGAATACCGCACCGACTTTTGAATCCTGCAGCCGCGATCGCGGTGCTTCTTTTTGACATCAAGATCCCTGGGGCAATGAACAGGCTTCTAACGTTGCCCATCCCCCGCTGCCGATAACCTCGAATTCAAACCGATAGCCTCTTGGCAGTCGGTGTGCATGGGTGTTGTTGGGCTGCGATCGCTAATCCTCCAAGGCATGAGACGATCTGCCTGGGGCACTTGATCTCGTCAAATCATTGATCAGCATCTGTAACTCCGGTTTAACCGTTGCCGGGGAGGTTCTGTGTAACTGGAGCTTGTTGCAGTGATTGAACTGTAGAAATGATGCCAACTCCTTGCGCAGGGCCAGGAACAACGCATCGGTTTTCAAGACCGTGGGTTCCAGTGCGAGATGATGAATATGCAGCAGTGATTCCTTCCTCTCGGTTCTGCAGTCCATGCGAGCGACCAGCTTGCCATCCCACAGAATGGGTAGAGAGAAGTAGCCGTATCGGCGTTTGGGCTCAGGGACATAGCACTCAATGAGATAGTCAAATTCGAACAACGCCTTCATGCGCTTGCGCTGAATGACAAGATTGTCGAAGGGCGAGAGTATTTTCAGTTTGCTGCGGGCTAACGGTTTGCTGAGCAGCTCCAGTGAGGCTGGCAACATATAGTAGAGCTGACCGGCGACACGAACCTGTAACAGCTCTCCGGTAGAAACCATGTCCTTCAAGGTCGCAGCAACAAGCGACTTGGTGTTGTTCTGTAAATAGGCTATTTCGGCAGACTGACCCAGTCCGTTGGCGCGCAAATATCGCGTAATCAGAAATCGGGCATATTCCTCCGGATCAGGCACGGTGGTGTCGGTACCGGCTGGCAATACCCGCTCGGTGAGATCATAAACCTTGTGAAATTTGACCCGGCACGGCACCATGAGATCCCCCTGCATAAATAGATATTCCAGGGCGCGTTTGGCGGGCTTGGTTTGCCATTCACCGATCTTTTTACCGGTATGCTCAAAATCTTTGGCCATCAAAGGGCCTTCGGTGGCAATGCGTTTGAGCACCAATTTCATCATTCGCTCATCGCGCTTGTACCAGTGGCTCTGAGCACCACTGGCGAGCGCATGTTTGCGAGGCAGGCTGAATCGGTAGTCACGAAAGGGCAGGTAGGCGGCTGCATGAGACCAGTATTCAAAAACCTGTTTGTCGGCAAGCAGCTGATCGAGTTGGGAAGCTTTGTAACGAGGATTGCGATTCCACAGGGTATGGTGATGGGCGCGCTGAACGACGGAGATGGTATCGATCTGGATGTAGCCAAGGTGTTCAATCGCCGATAGCGTCGCTGCAGTGGCACGACCCGCTTGATTCGGCGGCGGCACCCTCTGTGATAGCAAGACCAGTTTTCTGGCTTGTTGAATGGAGAGTGATTCTTTCATAGACCAACAATCTCTAGCAGACCAAATCGCCCCGCAACGAGCCGGGAAAATCAAAATCGTGTCGATACGCAGAGATCGTATTCTTGCAGAACGACCTTGTTTAATGTCAGTTCAGGTTCAGACCCAAGCCGGATATTTCCCGCTGGGGGGGTCTGAGGGGTGGGTGGATCGCCAGCGAGCGCAGCTAACGACACTCACCCGGCCTTTGATACCAGTTCTCAGTGATCGGACTTCCAATGCAATCTTGGAAACGCAGGGGAGCCGAGGGGCAGGGGAGCCAGATCTGTAGGTTTGTTTTAGAGAATCGGTATGACACCCTTTCCGAGAGCTATTCGTTACACACCAGTCGCTGTATACCTCTTACAACGGGGTTTCTAAAGATCGGTTGCGATCGCTTTAAGGACGGTATGACCTCACCTAGTGGTCTGTCAAGACTAAATTTTAGGGTTGCCCTTTTCTGGAAGCTTTACATATCAAGCTTTTCATAAGCTACTCACCGTAATTCTTAGAGTTGACGCTGCACTAGGCTTTATCCTCAATGTGACTGTCGAAAGGGCGGAATGTGGGATATAAGCATCTGAGATTATTTTTCGGTCGACTGTGCTGGTAGCCAGAACGCCGTCACCAGTGCCCCGGTGCCGCCAATCATGCCCCAAATCAGCCATCCTCCTAGGTCAGCGCCTTTGCGATGGGCCAGTTGAGCCGCGAGCAGCCCCATCAGACAATGGAGCAACAACATCACCACCACTGACAGCGGTAAGCCGATCGCCGCAAGTTCGGGAAAAGTGTTGAAATAGAATAGCTCCATACGGATAAGATAATTGATGATGGATAGTGGGTTCCTATGAGAGATCCCCTGAGGCGACTCAAGTCGCTGCCCTGGCTCCCCTTACTACAGAATGCAGCCTTGACCATTCTGTTGGCGACTGCGCTCGATCTCGCTCTATGGCTAATGCTGTTTGGCTTGTTTAATATCTGGCCCCAAGGCACTAACCTTTTGGTGAGTGGCGGCATGACCCAACAGCTCCTCCAGTTCACGGCGGCGGGGGGAATCGGTGCCCTCTCGGTGATTTTGCTAGAGCGGTGGTTTCGCCACATTGTGCTGGATGGGGCAACCCTGTGGGCCTCAGTCGGCTGTTTGGTGCTGATCCTGTATCTCAAAAGCTTTTTGCAAGTGCCGACATTGTTTGTGGGGCTGAGTTATCTGCAGTTTGTCGGGCTGATGTTGGGGTTATTCTCCCAAGGGCGCACTTACTGGCGCTGGTGAGGCCTCGGTGGCGACAACCTGCAGCCACTCTTTGACGATAAAGGGCGCGATCGCGAGTTCTATCGGCTTTGCCCCCACGACCGGTAACTGCATTTCCAGCGGCAATGGCCGCTCAATCTCGTTGAGCAAGGGCCGCAGGTCATACTGCCCCACGTTGGTGGGCAACGCCTGAGTTTGGGCATCCACTAACCAGGGCAACTGCCAGCTCTGGCCGGTGGGGGCCAAGAGCGTCACCGGCTGCTGGGTTTGCACCTGCACTGCCTCTGGGAACCCCACGAGCCGCAGATAAAGCCCCTGCAGAGTCGTGCTTTGAGTACGCTTAAAGGCAATCGCCTGCCAGGCCCGATCATCGTAGTCACGCAGACTTTGTCGCGATCGCACGGTGACCTGACCAGGCCGCTCGCGATAGATATGGACATTGGCCTGAGCCGGGTTCGGGTGAATTATCCACACCCCGAACCCCAGCACCACAGACAGCAGCAGCGTCGGCCAGTATTGCCATCGACGGATGTTCAGCATTGCGATGAAACTTACAGCTGTCGCAGGTAAATCACCGTTTCTCGATAGCCGTCGGCTTGACCGGTTTCGAGGTAGCGATCGGCGGCTTCTTCGAGGTCAGCGCGGGCACCAGCGGAATCACCGAGGCGAATGCGCGTCAGGCCCCGCTTGTAGAGCACATCGGGGTCAACCTCATCATCCTCTAGAGAAATCACCAGAGAATAGTCGTCGTAGGCCCGTTGAATATCCCCCACGTCGGCATACACTTCTGCCCGAGCGGCATAGGCTTCCGCATAGTCGGGGGCAAGGGTGATCGCCTGGTTGTAGTCCGCTAGAGCCGCTGCCGTATTGCCGTCAGCCAAATAGGCATCGCCGCGTAGCTTGTAAAGCACGGCACTATCAGGCGACAGGTTGATGGCCTGGGTATAGTCGCTGACGGCATCGGCTTCACGGCCGCGATCTAGCTGAATTTCTGCCCGCCCTCGATAGGCTTCGGGCAAATTCGGATCAAGGTCGAGGGCACGGTTGAGATCACTCACGGCGGCAGCGGTGTTACCCTGACGTGCCAGCAGTAAGCCGCGATTGAGGTAGGCGCGGGTAAAGTCGGGCAACAGGTCGATCGCCGTGTCCAAATCGTCAATGGCTGGCCCCAAACGATTTTGCGACGCATAGATAAAGCTGCGATTGTAGTAAGCGTAGGGCAGCTCGTCGTTGATTTCTAAGGCTCGGCTGAGATCGGCTTCGGCTTCGCTCAGCTCGCCCTCGTGATAGTAAGCGGCACCGCGGCCAATGTAGGCGATCACGTTTTCGTTTTCGCGATCGAGTACGTAGGTGAAATCGGCGATCGCAGCGAAATAGTTTTCTTCTTGATCGTGAGCAAAGCCCCGGAGTAAATAGGCGGCCAGCTGATCAGGATCTTGCTCAATCGCCGCCGTGAATTCGCTAATGGCCGTGAAGCTGTCACCATCTTGCAACGCTACCAACCCTTGATACAGGCGGGCATCCCCCAACGTGGGGTCGAGCGCGAGCGCAAGTTGAGCGTCACTCAGAGCCTGCTGAGCGTTGCCTAACTCATAGTGCACCTCTGCCCGCAGCAAATAGGCTCGGCCTAACTGCGGATCGAGTTCGATGGCTTCATTAAAGTCACTGATGGCATCATCTAATTCGCCCAGGGCTTTGTAGGAAGCGCCGCGATACATATAGGCATCGGCGTAATCAGGCCGCAGGCGAATCGCTTCATCAAAAGCGGTAATGGCCGCTGTGTAGTCCTCACCTTCAAACAGCGATACGCCGGTGGTGTAAAACTCCACCGGCGACGGCAAATCGGCTTCAGATGGGGTGGTTTCTTCGGTGGTTTCGGGCTCTTCTTGCGCCCATCCATAAAAGGGTGGTGCCCCCACAATCGCAGTCGCACCCAAAAGGGCGATGATGGCTCGTGACAATTTCATTCCTCAGTTCCTCCGCTTAGCTCATCCATATCCTGCAAAGCCGATGGCTAATGATAAGTCAGCTCAGGCAACATGGCATAGGTCTAGCTACTGAGTTTCAAAGTTTTTCGCGCAAAAAAGCTGGCCTTGTTGAACAAGACCAGCCAAGTTGTTGAGATTCATCCTCATGCTCAAGAATTCGGCTTCCCAGCACCCTCTTGGTGACTGGGAGGCCAAGGGCCGGGAGCCGATTTATCGTCTTTTTGAGAGACTCAAAATGAAACGACTGGTTTGGGCGAGATGAACGAGAAGTTACCTCAAGCCCAGTCACTAGGCCAGCACATCCGTTGAGGTCGTGGTCGCCGCGATCGCCTGCATATCTTTAAGGCAGAGCGCCGCCAGTCCACCCAGGCTGGCCAGTTTCAGCCCCTCTAGCAGCCAGTAGGTGCCATGCAGGCCAGTCATCACCGGTGACATGGCCGACTGAGTTGCCGACTCTAACGAAAACGCCATGGCGCTCATTTGCGGGGCTAGCACATAGGTATCAACCAGGGTCAAGCTCAGTAGGCTCACCGCCAGGAGCAAGGCCCAGCGACAGCGACTACCGCTATGAGACACTTCAAACTCACCCAGGCGGTGACGGAGCGCTAGTACCCCGGTCAAAATTGCGGCGGCGCACAGGAGCTCAACCCGGTTAAACGACCAAAACAGCGAATAACCAGCGCTGGCAAAGTCGGCCTGAGTGCCCATGCCAGATACGTACATCACCGGCATGACTAAAAAATCGAGGACGAAATTGCTGCTGAGCCAAAACCCAGCGATCGCCAACACCCAAGAAACCCAAGGGGTCGGAGAATTGGTCTGTTGAGAAAACATAGGATTATTCCAAGAAAATGATTGCTCCTGCAGGGCATTCACAGACCCCTGAGGACAGATGGAGCATCGATCGCAATCAATGCTGTGGTCATTGATGTCTCTATTCTGTAGTCAAAAAATTGCCGCCAGACCGATCTCGACAAGATCCGTTGCGATCGCTCCGGATTGTTTGAAATTAGTTGAACAAATGTAATCCTCCATGAGGATCTGCAAAGGTTTGTTCTCGATTCATAGCGTTTAATGTCGAGGATTCTGCCCTTGTCGACCGCGATAGACGGCAATCGGCACTTCGGCGGTCTGGTGGCGAGCTGCCGAATTTTTGCAGTAGCCTACAAACCATAAGGTCAAAAATAGATGGGGATAAGGAAATTGACGATGGGCAAGATTGGGCGGTGGTTGAAGCGACGCTCGCGGATGATGTGGGCGCTCACTGTTCTGATGTGGGCGATCGCTGCCGCTTTGCTGCCCGTTGGGGCCGTCGAACTCAGCGATGGCAGCACGATGTTTACCAGTCCGCCGCGGTTGGTCAGTTTCGTCACCACTGAAAACGTCACTAACCGCAAAAATGCCACCTACTACGTCACCGTCAACCTGCTGCCCGAGGCCGGCGAAGCCCTCAAAACCCTCAAGGTCAGCCTGATCGAAGGGCGATTTACTCGGCTGGATTATCACACCGACGAGATTGAGGTGTTTGCCGGCGAGCAGGGCGATCGCCAGCGCGACTATGCAGTTGATTTTGCCGAGTATGCCGAAGATTCCCAAACGCTGACGGTGCAGCTAGCGACCGCCGCCGACCCCGGTCAGCATCTCACCTTTGCCCTTAAGCCGGTGCGCAATCCGACCCGAGCTGGGGTCTATTTGTTTGAAGTCAATGCCGCTCCCGCTGGTGAAAACCCCGTCTTTCAGCGGGCAGGTACCGGACGGCTAAATATTTTCGAGGATCCTTTCGTAGGCTTGCGGGTGCGCCTGCGAGAGTGATCGAACTCCCCATGCCATCTTGTCAACCTCGGGGAGCCGAGGGCAGGGGGGCTAGCTTTGGAGTCTTTTTTCAGAGAATCGGTATCACGATCGCGCGCCTAAGGACGACCCAAATCAACTGCCACGCGATGCGCGCAGGCAAATCCTGAAAACGCCACGGCATTGAGTCCCTGGCCGGGAAAGGTGCTATCCCCCACACAATAGAGGCCCGGAACGACCGTGCGGTTAAAGGGCATACCCAAAAGTCCCGGTCGTTGCTGTCGCGGCATGGGGCCATAGGTGCCATCGACCCGGCCCAAAAAGCGGCGGTGGGTGCGCGGCGTGCCGATGGAACAGTGGTCGATCGCTTCCTTCACACCGGGAAACAGGCGTTCTAACCGTTGAATGATTTGGCTGGCCACGTGCTGTTTTTGCTGCTCATACTGCTGCGGTGACAAGCCTTGCCAATCGGCCAGCCAACTAGGCGTAAAGGCGTGAATAATATGGCGATCGCGCGGGGCTAAGCTGGGGTCTAACAGGGTGGGGAGCGACATAAACACCGTGCCGCCCGCCGCTTCTAACTCCGCCCAATCCTCTAGCACGATCTGATGACAGTCGGTCTGGGGCGGAATCACATCACTCCGTACGCCGAGATGAACGCTGACAAAACTGGGGGCAGGCGCATAGCGCGACTGCCAGCGCTGCTCTGCTTTTGGGGTGGGCTGATCGAGCAGCCGATTAAAGGTGTCCCACCGGGTGGCATTCGAGACGATGCGATCAGCGGTGTAACGTTCGCCCGTGGCTAGCTCCACGCCGATCGCCCGTCCCTGCTTAGTCACAATGCGCTTGACTCGCGAGCGGTACTGCAGATGGCCCCCCGCTTCGATCAGACCCTCAGCCAGGGTTTGGGCAATGCGCCCCACGCCCCCTTGGGGATAGTTGACCCCACCATAGTGGCGATCGCTAAACACCATGCCCGCATTGATCAACGGGGTTTTAGCCGCCGGTACCACCGACCAGCAATAGCACTCCATGTCAATAAAGTGCAGCAGCTGGGGATCTTTGAGATAGCGTCGGGCTAAGCTGCCAACATTCTGGGGTAAGCGGCGCGCCAGCCCTAAGCAGGCCAGGGGATTTTGCCAAAAGACGCGGGCTACATAGCGGGGCTCTTCAAGCGACAGCAACTCGATGGCATTCAAACAGTTGAATACTTGCCAGCAAGCATCGTAAAACTGTCGAATGCCTCGCCGTTCATGGGGAAAGCGATCGCCTAATTCCGTCAAAAAGGCCTCATAGTCGCGATGCACCCGCACGTTGAGTCCATCCGGTAAGTGGTAATTCACCTGCACCAGGTCAGGAATCGTGGGCAGCGATTTGCCAACCGCCGCGAGTGCTTTGGTTAATAAGTTCGTTGTACCTTGCTGACCAAAGCCAAAGATCATCGACGCCCCGACATCAAACCGGTAGCCGTCGCGTTCAAAATACCCCGCACTGCCTCCTGGAATCAGATAGCGCTCTAACACCAGCGGCTTGAAGCCCTGAGCGACAAGCTGCGTGGCGGTTACCAAGCCTCCCAGACCAGAGCCGATCACAATGACGTCAAAGTGACTGCCGTCCGGCCAACGCGGTTCGGTTGTTAACGGCGCGATCATCGACATCCCCACCTCCAGCAGATTGGTTTTAGCGTCTTTCCACGATGCAGAACAGCGAGAATTTAGCCCCCTCACCGCCGTTTGAGACATTTTCTCGGCTCGTGATTGGCTCCATCGTGCCAGCTAGCCTGACCCGAATTACCCCCTAGCCAAGACAAAGTTAAACCGAGCTTGTGGGCCATTGCCCTCATCTTGCACTGCCATGAGCAGCTCAGGACGAAACAAGCCATCGCGCTGGTTCAAGGGTTCTTCAGGGAAGTAAAGCTGCGTGGTCAATACGGGCTGGTTGGCGGCTTGCACTTTGACATGAAAGTGGCGAGTCCGACCGGGATAAAAGCCGGGAATGATTGTTTCTAACCGATAGCGTCCCTCACTGTCAGTGAATTGATGACCTCGCAGGGTATAACCCTGATTGTCATAGTCGCCCTGGTCATTGGTGTGCCAAAAATCGACTAACGCATTGGCCATGGGGGTGCAGGCGATCGACAGCACCTGACCCGTGACGATAATCCGTGTTCCGGTCATGCCCGGCTCTAATAAAGAAGTACGCTCGGGCGAATCAGGTGTATAAAAAGGCCCCGCTGTTTGAGCCGGGGTTACAGCTTCATCGCCACAGGCCGGCGTTGGTGATAAAAGCGAGGTTGGGGATACGTCATCTGGCATATCTTCCCTCGTCGCCGGCAGTGCTGAATTGGCAAAGCGGCGGCGGCAGGTCGCCACTAGGAAAGCGGCCAGCATGGGGGGCGCAATTCGCAACAGCGTACGACGGCTCTGATCAAAGCGCCTGGGTGTTGGCATGGCTCGCGGCCTGTTAAAGAAAGGGACTGCAGTAGCGCACAGTTTCATCGCATTTGGCCGCTTCCAGCAGATGCGTCAGGGTTAACCTGTACAGTGTCAACTCGTCTCATGCAGTATCCTAGCAAGGCCACCTGACGCTATCGCTCACACTCACTCCGCAAAACAGCTATTGAGCCTGATGGATTACCTACCGATATGGAACTTAAGGCGAGATGTCAGATTGCCTTTGAAGCTGCAGCTCCCACCCCGGTCATCCTCATGCTGCGGCCTCGCAGTGGCTTTGGGCAATGGATCATTAAAGAAGAATATTTATTGGAGCCCCAACTCCCGGTCATCGAATACACCGACAGCTATGGCAACCTCTGCCAGCGATTAGTGGTGCCAGAAGGCTCGCTGAGCGTGGATACCACGTTTCATGTGGCGACACCTGACCAAGTCGAGATCGATCTAGAAGCGCGGTTTGTGCCGGTGCAAGATTTGCCCGAAACGGTTCTTCAATGGTTGTTGCCCAGTCGCTATTGCCAGTCTGATCGACTAGGTCAGCTGGCTAATGAAATTGTGGAGGGTTGTCAACCGGGCTATGCTCAAGTCGAGGCAATTCGTCAATGGATTCATCACAACGTTGAATACGCCTACGGCACGAGTGATGCTTCAACCTCTGCCGTTGATACCGCTGACGAACGCATCGGCGTCTGCCGCGATTTTACGCACTTGGGAATGGCGCTGTGTCGTAGCCTTAACATCCCAGCTCGCATGGTGGTGGGTTATCTCTATCAGCTGGAGCCGATGGATCTGCATGCTTGGTTTGAAGCCTATGTGGGCGATCGCTGGTACGTTTTTGATGCGACCCAACCTGAAACCAAGGGTAATCGCATCGCCGTGGCCTACGGTCGAGATGCTGCTGATGTTGCGTTAGCTACACAGTTTGGGCCGCTTAGCTTAAATCAGCTGACGGTATCGGTAGAGGCTGCTTGATAGCGGCGTTGAATAGGGCTATCTCGCAGCGAAGTGAGTTGAGAACAAGAACTATAGCGCTGGCCACTTTGCTTAGAGTATTCCAAGAAATACCGTGTCCAAGAACCCGGTTTCTATGAAAAACTTGCTGCAGACTGCAGACCTGTTCCCAGAAACCGGGTTCTTCAGGTGGGATATTTTTTGTTTTGGATTACTCATTAGGACACCTAGGATCGCTCTGATCCTTAGTGCAGAAGCAAAGTGGCTCGCAGTCTTGTCCTAAGCGGATTGGCGACTGCTTAGCCCGCGTCAACTTTTGCCTTCATGGCGCGCGCTGGGTTCCAACACAGGGGAGAATCCTTCTATCGGCAGGTATGGCTGTCGGTGGTTTTTGCTATTTTCTACTGAATATATTTTTTGGTGAAACGTGGTTCCCCTGAGAGACGACAACCCAGTCACAATTTCGCCCTACGTCACCTACGGGCTGATTGCCCGCAATGTTCTAGTTTTTCTCTATGAGCTGACGCTGTCTCCTATGGAGTTGACGACCTTTTTTAAAATGTGGGCAGTCGTCCCCGAACAGCTCACCGAAAGCTTTCATATCGGTGACATCAGCCTCTTCACGATTCATGAGTGGTTCACCCTAATTTCGGCGCAATTTTTGCACGCCGGAGTCTTACACCTGGGTGGCAACATGTTGTATCTGTGGATCTTTGGCAACAACGTTGAAGAAGAACTCGGTCACCTACGCTTTGTACTGTTTTACCTGGTGTGTGGCACCCTGGCCACGATCGCTCAGTGGTACTTTGGCATGTTTTCAGAGGTGCCCTCTCTAGGAGCCAGTGGAGCGATCGCGGGCGTCATGGGAGCCTACATTTTTCGGTTTCCCGATGTGCGCATTTTGACGATTGTGCCCCTCGGGTTTATCTTCCTGCCTTTACAAATTCCGGCCATGTTTTATCTGGGCATCTGGTTTTTGCAGCAGGCGGCCTACGGGTTGACCAGCCTCAGCATCCCCGCCAACATTGGCATGGCAGAAGGGGGCATTGCCTATTGGGCGCATGCGGGCGGCTTTGTCTTTGGCGCTTTGATCGGGCCGCTTTTAGGTTTGTTCGATAGTGCCGAAGAGGCGATTGCTCCTTGATGGCGATCCGGCATTGCCATGTGCTGCTCAATGACGATCAGTCAAGCAAAAAGGGTTAGCCGCAAGCGACTAACCCTTTTCAACCAGATAGCTTATGCATTTTAGAAGAACTCAATCAGCTAAATCGACGTCGCCTCAGTCGCTACCGCTTCCCGCAAAAAGCTCACGAGTTCATTTGATTCGCGATTTGACAGGTCGACTAACAGGGCATGCTGTTCTTGGCTCCAAGTATCTAAGGCCGACTTAGACAGCAGCACGTCATCTTGCTGGGCATTCGCCAAACGATACCAGAAGGCCATCCGCATATTGGTATCAAGCTCGCCGTAGACTTCCGTCAGACGAGTCGGCGAACCGCGCAAAATTTCTTTCAGTGCTTCGTGGCGATCGCCCTTAGGCATCTGTTGAATCTGCTTTAAAAAGGTCTGCACCTTTTGAGAAAAGAAAGCGCCCGGCGTCGCTGACTTAGATGCTCGACGGATCTTTTGGGCCAAATAGTGCAAAATTACCACTTGAGTTTGGGCACTGGCTTCCGAAAACTGAGCTGAGGCACTTTCTTGCGTAGAGGCTAAATTGGCTGTTGTCATCGCTAAATACCTAAATTTTGGTTGAATGTGATGCTTTTTATGGTGATCCTGCTGATTCTCTTTCAAGAAAAGGATGCTCATAGAGCTGGAAAGAAGACGCTCGCAAAGCTGAGTGGCAGTGATCCCGATAGAAACTGACAGACAGCCTGTGTCTTAAAAAAGTGTGCCCAGCAATCGCATGGCACACACTTATTTATCTTGCCTCATAATGCTGGTCATTGGGGGTGATTAAGCCAACAATGACTAGATGGGGATCGCACCAATTTCAAAGTCACCCCGATTACTCAAAAGGGTCTCTCAGAAACCAGCTCAATTCCATTGATCCCCATGATTTGAGACTTGCTCACCATCTTTAGGCTTTTCTTCCATTTTCGAATGTGGATTTTGTCGGAATTAGCGGACTACTCCTACAGGCTTCTAAACGACAAGAAGCACCAAGGGATCACCAAAATCAATCTTTTTAAGTCGATGTTTCTCATGATCTTAGAGGCGTCATCGCTGAGCGTGACGATCCAAAACTAAACTTGGTGTGGCGTTAGAAGATCGCCCTACCCCACCCTGCCGCATCGTTGAATGAGGACGCTCTACAGCGCTGGCCATTTGGCTTAGGACACCTGGGATCGCTCTGATCCTTACCGCAGAAGCAAATTGGCTCGTAAGCACAGAAGTAAATTGACTCACAGTCTTGTCCTAACCGAACTGCTGCCAGCGCTACTGTTCACCGGTTGCAAGGTCACTGATGCAATAGCGATCGCGACCGGTCTGTTTGGCCTGATAAAGCGCTTGGTCAGCTTGGTTAACCAACGTTTGCACCCCAGGCATTTGTCCGGGGATGGCCATGGCGATGCCAAAGCTGAGGGTGATACTGGCAGCCGGGCGCGGGGGCACGGGCTCAATCACCAGGGTGGCGATGGCCGTCTGGATTTTCTGCACCACAAAGATGGCCCCCTCAACGTTGGTATGGGGCAGGATGATCGCAAATTCTTCGCCGCCATAGCGGGCGAGACAATCTGTCGCGCGATCAACACACCGCTGTAAGGTTTGAGCCACAGCGGCGATACAGGCATCCCCAGCGGGATGGCCATAGGTATCGTTGAACAGCTTGAAGTGGTCAATATCGCAAAGAATCAGGGAGAGCTCACGCTGTTCGCGTTGGGCGCGCTGCCACTCGGTTGAGAGCGTGGTGTCAAAATGGCGACGGTTGGCAATTTGCGTCAGCGCATCGGTGATGGCAATTTGTTCGAGCGTTTGGTTCGCCGCTTGCAAACGCTGGTGCAGTTCCGACTGCTGAATCGCGATCGCCAATTGGTCGGCCACCTGCTGCAACAGATCCTGCTCCTCGGGCTGCCAAACTCGCGCGTGGTGACAAGCATGGGTAATAAACAAGCCCCACACGATGGTCTGGTTTTCTAATCGCTGGGTCAGGGGGGCCACCATTTTTGACTGCACCCCCGCCTCGGTCATGAAGTCAACGATGCAGTCAGCCCAATCCTCGATCGTCATCTCTGGGGCAATCCATCCCTGAGGTTCCGCATAAAAGCCATCACAATCAGGCGAAAAGCAGGTATCGGCCCATTGCATATCTAAAAGCGCCGGATAGCCTGGTTGGACGGTTTCGGCAATCACTTGTCCGGGCTGATTGGCATAAAGTCGAAAAACCAACGTGCGATCGGCCCCTAAGAAGCGCTGAACTTCCTGCACAGCGGTTTTCAAAATGACTTGCAAATCTAGGGTTTCGCGCATGTGCTCAGTAATCAGCCGCAGCGTCTGTTCTTGCTCGACCCGCTTTTGCAAGGCCGTCTGAGCGGCTCGCAGATTGGTGACATCGCGAGAAATAATCAACACTGAGACGATTTCACCCGCTTCATCAAATTCGGGTACCAGCCGCGAATAAAACGTGTGTTCTTTCAGGGCTACGATTTCTTGGGTTTCTGATAGCTGCTCTTGGCCAGTCGCAAAGACTCGGGCGATCTCCGTGCGCCACTGCTCCGCTAGGGGATCGGGCATTCCAAACGCGTTGAAGGGGCGGCCCAACAGCTCGGTTTTAGACAGGCCGCTGCGCGACTCAACCATCGGATTAACGTATAACAGTTGCAGTTGACGGTTGACGCGCCAAATGCCATCTGGATTGTTTTCGACCAGGGTGCGAAACTCTTTTTCCTGCTGTTGCAGCTTTACCTCAACCGCTTTGCGATCGCTAATATCTTCAATGGCCCCGACCATTCTGATCAGATTGCCCGTTGCGTCCCAGATCGCCTGGCCCCGATTGCGTACCCAAACATCATGGCCATCGCGATGACGCAGTCGCATTTCTTTCACATAGGAGCCTTGAGCTTGATGAGGATGTTGCCAGGTATTTAACGCCGCCGCTCGATCCTCCGGATGAATGCGCATCAATTCTTGAATGAGGTCAACGGAATTATCTTGCGTGGTGGGGTCGTAGCCTAGCATCTCCCAATAGCGATCAGAGACCTGCAGCCGATTCGTGACCGCATCCCAGTCCCAAAGACTCTCATTGAGTCCCTGCAAAACCAACTCATCTCTATGCTGAGTGGTGCGCAGTTCCTGATAGAGACTGGCCTGGGCCACGGCGATCGCCAGCTGCGCCGCCAAGCGTTGACCGAGATCAATCTCGGCGGGCTGCCAGGAAATCGCCACTGGGCGCGTCAACACCAGGGTGCCCCATACCGCTGACTGCACCTCAATGGGAATGAGTAGCCATTGGCCAGGAAACTGCTGGCCCAGTCGATATTTGAGCGGATCCGCAGCGTCTAGGGTGGTCGTATCATCCACATGCACGATGCGTCGCTGCTTCAGCTGGGTTGCGATGGAGTTGTCATCATCCGAGATGTCGGCCCAAATGTATGCTGTTTGCGCCTCGCTCCAGCCGTATTGCCCCCCATCCACGGCTACGGGATGCCAACAAGCCGCCGCTGGCAAATACTCATAAAGGCTCACCCGGCTCTGTAAGCACTGAGTAATTTGCGCCGTGGCCACCGCAAAAATCTCCCTTAAATTAAGGGGACTCCGAATCGCCTCAATGACTTTACTCAGAGCGCGCTCACGCTCTACTTGCCACTGCAAATCCAGCTCTATCTGTTTGCGATCGCTAATGTCGATGAGCAGCCCCATCAGGCGGATCGGCGTGCCCTCTGGGTTACGCGCCACCACCCGCCCTTGGCTCAGCATCCATTGCCAGTGACCATCGCGAGTGCGCAGTCGTTGCTCACTTTGATAGATGACCGTTTGCTGCGTTAGATATTGATTGATGGCCGCCTCAACCTGAGGGCGATCGGCCGGATGAATCAACTCTTCCCAAGGGATAAAGTCAGCGTCGTCGTCGCTATATCCCAAAAAAGTTTTGAGCGGTTGTGACCAAAAAAAAGTGTTGGTGGCTAAATCCCACTGCCAAATCCCGCCTTTGACCGCAGCTGAGGCGACCTGCCACTGAGTGGCTTCCTCCGGTTGAGGACTGGAGGATAAGCGATTTTGCCACGCTTGCACCCGCTCTAAATGCTGAATCGCAATACCCAATTGAGTCGAGATCTGCTTCAAGCTGCAGCGGTGCACTGACTGCCAAGAGTACGGTGCCTGACATTGGTGAACAATGAGCAAGCCCCAGAGATGAGAACCCTCATTTGCCCCCGATTCGCTCACTAAGATGGGGCTGACCAAGTTGGCTTTAACCTGAAAACGAGTCAGCAGCTCTTTGTGACAATCGGCCAAATCTGACTGGGCCACGTTTGCGATCGCGGTGACTTCGCCTTGACGAAATTGCTCGTTCCAGACTGTCTCAAAGCAAGGGTCATAGGTCAACAGTCCTAAAACCGGTGTCCATGCCTCGTCAACGGACTCGGCGACGACCATCCCATCACCGCCAGGCATAAACTGATAGATCAAAGCGCGATCGCTACCAAACAGATGATGCGTTTGTTGGACTCCGCAAATCAAGAGAGATTCTAAGTCGTGACAGTCATGAAGTCTAAGCGTAATGTTCTCTAACTCCGCTAAGATTTCACTCAATTCGACTGGCATTTCTACAGAGAAAGAACGCAGCATTTGAAGCTGACCTGCCTAGAAAACTGCACTGTCATCTATCTTCATAGATATTTTAGACAAACTTTGTCGAATTCCACATTGGCAACTTTAGTGAAACTCACAGAGCTTGAGTGACGCAGTCTACGCAATTTCTCGAATCAATCACCAAGAATATCCGTAAAAATAATGTCAGTACGGACTTGTTTTGATCATGGCTTTAGGCTACCTCAGCCCCTAACATCGCCTTTCCCTCAAGCGATCGCTGATTGGCGGCGATGTCTCTGATACTTCTTTTGATCAGTCCTATTGAGGGAATGCAAGTGATCCCGTATTCGAGCTAAAAATATGCTAATGATTAATTATCCTCTGAAAATACAGGTGTTTTTGAGAAGATTCTCATGCTTTGCATGAATTGTCATGGAGCTTTCTTGGCAGCACTTAAAGATTTTCAGGAGGAATATTTATTGCTGAAAAATGGATGACGCAGCTAAATTTTAGGTATTTTGCCAACATCAATTTACGATTGATTTGTCCAGAAATAAAAATAAAAATTTGCCAACTCAAAACAGTATTCGGCTCAGAGGCAAGAACACCTCGATTCATTAAAATTATTAAGCATCGCTCCCTGCCGTTTAGCGTTCCAGACGAGGCCTCAGGGCTTCCGGTATGGGGGGGCCAGTCCCACTCCATGTTTTGAGACCGACATTTCGCAGGTTCCCTCAAGAAATTGAAGGATTTTGAAAGCCTTGTCCTACCAGGCTTTCAAGGATAGGGGCTGAATTTGAATGATCTTGGTTGCGATTCATTCTGCATCGATTTGGGTGCTTTCGTGAACGATG
>JBHJJI010000423.1:0-6601 GCA_050042805.1 Leptolyngbyaceae cyanobacterium
GCTAAGCGGATTCGAACCGCTGACCCCTTGAATGCCATTCAAGTGCTCTACCAACTGAGCTATAGCCCCGCCCAATGCGATATTCATCTTGCCCTGCGAAGGCAGCTAGCGTCAAGCTCTATAGAGAAATTAACGATACCCGACTACTGAAACACGCTAGAGTCAGGGCAGTTCGATCGCAGTCCTCCAAACCGTACGTATGGCCTCTCCTGAACCCCCGACAAATCAACCGGTTGATGTGGACGCTTTGATCCTTCAACTCCGGCGTAAACAAGGCGGCTGGGTGGCATGGGGCAATGCCTGTCAAGCGCTGCAAAAGTCGGGAATGAACCCGCAAAAAATCTTTGAAGAAACCGGCTGTGAGGCCACCCAGCAAAACCAGGCGATTGTCGCCGCTCAGGTGTTTGCCTCTTTGGTGAAAGCCGCAGCCCCTGAAGCCGTTCAGACCCACTTTCAGCAGCGGGGCAGCGATATCTTGTATGAGCTGCGAGTGTTGACCCAACGCGATCGCGTCCGTGCCGCCGAACTGGCGATTCAGCAGGGATTAGACGCCGACACGATTAAAGACGTCGTCAAAGCGCTGAAAGAATATTCCTACCTCAAAGAGCCGCCTGGTGGGTTTACTGATACCGGCGGTGATGCCGTCGCCTATCACTCGTGGAAGCTCGCTCGCCAGCAGTCAGATTTGCAAGCGCGATCGCGGCTGATTGCCCAAGCGCTGCGGTTTGCCACCAGCGACAGTGCCCGCCAACAGGTGGAGCAACTGCTGACCGATTTCAGTGTGGTGAAATCACGACCCGCACCGACCCTGCCCGCCTACCGGCTCGAAACAGATTCCGAACTGCCCTTGCTGATTCCCCTCGTGGGGGAATTGCCCCTGAGCACCGCCGATTTTCAAGCGGTGCCGGTGGTTGTGCCCGACGCGCCCTTTGGCACGGTGAAATGTGCCGGGCCATCGGCTTGGGCACCGCTACCCGGTTGGCAGGTGCTATTGATGGCAGAAGACCCGATCGCCATTCTGGCCAAGCCTAAGCAGTTGCCCAATGTCCAAAACCCAGACAATCCTGAGCCGGTCATGCTGGTGGTCGATCGCGCCCAAAGAACCTGGGATGTTGACAGCTATTTTCTGATCGATCAGGACGATACGGTGGCCGTCGTCTGGCTGATGCAGCCGCCCACCGATGTCAAACTCTTGGGTAAACTCCTCGTCGTCCTGCGTCCGAAGCGGATTTTGGATGAAAACTACACCCGTGAACTGTTCCAATTTGAAGAATAAGCTGAACCGATGCCGTTAGAACGCCGCCTCTCTCGCACCATGTTTTTAGAAACCGAAGTGGTTGAACTTCGGCAAATGTGTTTTACCCCAGGCCGCATGTTTGAGCCGGGTAAATATCTCGCTGGCGAACTGCCCGACACAGCCTTTGAAATGGGGCTAGTCGATAAGCTCCCCCCGGTTCGCGGCCAAAGCGCAGAAATTGGCGACCCACTGCCCGCCCCACAAGACGAAACCTAATTTCACCACTGCCACCCGTAAGGGCGACGCATTCGCATTCAGAAGGATGGCCAGTTCCCAGAAAGCGACTCCGCGAATGCGTCGCCCCGACACCCCGTCGCGTTCAGAAGGACGGTGTCAGCTCCCAGAAAGTGACCCCGTGAATGCGTCGCCCCGATACACCAATCGCTAATGATCTGCTTGCCACCCCTCGGGCAAAATCACCATCGCATCGCCAAACGAATAGAACCGATACGCGGCTTCCACCGCCGTGGCATACAGATCCAGCAGCCGTTGGCGGCCAATCAGCGCACTGACCAACATCATCAAACTTGACTCTGGCAGGTGAAAGTTGGTGAGCAGGCCATCCACCACCTGCCATTGATAGCCTGGATAGATAAACAGATTGGTTTTGCCCTGCCAAGGTTGCAATGCCCCTTGTTGAGCTGCTCCTTCGAGCGCTCGCGTCACGGTCGTGCCTACCGCGATCACCCGACCTCCCTGAGCCTTAGTTTGAGCAATCTTTTCCACAGTGGCGGCGGGCACATCGAGCCATTCGGCGTGCATGGTGTGGTCGGTGATGGTGGCGGTTTCCACCGGGCGAAAGGTGCCGATGCCCACGTGCAGCGTGATGAAAGCCCGATCAATTCCTTTGGCCTCCAGACGATCGAACAATTCCGGGGTAAAGTGCAGCCCTGCTGTCGGTGCGGCGACGGCCCCAAGGCGCTCAGCGTAAATGGTTTGATAGCGATCGCTGGGTGCAGTCGAATCCGTAATGTAGGGCGGTAGCGGCATCTCACCCAGTCGATCACACACCTGATAAAACGAGTCTGACCCCGCGATCGTAAATTGTAAAATGCGCCCGTTCGTCTCAGGATCATAGGCCAACACCTCAGCCACCAAATCAGGTTGGGTCAGATCAGCGCCAAAGTGGATGGTCGCACCGGGCTTCAAGCGCTTGCCGGGCTTCACTAGCGCCAGCCATTGCAGGGGCGATCGCTCCTCTAACAACAAAATCTCAACTGCCGCACCACCGGGCTTGTGGCCAAATAGGCGAGCTGGCAGCACCTTCGTATTGTTGAGCACGAGCAAGTCGCCAGGCTGCAGCAGATCGGGCAGCTCATAGACGTGGCGATGGGCAAACTCCGTTGGTGAGGTGACCGTCAGCAGGCGGGCATGATCCCGAGGTTCGGCGGGATCTTGGGCAATGCGCTCTGGAGGTAAATGGTAGTGATAGGCGGCTAACTGTAAATCGGGCTCTGAGGAAGCACCCATAGATCTAGCGGTAATTGGGTAGAACCCCCATGGTAATGCGGGGAGTTTCACAGTGTTTAGAAACGGGTGAAATCCCGACAATGTAGATATCGCATTCCTCGGAGGGTCCCCATGGACTTTATTTATCACCTCGGCAACGCTAGTCTGACCCTGCGGATTGTGGAGCATTTGTTGAACACGCCCACTTTGCCCTTGTCGTGGCTCACGGTCATTCATCAAATTGATGGCTGGGTTATCAAGGTGAGAATGCACGACATCATCGAAGCGTCTGCTGCCGAAGACTTTCGCGCTTACCTCAACGAACTCGGCATTCCCCACGATCCCAATATTCGCTTGAGAATGGCACTTTGGGCCTTAGAAACCGGTCAGTCCCCTGTGGATGTCATGCGCCGCTATCAGGTCGCTGTCGTCTCTCACGGTCGGCCCGAACGCGAAGAAATCGAAGCCTTTCGCAATCAGTTCGTCATGGGCTTAGGCTATTGCCCAGAGACCCTCGCCTAACACCGTCGCGACGGCTTAAAAATCAAAAGCTTGCTAGCATCGCCCCCACTTTCCCAGAGAGTTGGGGCGATTTTTTTAAGTAGAACCCCACGCTCCGAAAAAGTGTTAACCGATTCTCTGAAATAAGGTTATGGATCGGGCTCCCCTGCCCCTCGGCTCCCCTGCGTTGTCAAGATTGCATCGGGAGCCCGATCACGGAGAACTGGGATTAACCAATTCGATAAATTTAGACTACACATCAAAAAAATGTGTATCCCCCTTCGACAAGAGGGCAGCGACAGCGGGGGCTCGCCGATCTGTAGCGCTACTGACCTCTGCGTATCGCCACACAATTGGGTAACTTCCGGCAGGTTTGCCAGCGCCCACCTTAGCCCCCCCTGCAGAGCTTCCGTCGCGAAGCCATTGCCGTAGACGGTGTGACTAACATCGTAATGAACACTCACACAATCCGTAGCTTCGTAGGTCATCTGAATGCTGCCAATCAATTGTGACGGGTTGCGCTGACAGATTGCCCATGAGAGACAGTCCGGCTCTTCAGCCATAAGCACATGCGGCAAAAAATCTTGAACTTCTGGCAGCGTTGTGGGGGACGGATACTTGACATATTGAGAAAACTCAGGCGCTGAGGTATAGGCAAATAGCGCCTCAGCATCCGTAGCCATAAAGGGCCGTAGCCAGAGCCGTTCAGTTTCTATTAGAGGTACAGACATCAGATTTCCTTAGGGCTGCAGGCTAGCAAGACCTCTCGATGCATCTGACTGTCTTCAAGCTGCCGATCTGGCTAACCGCCTTCCACCTGGTCGCGATATTCGTCGGCAGACATGGCATCATCCAGGTCATCCAAGTTTTCCGCCTTGATTTTGAGTAGCCAGGCATCGCCATAGGGGTCATCGGCAATCTGTTCCGGCGCGTCAATGATAGCGTCATTACGCTCCAGTACATCTCCTGTTACCGGCGATTTGAGGTCTTCCACGGCCTTCACCGATTCCACCGTGCCAAAGGTTTCGCCTTTTTCGACCGTGTCGCCAATTTCGGGCAGTTCTAAAAAAACGATGTCGCCGAGCTGATCGAGGGCAAATGCCGAGATACCGACCGTGACGATATCTTCGTCTTCATCTACCCGCGCATATTCGTGGGTATCTAGGTACTTCAAATCATCGGGAAACTCAAGGGCCATAACCGTTCTCGCTTGCAACCACACACTTGTAGCAAGTGTCGCACGACAAATAGCCTATTTTTCTAACAAAGTTGTGTCAAATCACGAATTTTTGCGTTTGTAAAACGGCTTCTTCACCACCTGAGCCGGATAAGCTTTGCCACGAACCTCCACCGAGAGCGTCTGCCCCAGTTTGGCTAAGGCTGGTGGCACATAGGCCAGCGCAACGGGATATCCCAAGGTGGGAGAAAGCGTGCCGCTGGTGACGATACCCACCGGTTTGCCTTCGTGCAGCACAGGATAGTCATGGCGAGCAATGTTGCGTCCTGTCATCTGCAGTCCCACTAAACGGCGCTCTAATCCCTCAGCCGTTTGTTGCTCCAAAACGGAACGCCCGATAAACTCACCGGTTCCCTCTAGGTGAACGAGCCACTTGAGTCCGGCTTCTAAGGGGGTAGTGCGATCGCTAATATCCTGACCATAGAGCGCCATCGCGGCTTCCAAACGCAAGGTGTCTCGTGCTCCTAAACCGCAGGGGGTGACTCCATTTTCCAATAGGGTTTCCCAAAGCGCTTGTCCCGTTTTGGGCGACACCATGACCTCAACGCCATCTTCTCCGGTGTAGCCGGTGCGGGCGAGAAAAGCCGGTTGTTCCAGTACCGTACCTTCGAGATGGCCGCAGCGTCCGACTTGAGACAAGTCTTCGGCAGTGAGATGCTGTAGCTGAGCCACCGCTTCTGGCCCCTGAACGGCGATCAGGGCGCGATCTCGCGACACATCCTCAAACGCGATATTAGAAGACGGCAAATGCTCCAGCATCCAAGCTTTATCTTTGTCCGTGGTGGCGGCATTCACAATGATGGCGACTCGCTCGGTGCCCTCTGAGTCGGTGCCCTGGTCATAAATGATCAGGTCATCGATGATACCCCCTTGGGGATTGAGCAAGACGGTGTACTGCGCTTCTCCGTCCTGCAATCGTCTCAGGTCAGATGGCACCAGCTTTTGCAGCGCGGCCAGCACTCCGGTGCCACGCAGAAAGAACTTGCCCATGTGGGAGATGTCGAACATGCCAGCGGCTTCGCGAACGGCCTGGTGCTCTTGCTTAATGCCGCTGTATTGCACCGGCATTTCCCAACCAGAGAATTCGGTGAAGCGAGCCTTGAGGTCAGCTGATAGGTCGTAAAGCGGAGTGCGTAAAAGCGTCATAGGAGCGATGAGGAAAAGAGCGTGCCCCTGATTGTAGAGCTTTGGGAGATAAGGTTTTCCTATCCAAGCTTAAATATTAAATTCAGTTCTTAGGAGCTTCACAAGTGGCAATCCGGTATTTAAAGATATAAACCATTTACTAATTGCGATTGTCATCTCAAATCGATGCAGAGTACAACGGTCTTAACCGTTGCTTAGAAAATATGTCATGAAGATCACTTCATCACACAAAAATCTCCTCGAACTTTTGCAAGAAAAGGAAGTCAAAGGCGACGCCATTTCTGAGGAAGAGATTCTTGAGGTGAGTGGATGGCAAAAATCCACCTTCTCGACTTATCTAAAGAAGGGCCAGCTTTCTGATTTCCTGAACGAAATAGGTGACGGATATTTTGAAGCTTCAAATTCTGCGAACCTATCTGCCCAGCAGTTCACGCAAATGCTCTCACAAAGCAAACATAGGAGAGGACTGGGTCATAATTGTAAATCAAGATTGGCGAAAGCCTTGCTCAGAAAGTCTAGAGACAACATGCTTCTGGGTCTAGAACTCTACAACAGACCCTCGCTAGAAAATAGAATGGATGGATTTGTTCTTTGCTTCTGTACTGCATGGGAACAACTTCTAAAAGCTATTTTGATAGAGAAGGAAGGAGAAGAAACGATTTTCAGAAAAGCTCGCAACAACAAAGGAATTCGAGAGACTATTTCACTTCGTGATTGTTTAGGTAGACTCTTTCGTTCTGATGATGTGATCAGAAGAAATGTTGAGAGAATCATTTTCTATCGTGACCAAGCTGCACATCTCCTTATGCCTGAAGTACAAAGTATTATGTCCAGGGCCATTTCATTCCCATACAAGCCATAGCGTGCTAGGGTTTCAGGCTATAGCTAGCCTATAGTGTGTGATGAATCTATCCTCTCAAGCTTTAACAGACTGTATCGAGATTCTAGAAGCGTTTGCCGATCTCCCTGAT
>JBHJJI010000424.1:0-14922 GCA_050042805.1 Leptolyngbyaceae cyanobacterium
ATCTCAGTCGCAGAATGGATGAGCAGGAGTCTCTGCTGTAGAATAGTTGTTCATCTAAGCATCGCGATCGCCGGGGGTTGGCCGTGCCAAACCCTCGCAGGAAACATACAAGCAACAGTTCTCAAGGTCCTTAAGCAGCCGCGTGGACCGCCTAGAGGGGATACAGATAAGGACGCTGCGTCAATCTGGCGCACCGCTGTCAGTGCCGAATAGCTAACTCCCGCCGTGCCCTCGCCGGGATGAGTACAATCGCCCACTAGCCATAGGTTTGGCAGCGGCGTTCGGTTGGCAAAGCCGAAGGGTCCAAAGGTGCTGACGCGCATGCCCAAACCGCCGACTGCGCCCCGATCGCGCCCCGTGAAGCGTTCAAAGGTGCGTGGGGTGCCCGCTTCGCAGTGAACAATATGCTCGGGTCTGAAGTCAAAAAACTCTCCCAGCCTGGCGATCGCTGTGTCGGTGAAGTGCTGCTTGACGCTATCGTAATCGTCCTGCTTCCACGCGTTGAGATCGGTAAACGAAGAGGCAATCAGGGTCGCTTTGCCCTCAGGAGCGCGACCGTCGCCGGGGCGACTGACGGACACAAAGAGAGAATTGTTTTCACCAATGGGGCCGTCGTAACCGTAGAGAAACTGCAGATGAGGCGGACAGTTGGCCGGAATCGCCGCTTGGTCAACACCTAAATACACCACAAACGCGCCGGAAGAATCAGTAAGTTTTTCAACGCGGTGACGATAGCCAGTGGGGGCATCGTCGCCCAGCAGTGAGACCAGGTTTTGCACCGTGACGTTGCCGACCACAATATCGGCAGGCTGTGCCCGAAAGTCGCCCGTTTTTTGATCGCGCACCGTGACGCCCGTGACGCGGCCCTGAGTGGACTGAATCTGCTCTACCGTGTGGCGCATCAGCAACTTGCCCCCATCACGCTCTAGCGCCGCCACCAAGCGATCGCTCAGCACTTGCATGCTGCCTTTCAGGTGAAACAGCCCTTGGGGCGCTTGCGAAACCCCCAACGCTGTGGCCGCATACAACAGCGCCGTTTCATCAGCCCCCACCTGGGAGTACAGCTTGAGCTGCAGATCGAGAAAGGTTTTGAGGCGGCGATCACCCTGCAATCCGAAGGCGCGTAAGAGCTGCCCCACTGTCGAAAAAGTGAAGGGCGCGGTAATCAGCGTATCGGGTCGCACTGCTGACACCAGCTGCCACAGATCCCAAGGCGTGCGGGGAGGCAGCACTGGCTCACGTCCCTGAAAGCGCCAACTGGCCTGAAACAGCGTGGCTAACAGCTGCCAAAACCGTTCACTACCCGGAAACTGCCGCTGGCGCTCGACCTGCCACGCCAGCGGGTCGCGCCAGACGGAAATGGGGGTGGTTTCGCCCGGCAAATAAACGGCACAAGCCGGATCACAGTTGGTTGCCGCCGGTAGCGGAATGTCGAGTTCGGCAAAGATCTGCTGGTGTACGCCGCCGGGCTCTAGTCCAGCCACCTGCGTCGCGCCCACATCAAACGTAAAGCCCCGGCGCTTAAAGGTCGAAGCACAGCCGCCGGGCACATAAGCCTGGTCAAACACGGTGACGTCATAACCGCGCCGGGCCAGCAAGGCCGCTGCCGTCAAGCCACCAATGCCAGCCCCGATGACAACAACTCGCTGATTTGTGGAATGCCCGACAGCCATGAAGTTTACATTTTGTTACGTCTACTCACAGTTTAACGGCAAGCCAGGCTCTCTGGCCGCTGGCCTGAGCCTGCTCGCCAGTGTCGGGCGATTGCTCGACCAAAGTCTCCCGCCGCCGCTACTGTTTTTGAGACCTGCAACTGCAGGCGACTGAAGCATTCCACTAGATTCGTCAATCACCGCTGTGAATCACACGCGTTCTCCCATGGGCAAAGGTCAGGCTACCTGTCCTCAGGTCAGGGGTAGCTCCATTTGAATGTTGCAACGGGCGTAGGGTGAGGGCTGCCCGATCACTTTGCGAAAGCCTAACTTTTGATACAGGCTGATCGCGGGTGCCAAAGCAGTATTGCTCTCTAACAAGAGCTTGGTTGCGCCCAATTCACGGGCTTTGGCGATCGCCGCTTGCCCGAGGCGAAAACCGATACCTTTGCCTCTAGCCGTTTCGGCTACCGCCATTTTGACCAACTCATAGGTCTCCGCATCCAGCCGCATCAGCGCACAGGTACCGACAACTTCCCCAGCCTGTAGCGCCATGTAAATATGTCCGCCCGTGTTGAGAATCTTGTCGTCTGGATGTTCCAGCGCTTGGCGATCGGCGGCTTCGATCTGAAAGTGTTGTTCGATCCACGCGTAGTTCAATCGTTTGAAATCGTCGTAAAAGGCTGGTTGGTAATCAACAATCTCCACGGTCTGCTGCACCCGCGCCTTGTGAACGGTGCGCACCCGCTCAAAAAAGCTGGTTTGCCCCAACAGAAATTCAACTTCCGCGATCGCGTTCCATAAATCGTGCTGGGTTTCGGCCAAGAGATCTTCCACCGCCTGCATCACGTCGGTGCACTGCTGCTCCTGATGTGGCACCAGTTGCTGGCCCGCTTCAGACAGGCTGACGACTGTGACCCGAGCATCTTGAGGGTCTTTGGCGGTCACGACCAGTCCGCCGCGGCTCATTTCTTTCACGATTTGGCTGACAGAGGGATGGGATTGGCCGATGGTTTGAGCGATCGCAGTCACCGCTGCGTGCTCTCTTTGCATCAGCACGTAGAACACCGGAAACCACTTGGGCTCTAAGGCCACGCCATAAAGCGCACAGATTTTCGCCCCATCTTCCGTCAAGCCTTCACTCAGTCGCCGCAGGCGGCTACCCAGCGCAACTTTACCAATTTCAGAATAAAAGTCCATAGCTACATAATTAATTACGTAATTAGCTACATATTATTCGAATCCTCTAGATTTGCGCCAAGGCATATCGCCATTATCAGCAAGGCATCAATTGGCTAGCTGATAACTGACAGCTGTGGGCGTTGCCCACCCTACTCAAATCGTCCAAACTTGCTTAACCTAGCTTCAGATCAGCTCTCGTATATCGCCCCAACTCCACCTCAGCGTCAAGAACCGCACGAAGAGCTTCGATAAACTCGTGCTTGCAAGCTTGATCGGCACTGCCTCCGTCATTTAATAAACTCATGTCGCTGAGTTCATCAGCTATTAGCCGCTCGGGCAAGTACTCCCATCTACGCAGCAAGTACTCATATGCTGCCAAATAGGCTTGTTCAACAGTAATTTTGTCAGAATATTGAGTCATTTGCGGCCAATATTTTTCGGTGGCTACATGTTGTCTTGGCTACGCCGATCCCAATCATCCCAATATTTTTTATACGCCTGAGACAACGTGGCAAAAGTTATGGGAGCACCGGTGTCCAGCTCACAGGTCGCATCTACGTAGTTTAGGCGCAGGATGCCCTCAGTGCAGCAGACTGAGATGTGATTCTCCTCATCTTTCGCGCTGAGGATTTCGAGGTCACAATCACCCAAGAGCATGGGATGCATGACAGAAGCGGAGCGCTTGAATGGGTTGTACGCTACGTCGCTACAACTGCGAAGATATACCCAGAGAAACTAAGACTCAGTGGCTAGGATCTCACAGAGATACTCGATTTCGACCTTCATAGAGATGTTGCCAGGACACTCACCCGTGCAAGCGACAAGCCTGCCATCGTGTAGCAAGTTCCAGATATCAACAGGGGACTCATCTGCATCAGTAGATATAACTCACGGTCACCAGCGCCACCTAGCTACGAATTCCACTGATTGTTCAAAAAGTCGCCAATGGTTTTAGTCCAGCGGGGCTGATCGACCGTGACCAAAAGGCTGTGTCCCGTATTAGGAAAGACCGCCAATTCCTTGTTGCCCTGCAGATTGTCATAGATATCCTTGACTTCCTCCAGGCTCGTCCAGCGGTCTTTTTCACCATGAAGAATGAGCGTCGGCACCGTCACCGACTTGGCATAGCGGGCGGGGTTGTGGGCAAACCCGTTGTAGCCATGTTGCACGCCACCCCAAAACACCAGCAGTTCCGCGAGCCCCGTCGTGGGAAAATCTTGCGCCTTCATGCGAGTTTTGACCGCGCGCATAAAGTAGGCAAACGGCATCTCTAGCACGGCGGCATCAGGCTGCAACCCATTCGCGATCGCCTTGAGAATCGCCGCGCTGCCCGCCGACACGCCGTAGGCCACGTAGGGTTTGGGCAAACCAATATTCTCAGCATGGGCCATGGCATAGGCGACATCTTCCGATTCTCGCAGGCCCATCGTGGCGCTGTTGCCGCTAGAGCCCCCCTGGCCGCGAAAATCGACCATGAGCGTGTGATAGCCCAACTGGTTGAAGACGCTGGCGGGCAGCATCAGCTGATGGGCCTTGTTGCCGCCGTTGCCGGGAAACAGCAGCACCGTCCCCTTGGGTTCGCCGTAGTAGGGAATGCGCCAGGCTTCCAGCCATTCGTCCTCATTGATAGCGATGCGTTCAGTCGCGTAGTCGAGGCCAAACTCGGAGGGCTGGCGGGCGTTCTCAGGCTTGGGGGCAAAGGCCAGACCGGGAAAAATCGAGTCGTTGAAGTGGGTGAGCGTATAAGCCCCAAAAAAGGCCAAGCCGTTCAGCAAGAGGAATAAAACGCCGACAAAAAAGAGGATATAAATCCGGCTTTTGGGGGTCAGCAATCCAGCCAAGATAAAAGCGGCAAAACCAATACCCGCAAGCCATAACGCCAACGTCATCAGAGGCAGTTGACTGATCGCAAATTGGCTCTGGGGTTGCAAAAAGAAGAGCCCGATCGCACCCAGTACCAGCGCCCCCCAGGCCCCAAAGCCAATCTGCAAAAAGAGTAGGCGGGTTCTTGATCGCGAGCGAATCATGGCGGCTTCCCTGTACGTTAGCGTGGCTCCAGACGCTGGGCCTTCAGCAGCAAAGAGTTCACCACCACAGTCACCGAGCTAAAAGCCATCAGCCCCCCGGCAACGGCGGGACTCAGGCTCATGCCATAGGCAGGCAGCAAAACTCCAGCTGCAGCCGGAATGCCGACTAAGTTGTAAGCAAAGGCCCAGGCTAGGTTTTGCCGAATTTTAGCAACAGTTGCCCGACCCAGACGCAATGCCGTCAAAATTTCTGTGAGGCGATCGCTCATCAGCACCACATCCGCCGCTTCGTTCGCAATATCAGTGCCCGAGCTGAGACTAATCCCCACGTCGGCCTGGGCTAAGGCGGGTGCATCGTTAATGCCATCGCCCACGAGAGCCACGCGCCGGCCCTGCTGCTGCAGGTGAGCAATCACTGCAGCCTTGCCCGCGGGCAACACGCCTGCGGTAATCTGCTCGGGGGCAAGGCCAAGTGGTTGGGCGATCGCCTGAGCGACAGGTAAGCGATCGCCCGGCAGCATCTGCACTTCCAGGCCCTGCGCCTGCAAATCAGCGACCGTGGTCACCGCCTCAGCCCGCACCGCATCGGCCACGGCAATCAAGCCCACGACGCGTCCGGCCAGCGCCCCATACACCGCCGTATTACCCGACGAGATCGCCGCCATGGCCTCCGTCGCAGTCTCGGGCAGGGTGATGTCCTGCTGCGCCAGCCAGTCGGCATTACCGATAAAAACTGGCTGGGCGACGCCTTGATGGGTCACCGTGGCTGCAATGCCGAGGCCTGGCTGAGTTTGAAAGTCAGTCGCTGTTGACAGTTCCACAGATTGCACTGCCGCCGCCTGCTGAATGGCGATCGCCAGCGGATGTTGAGTGCCGCTTTCTGCCGCTGCCGCCAGGGCCAGCCACTCAGCATCGGTCAGCGACGCGTCCAGTGCCTGACAGTGGGTGACTTGCGGTTGGCCTTGGGTCAGGGTGCCGGTTTTGTCAAACACGACGGTGTCAATCTGGCTCAGCGTTTCCAACACATCGCCACCGCGAATCAGCAGGCCTCGTTCGGCCCCCAGTCCAGAACCGACGAGGATTGCGGTGGGGGTCGCCAGTCCCAGGGCACAAGGACAGGCAATTACGAGCACGGCGATCGCCAGCTTGAGGCTGATCAACAACGAGGACGACTGCAGCGTCATCACATGGTCGGCATGCATCGCGCCCAGGGCGCTATCCATCACCTGGGGCCAAACGGCCAGGCCGACAAAATACCAAAAGCAGAAGGTGAGCGTCGCGAGCGTCAAGACGCCATAGGTGAAATATCCCGAGATCACATCAGCCAGCCGCTGAATCGGGGCTTTGCGCGTTTGGGCCGCTTCCACCAAGCGAATCATCTGCGCCAGCACGGTCGCGCCGCCGGTTTGGGTCACTTTGAGGGCGATCGCGCCAGTCTGGTTCAGGGTACCGGCGACGACCGCCGCCTCGGGCGCTTTTTCCACCGGCATCGATTCGCCCGTGAGCATCGACTCGTCCACCGTGGTTTGCCCCGCCACAATCTCCCCATCAGCGGGAATCGTCTCTCCTGGCAGCACCTGCAACCATTCGCCTAGCTGCACCGCACTGACGGGAATCTCAACCCCCGGTTGCGTCACCCCCTCGGCATCGGGCATGCCAATCAGGCGGGCCTTGGCCGGTTGCAGGGCAATCAGCGATCGCAGCGCATCCGTCGCGCGAAACCGAGCCCGCTGCTCTAAAGTCCGCCCCAGCAAAATGAAGCTGAGCAGCATCACCGGCTCATCAAAAAAGCATTCCCACCCCAACTGGGGCCACAGCAGCGCCACAACGCTGGCCCCATAGGCACTCAGCGCCCCCAAGGCGACCAGCGTATTCATATTGGGCATGAGGTGACGCGCCCCCTGCCAGCCATCGATTAAAATCTCGCGGGCCGGCCACAGCAGCACCAGGGTCGCCAGGGCAAAGTGAAACCACAGATCACTCAAAACCGGAATCGCCACCCAGCCAAAGTGATGATGCAGATGACCAATGGCGGAAAGCGCTAGCAGGATTAGGGCGATCGCCAACCGCTGGAGCTGCTCGCGATTTTCTTGCTGCTTGCGGGCTAACCAGTCGGTCAACCCTGATGGGCTACTTTCGCCATCGGCAGTTTTGGCCCGCAGCTGTGCAGGAAAGCCCGACTTTGTCAGGCGATCGGCCAAGGATTGCGGATCGCTCGCCGGCTCGCTGGCCGCTTCCACTACGGCCACTTCGGTAATCAGATTCACGGTGGCGGCCACCACCCCGTCGCAGGCGGTCAGTTGATTTTCCACCGCCCGCACGCAGCCCGCGCATTTCATGCCGCCGACGTCAAACACATAGGATTGATGAGACTGTGAAGTGCTATCAGCGCTGTCTTGCGGGACGGCGGCACCAGCAGAAGGGGGAGCTTTGAGCATTACCAGAGAATACGGAATCGGCTTACAGTATTGAGCCTAAGGGCGAAAAATCAGAAGCGGGGGAAAACGTTGAGTTTTCTTCATTCAAAGAGTGCATGAGCCACATTCAATGCGTGCATGAGCCACCCAGTCTGGCTAGCGGGTGGAGTCAGGATTTGAGGCTAAGACCCATGCTCAGTCATCAGACGTCTGAGGCCATCTTAAAACGCCGGGGAGCCGAGGGACAGGGAGGCTAGCGTGGTCGTCTTCTTGCGGAGAATCGGGATTCAGCCTGCAAGATTTCAGCGATCGCGAGGGGGGCACCATGAATATCCTGTTTATCTGTAGCCGCAATCAATGGCGCAGTCCGACGGCAGAAGCGGTCTGGCGAAAATATCCGACCTTACAAGTGCGATCGGCAGGCACCCGTGACAAAGCGCGGCGCCAGGTGACCGCTCAAGATATTCAATGGGCTGACTACATCTTTGTGATGGAATTCCAGCATCAAAAACGACTGCAGGAACGGTTTCGTTCCCTCCTCACCGATAAGCCGATCGAGGTGATGGATATTCCCGATAAGTACCGCTATATGGATCCAGAGCTGGTGGAAATCTTCCAGGCAGCAGCAGAATACTTTTTGAGTCAGCGCTAGAACGCCAGTACAGAAACCCGGTTTCTGGGGCTGAAAGATTCTGATTCCGTAGTGGATTGATACCAGTTCTCAGTGATCGGACTTCCGATGCAGTCTTGGCAACGCAGGGGAGCCGAGGGGCAGGGGAGCCAGATCTGTAGCCTTGTTTTAGAGAATCGGTATGACACAAGAAACCGGGTTTCTCGCAATACGGAACCGATGCGCTAGAGCCCATCAATCAGGGGTATGACTCGATCGCCGAGCCTGCCGATCTTGCTGGTAGGGCCTAGCAGCGATCACTCAGCTCCCACCGGCGGTAGTGCCGCTGGCATATCGATAGCGATGACTTGCACGAGGTAAGTCCCCGGCACGTCATAGAGGTGGGTGGCAACGTCCAGATCGAGATCAAAGGTTTCTAAGGGTGAGCCGTCGCCCCAATTAACTTGCCACTGCTGATCTGGATTTTGATTCAATACTGGCGGCAACTCAATGACGAATGCCTCCTGATTTGCCGTGTCCGCTGTGACCGTCACCCGGTCAACAAACGTAATTGGCACATTCAGGGACTGGGCAATTTGCAGCACATCTTCTCCATCGCCCAATTGAACTTGAACGCTGGTGATATCGGCGATCGCGAACTTGACGGGCTGCTCTGCCGGATCAAGGAAGCTGGCAAACACTTCGACCTCGGTGGCCGTCGCGATGCGAGTCGCTTGCACACCCTGGTTAAACAGCGTTTGAATCACCTCTGGCGTCAGCGCTTCGCCGTAAATCGCGAATTCATCAATGCGGCCATCAAAGGGCTGATCGACGAACAGCTGGGACAAATCGCCGCTGTCGTTTTGGTTGCGGGTAATCGAGCCGCCAATCACCAACGGTTCCTCATTACCTTGCAGGCCGCCGGTATAAGCGTTTTCGCCCACCAGCTCGCCATTGAGATACAGCTTCATGCCGCCGTCGCCAAAGCTGACAGCCAGGTGATACCAGGTATCGGTCTCCAGCAAATCTCTGGCTCGAATGCTGTAGCTCTGCTGGGTATCTTGCAGCCTGACCCAGATCACGTCCCCCTGCAGCTTGATGGTGAAATGGCCGCCATCGCGGAAGTCGAAGTGATCTTTCGAGAACAGGGTTTGTTCGCGTTGGAAGCGATCGACGTTGAACCAGAGTTGGAAGGTGCCGTTGTCGAGTGCAAACACCGGGTCGTGGGCGATCGCCACGTAGTTGTCACTGCTGTCGGTGAACTCAATGCCCGTACCGCTGTCAAAGCCCGCCTCTGCTCCCTCGCCATCCAGCCGTTCGGGTTGGTTGTTGGCGGTGAATAGGGTGCCATCTTGGGGTGAACCAGCGCGATCTTGAATGAACGTACCGCTAGTTTCATCAAAGTTGTAGTAGGCGATCGCATCGACGGGACTGCTGACTGTGACTTGATCATCGCCATTGGTGCCGACAATTTGCAGCACGCCATCCACTAGCCGGACGCCGCTGAATACCGCATCAACGACGGTTTCACCGATGCCGCCATCATCATCAATGGCCCGCACGGTGGCCTCAAAGATGCCGAGCTGGCCATAGGTGTGGCCCAAGGTGAAATCGGTGGTGTCAGTCGGCAAGGGCAGGGTCGCGATCGTGCCATCCCCCCAATCCACTTCAATCGTGTGGGTATCGAGGCTGCCGACATCCACAAAGGAGCCCGCGAGGGTAACGGCAAACTCGTCGGTTGTGGAGCGCGTCAGCGTTAACTCAGTGAACGCCGGTTCAATATTTTCGACCGTGACCGTCGTGCTGGTGGTGCTGACACCACCGTCGTCATCGGTCACCGTGGCGGTGATGGTGTAGTCATCGGCGGGAGTGCCGGTGGGGTCATCATCTAGATATTGGTGGGTGGCGCTAAAGGTGCGCGTTTCGGGATCGATGTCGAAACTTTCAGTTGTCCCATCGCCCCAAGTCAGTTCCACCGTGTGGGTGTCGAGGCTACCGGGATCTTCGATAAAGCCAGAGACCGTCACCTCACCATTTTCAGCAATTTCAGGAGCGCTCAGCAGCAATCCGGGAATGGTGGGCGCGACATTGTTCACTTCCAGCTGTGTCGTCGCAAAGGCCGCCTGGCTGAAGTTATCCAGCACCAACACATTCACAAAGAAGGTGTCGATACCGACGGCGGTGGGGCGATCGTCCAGATACTGATGGGTCAGCTCTAGCTGAGTCGTACCCGCAGGCAATGCGAAGGTTTCGGTGGCCCCATCGCCCCACACTACCAGCACGGTAAAGTTGTCATCCGTCCCCGGATCAGCAATCTCTGCCGTGAGTTGCGTAAAGCCGTTTTCATCGACATCGGTGGCCGCCAGATTTTGAATCGTCGGCGGTGAATTGATCACCGTCACGGTTTTAGTGGCAGTATAGACGCCATCTTCATCGATCGCGGTAATCGCGATCGTGCGCACGTTATTGTCGGCAAACAGGTGCGTGAGAGACTGCACCGGCCCAGCAAAGGTTTCCACCGTGCCATCGCCCCAATCCACCGTCCATTGCTGAATCGTGTCATCACCGGGATCAAAGGCACTGAGATCGAGCTGGTAGACAATTCCCTCAAAGGCGGCGTCCGCCCCGATCACCGAGAGAATCGGTTCCACATTTTGCACCGTGACCTCGGTGACGGCTTCAGTAGTGCCGCCATCCTGATCGCGAATAACGCCGCGAATGGTGTAGGTGCCGTCGTCATTGATGAAGGCATTGGGGACGATCGCGGTGCCGGTGGTGTCGTCCTTCACTTCAAACACACCGTCGTTGTCAAAGTCGTAGCTGTAGGTAAAGCCAGCGGCGACATCAGCCGGAGACGGATCGGTGACATCGGTAAAGGTGACGGTGGCCGTTTCGCCTTCCAAAACTGCGCCGCCGTTGGTCAACGTGCCGGTAGGAGCCACGTTGTTAATGGTGAGGCTGACGGACTCTTGGGGCGATCTCACTTCCACCCCGTTCACGTCATAAACGGCAGTGGCGGTGATGAGCCCGGTTTGGTTGTCATCCAGTCCCAGCGCGTTCAGTTCCACCCAGGTGAGGGTGGGGTTGGTGCCCGTGACATCGACGGTGCCGTCACCATTCACATCCCATTCCAGCGTGACCAACTCGCCCGGAGCGCTGCCCGTCAGGGTCAGGTCCTCGCCCTCGCTGATGACGTAGGGGCCGCCCAAATCGAGCTGATCAGCTTGGACGCCGACGGTCACTACCTGCGGCTGTAAGGCCAAGACCGCATTGGGATCGGTGTCTTCATCCACCGCACCGACTTGGATGGTGTAGGTGCCGGGCAGGTCATAGACATGGTTGGCGGATTGGGTGGTGGCCCCAAAGATTTCCAGCGGTGAGCCGTCGCCCCAGTCGATGCGCCATTCTTGAACGCGATCGTCCCCAGGATCCGTCGCCAAGAAGTCAATCGTGTACGTTTCACCCAAGGCCACAATATCGGGGCCGAGATCGGCTCCGGTGATGGTGACCGTGGGCAAGGTATTAGTGATGGCTAAGGTCGCGAATGCTTCTGAGGTAAAGCCATCGCCATTGGTGGCACGCACCCCAATTTGGAAGCTGCCGTCGTCATTCACGCCCAGATCCACCAGTTGTTCCCAGGTGAGGGTAAGGATTTCGCCTGCGCCATCTTGGAACCGGCCGTCGCCGTTGAGATCCCACTGAACGGGACCAGACAGATCGTTGGTGGTGCCCAAGGGCGTCACGTTCACCACGAGGGTGACATCGTCGCCTTCGGCAATGGTCTCGACCGGCGTGGGGAATTCGATGACGGGGGCGGCAATCACCTGCACGTCTTCAAAGGTGTCGTAGGTGAGGGTACCTTGGCCATCCACCGAGATCGCGCCCTCGTTGGGGGTCGGCGGGTTGGGAGTGAAGTTGGGATTGCTGGGATCCGGATTTTGCGGATCAAACAGCAGCGTGTCGCCGGGGAATTCGGTCGGGTCGTTGCCGCTGGCGGTGACACTGGCGGATTCGGGAATGCCCTTGCCCGCGACCTGCACCGTATCGGGATCAGCCCCGCCCGAGATCGTCGTGGTGGTCGATTCGCCCACCTGTTGCAGGTTGATGGTGTCCTTGCCTTCATCACCATTCACAGTCAGATTGATATCCGGCGTGTCCGATCGCAGTTGGGCCTCATCCTCACCGTCGCCCAGGTTGACGGTCGTAGTCGGACTCGCATCCGTGACCGTTACTAAGTCATTGTTGCCGCCCGTATTGAGGGTGGTTTCGGTCACGTCGGGGCCAGGAGCCTGAAGCAGGGCGATGGTATCTTTACCATCGGCAGTGGTGACGGTGAGTTCTTCGACGCTGTCAAAGGTCGTGAGCAATTGGGTGGGCTCGGGCAGATCGGTGTCGGTATTAAAGGTGACTAGACCGCCGATATCGCCGGGAATGCCCGTGCTGCCGACAAAGGTTTGGCCGTTATCAGGGGCCGTGGCGATCGCAGTGGGAGCCCGCAGCCCTTGGGTACCGCCAATGTTGTCGCGCAACACCTGTACAAAGGTCAGGGTGCCATCCTCGGCATTGCGGTCAAACACCGTGACGGCATTGCTAGCCTTACCCGTCACCAACACGTAGGCCCCATCGGCAGTGAGCGTCACATCCGACGGTTCATTCACTCCGCGCACGCCGTCCGACCCGTTGTTGAGAATCTGTACCTGGCTCAGGGTATTGGCGGTGAGATTGCGCTCAAACACCGTGACGGTGTTGCCGTCCTGACCCGTGACATACAGGAAGCGATCGTCACTGCTGAGGGCCAGATCACTCGCGCCATCCAGACCGTTGTTGATGCCGCTAATCGTTTGCTGCACAGTCAAGTCAGTCGAGTTGAGTACCTGTAAGCTGTCGCCACTGGCACTGACGGCATAGAGTAAGTTGCCGTCGTTGCTCACGGCAACTTCACTAATGTTGCCGACGTTGGCGTTGTCCTGGAACGTCAATTCACCATTGGCATCGCGCTGCCAGCGAGCTACTCCGTCGGCACCAGCCGTGAATACCTGACTGCCATCAGCGCTAACGGTTAGATTCTCGAAGACTGCTTCGCTAGGGGCATTGGGAACAACCCCGGCAAAGCTCAGATTACCGGTTGCGGCATCGCGGTTAAAGAGCGCTATCGCCCCCTCGGTGCCACTCGTCACATAAACGTTCTCGCCGTTGGGGCTAAGGGCGATCGCGGTTGCCCCCTCCAAACCATCCACCCCGTCAAAGCCATCCACCAGCAGTTGTCGCTGGCTACCCGTGTCAGCATTAATGACGACAAGGGCATTTTGCTCCGCATTCAGGGCGTACACCTGCTGACTGTCAGGGCTCACAACGATCGCGGTCAGACTCTCGACATTTTCTTCGACATCCAAAATGGGACGACTGGATCGAATGAAAGCGACATCGCCGTCGGTTAGGGATTGATCGGTTAGGGCGATCGCGGCACCAGAGTCAACACCCGAGATCGTGGCATCGACCTCAATGCTGGCATCAGGAATCAGCGTCGCCCAAATCGCCCCCGGTGCTAGCGAGAGCAAGTCAGAACGAGGCCCGCCATTGAAAGCCGCAATGCCTCCGGTCTGGAGATTTTGAGCATTAAAGTCAGCATCATTGAGGGCGACACCCAGCTGCGGAGTTGCCAGATTGACGTCCGTCAAGTTGATAAACAGCAGCATGTCGTAGCCGACATAGTCATCGTTGTAGTCACCCGGACCCACGTCAAACCGATAAACTGCTGCCAAAGCATCATCAGGCGCAGCCTGGGTACCTGGTGTGGAGAGATCATAGTCCAGCGATCGGCCATCGATATCGGCGAGCAAGCCATAGATCTCAGCACCGCCTGCCAAGCCAGCAATGTAGGGCGTCGCTTCACCACTACTCAGGAAAGTGTTCGCATCACGCACCCCACCGTTGGGATTCGTAAACTGATTGGCATCAGTGACCTTGTCTGGACCCGGTAACCCCGTAGCAGTATTAGAGCCCACAATAAAGCGACCGTCTTCACCATCGCCATCGGTGCCAGCAACTCCACCCGTGCCACCAGCAGCATTAACTCTCACTCCAGAGGCATCTAGAACACTGCCAAAGAGTTTGACCGTACCACCGGCACCACCGCCACCGATGCCGCCAGATCCGCCAGATCCGCCATCACCACCAGCACCGCCATTGCCACTACCAGCCCCTTGACCACCGCCACCAGAACCAATACTAGAGCCACCTTTTGCGCCATTTTCTCCTGGCCCGACACCGCTGATACTGGTGTTACCTGTAACAACTCCTCCAGGAGCCCTGCCAGTAGCTCCGTCATCACTCGGGCCTGAGCCACCACCGCCTGCAGCTAGCAATTGGGTGCCGTTGTTAGCGATGCTAAGTCGTCCCTGGGCCAAGATTTCAAAAGCACCGCCGCCGCCACCGCCAGCACCACCAGAATCACCGCCATCGCCGTCACCACCTCGGGCACCAAAAACGCCTGTAGCAGCATCGCCACCTCGGCCACCGCTATCAGCGCCACCAGCACCACCACCGCCGCCACCACCGCCGCCGGACCCGCGCAGGGCCGTGGGGGTGATTGCGGCGCCGCGGTCGCGGCCCGCCGCGCGGGCAAAGCGCGCAGGAACCGCCGGGGCGTCGGCGGGCAGAAGCACCGGTACGGGGCCGAACCCGCCCATGGTGGTCGTGCCCTCGGCGTCATCACAGAGGGATGCACGCCAGAGGGCGATGGAGCCGCTGTCACCCCACAGGCCGTCGGCCAGCCCGGCGCTGCCGAAACCCGCAGTGCGCACCACCGGGCCCTGCCACATGCGCGCGACCATCACGGGCTCGGGCAGCGGACGCCGGACCGGCCGGACGGTGGCGGGATCGCGCGGGATCAGATGCGCCGCGAGAACATAGCTTGGCCGGCGAACGGGGCGGACGAGACGCGGGCGCGCATAGGGTAGGACAGCGGCGGTCATCGCCGCCGGGACGAGCGTACCGCTGGCCGAGCGCGCATAGTCGGCGAAATGCAGGTCCCC
>JBHJJI010000425.1:0-4310 GCA_050042805.1 Leptolyngbyaceae cyanobacterium
GAGGGCCATGATGTAAGCGGCTGTCATGTTGATTACTCACCTCTATACCGGAGTGCTGCCCGCACTCTCCAGCTTTGAACGGACGCTACCGATTCAACTGGAATTTAATATTGCCCTTAGATTTTTGTGAGGACATGTTGCGATCGCCCGATTAATTTCATCAGCCACTGTCCTACAGCGGGATGCAGAATACGGCATCCCGCCAAGATTTGACTGCCGTATTCCGAAGTGTCTTGACCTGACTGCGGTTTGCCACACTCAGATTGAGAGTGATGCCTGTCGGGAAAGCGATCGCGCCAAAACCCAGCCTTTGACCTTAAGCGTTGACGATAACCGCGATCGCCAGCGCCATGACACTAGCCCAACCGCCTCCCTCAAGCCAATAAGACCAGGGGAGAAGGCCAGGAATGTTTGCCTTGAGGCCTACTGCTGGTGCAGGGTCGCCATCTGCTCTTCGAACTGGCAGCGACTGAGAATCGTGGTGGCCATCTGTGCCGGCGTGAGTCCGATCGCCGCCTTCGCTTGATCAGCGGTGGCATGGTCAACCAGCACGTCGGGCACGCCCAGACGTATCACTTGCGCTGATACCTGGGCCTCCATCAGCGCTTCAGCCACACCGCTGCCAAAGCCGCCCATGATACAGCCCTCTTCCATCGTTACGACTCGGCCAATCTGCTTCGCCAGCGGCAAGATGATTTCTTCGTCAATTGGTTTGGCAAAGCGCGCATTCACCACAGTGGCTTGAATGCCATGCTCACTCAAGATTTCCGCCGTTTGCAGGGCGGGATACACCATGGAGCCGTAGCCCAAGATCAGCAGGTCGTCGCCCTGACGCAGCACCTCAGCTTTACCAATGGGCAAAGTTTCCCACCCTTCTTCCATCAGCGGTACGCCGACCCCGTTGCCACGGGGATAGCGCATGGCAATGGGGCCGTCTGTGTAGTTGATGCCGGTGACGATCATGCGCTGCAGTTCAGCTTCATCCTTCGGAGCCATCAGCACCATATGGGGAATCGATCGCAGGTAAGCAATGTCGTACATGCCTTGGTGGGTGGGGCCGTCAGCGCCAACGATGCCGGCCCGGTCTAGACAGAAAAAGACCGGCAGCTTTTGAATGCAGACGTCGTGGATAATTTGGTCAAAGGCGCGCTGTAAAAAGGTGGAATAAATTGCCGCCACTGGTCGCATGCCCTGAGTTGCCAATCCGGCCGCTAGGGTCACCGCATGTTGCTCGGCAATGCCGACATCAATGTATTGCTGCGGCACCTTTTTGCAGAGAATATCGAGGCCGGTGCCGGTCGACATCGCGGCGGTAATGCCGACCACCTTGGGATTGTCTTCCGCGATTTTGGACAGCGTGTGGCCAAAGACCTTGGCGTATTTGGGCGGTTTGGGGGTGGTCGATGGCTTCGCTTTCCCCGTGGCTAGATCAAAGGGATTTTGCGCGTGGTAGCCGACCTGATCTTTTTCCGCGATTGCGTAGCCCTTGCCCTTCGTCGTGGCCACATGTACCAGCACCGGCCCCTCGATTTTGTGCGCCTCGGTAAAGGTATTCATCAGTTCGGCCAGGTTGTGACCGTCGACTGGCCCCATGTAGGTAAAGCCCAGCTCTTCAAACACCGCGCCGACCTTGGGCACCGCCAGCCGCTTCATGCCCTCTTTGACCCGGCTGAGTTCAGGAGTGAGGGACTCGCCGACAAACGGCAAGTGCTTAAACTGCTCCTCCAAATTATCGGTGAGGAACTGCATCGGCGGGCGCAGCCGCATCTTGTTGAGATAGCGCGGAATCGCTCCCACGTTCGGCGAAATCGACATTTCGTTGTCGTTGAGGACCACGAGCAAACGCGTGCTGGGCAGGTGACCCGCATGGTTAATCGCTTCCAGCGCCATGCCGCCGGTCAGCGCCCCATCGCCGATAATGGCGGCGACTTTATAGTCATCACCCTGCAGGTCGCGGGCTAAGGCCATCCCCAAGGCGGCTGAAATGCTAGTAGAGGCATGACCGGCTCCAAAATGGTCAAATTTATTTTCCGATCGCTTGAGATATCCGGCTACACCATCTTTCTGCCGTAGGGTATGAAAGTCGTGGTAGCGACCGGTGATGAGCTTGTGGGGATAGGCTTGGTGGCCGACGTCCCAGACGACCTTGTCGAGGTCGAGGTCGAGGGTTTGGTACAAAGCCAGGGTCAGTTCTACAACACCCAAACCAGGCCCTAAATGGCCTCCGCTGGCGGCGACGGTTTCCAGATGCTTCTCTCGGATTTGGCGAGCAATCTGCTCAAGTTGATGAATTGACAAACCGTGAAGCTGGTTCGGGTGAGTTACGTCACTCAAATGCATAGCGAGATACCCTCAGGTTTAATGTAGGTAACGTTGAAGCTGTCTTCTTACTGTAAAAGATTAGTCCCATTGCTCCCATGTCAAAAAAGTCGGATTATGGTGGAATATCGTAGGGGAGGTTGCACAGAGAAGACCTCAGAACAATCGTAAATTAGCCTTAATTTTTCTTGTCAAGGCATGGTTCAGCGTTAATCAACCGATATAACCGTTAATCTTCTGTCATGAACTATTTTTCTCGTTCGCTCGAACTTCTCCAGTACCCAGTGATACCGTTTGCGACGATGGGCTTGATTGCAGCGAGCACCTTGCCGCTGATGACGAGCCCCGCTCAGGCGCAAGCAACCGACTTTGATTACGACACCTGTGCCGGTGAACTGTTAGACGCTGGCATCGCGCCGGATGCGGCAGCAGCAGCCTGTGCGATGTCCTATCGACCCACAGAGGTCTCCAGCTGTGTTTCGGGCGTGCTGGATGCATCAGCCGTGCTGCCCGAGTCGGCGCTCGTGGCCTGTAGCCGCGATCGCCGCCCTGACGAAGTCGCTACCTGCGTCGCGAATATTCACAACGATCTCGTCGTTAACGACTCAGAGATGGTGCTAACGCATTGTCATCGCACCATTTTGCCGGAGCGCTATGCGGCCTGTGTCGTGGGCATTGCGAATGAAGTTGACTACACCACTGAAGACTCTTTGAAGACTTGCATTGCGGCTGGCTATAAACCCCTTGATATTGAGCCTAGCTACATCCCGCTGGACTAAACATCCTTTGCGGGCGCATCACGATGCGATCGCAGACAGCGCTGAAGAGGTGATTACCTGACACTTTCCCCCATAAACCCCTAGGGCTTGCCAATGATGGCTCGGAGCCCTAGGGGTTTTTTCGAGAGGCGGCATGATGTTGAGGCGATCTCCTATCGATCAGGGGCGATGGGTCGTCGAGCCTTCTGGCTAGGAGTTTTGAGCGATTGATTAGGAGCTGACCCACCCGACAAGCGTTTATTTTCAGGGCCAATTTTCTGAAACAAGATGATATGGCAACTCGCAGCTTGATCAGGTCACCCCCAAGGCCTGAAATCACTATCAGATCAGCTTTTTAATTCTGACTTCCGACTGCCTCATTCCGCATTTCGCTACGTAGCGCTGGCCATTTTGCTGAGGACACCTAGGAGCGCTCTGATCCTAAGCGCATCAGCACAGTGGTTCCGCAGTCTTGTCCTCACCGGACTGGCGACTGCGATAAATCTGGCTCCCCTGTCCCTTGGCTCCCCTGCATAGCCGAGATTGTGTTGGGAATCCCGATCGCTGAGCATGAGGATTAATTAGACGCCCGCAGCAGCAGAAAGACGCCAATACCGAGCCCGCTAAACGTTGGTAGCCAGGCTGACATGACCGGTGACAGTACACCCACTTCGCCCATAGCATTCGAGATAAACGCGAAGAGATAGTAGCCAAAAATGATGATGACGCTAATGCCAAAACTGGTGGCCCGACCTGTGCGCTGTGGCCGTACACCCAACGCTGCTCCCACGAGGCCGAACACGACACAAACAAAGGGCAAAGCATACTTTTGCTGAATTCGAATCTGCCATGTGCGAATGGATTTTTCATCCCCCGTTTGCCGAATTACGTCGTTGAGGTAGCGGGATGCTTCCGCAATGTTCATTTCCGAGTCGCTTTTCGTGCGGCTGGCAATGTCAAAGGGAGCCCGGGGCAGTTGAATTTCTTGGGTTTCAAACTTAACGATGTGGCGAAACGAGCCGTCGGGGGAAACAGCGTACAGCGTACCGTCGTAAAAATTCCAGATATTTGTCTGCAGGTTAAATGTGGCCGAATCAGCGCTCACCACCTGGCTCAACCCCTCTTGGGTGAAATCTAGCACCGTCAAGCCGTACATCGTATTACCGTCAAACCGCCGGGCGTAAAACAGGCGCGACATCTCAGTGGCATCGTTATCATCGGCGGCTTCTTGAA
>JBHJJI010000426.1:0-13814 GCA_050042805.1 Leptolyngbyaceae cyanobacterium
CAGAACTGGCAACAGGTCTTGTCACTGCGATTTGCGCCCTATGCGATCGCACAACTGTTGTTGGCCTTGGGGATCACGCTGTTGGCCCACATCTGGTCGGGTTGGGTGTGGTATTGGATTCTGCGGCTATTGGCGGCCCCAGTCCCTAGAGAGGGGGCGATCATTGCCTATTTGAAGACCACCCTCGGCAAATATCTTCCCGGTAATGTCTGGCATTTTGTCGGCCGCATTCAATTTTTAAGAGCCGCTGACCCACCCACGGGCACCGCGATTACCGGCGTGATTTTGGAACCATTGTTGATGGCGGTGGCGGCGCTCGCGATAGCCAAGGTGAGCATTCCTTCTAATTGGCATCAGGGCGTGATCTTAGTAGGTGTCTTGGTGGCCATTCACCCCCGAGTTTTGAACCCGGTGCTGAGGTGGTTAGCACAGGCCAAAATTAAGCAGACAGAGATCCAGCCGACCGCTGCAGAGGCGGAAACTAACATCCCTGAACTCAAGCACTATCCCCTCTGGCCACTTTTGGGTGAGATCGGCTTTGTCGTCTTTCGTGGGGGCGGATTTCTACTCTGTTTTTTAGCACTCGGTTCCCTGGGTCTGACCGATATCTGGCGGATTTTGGGCGCGTTTAGCTTAGCTTGGCTGTTAGGTCTGGTGGTGCCCGGTGCTCCCAGTGGGTTAGGCGTCTTTGAAGCGACCGTTCTCACAGTATTAACCCCCGTGTTTCCGGCGGCGATCGTGCTGGGGGCCGTGGCCCTTTACCGTCTCAACAGTACGCTGGCCGAGTTGCTGGGGGCCGGCGTGGCCGTGCTCGACGAACGGTGGAATTTAGCGATCGCGACCACTGCCTCAGACGCTGTAGACTCGGTCGAGTCAACCTTGCCACAGCTGCCGCCGGGCCATGGATAGGGCCATCCATCCAGGCATCCCAAGTGCTCGTTGTCCCGTCCTAGCGAGAGAAACTCCCCAGCTTCTAGGGTGCGTGTGGTGAAGCGAACGCATCCGACAACCGTAAAAGGGGCAGATGTGGGATGAGCAACCGGTAACCGAGCTATTGAGGCGGATGAGCCGCGAGTTGCAAAATCATGCCTTCGCGCGCTAATCGTAGCTGCGGACACCGATTATGAATTTCCATCTCAACATGATCGAGATAGTCGTCATCATGGAGCGGATTATGGTGAAAGAGCACCATTTCCTTCACTTGAGTCTTTTCGGCAATCTCAATGTTTTGGTCACAGGGCATCGCCGCGTCACGTTCAAGATCTAGATAGATCGTTTCCGAATAAGCGCCGCCATAAATGAGCAAATCGGCTCCCTGAGACAGATAGAGCAAATTGGGGTCAGGGCCGGACGCGGCAGCGTTGCTATCGGTGGCGTAGACCAACGACTTACCTTGGTAATTGATGCGGAAGCCCAGCGCGCTGGTTTGCGAATTCAGCGTGACGGTTTCAAGGGTGGCCCCATTCTCTAGCGTAATGATGTTGCCGGCTTCCACCGTGTGAAACGACATCGCCGCTGACATTTTTTGCAGCGGGGTAAAAAAGTTAGGGCGCAGCATTTGATCGGTCAGACGCTGTTTAATGGAAGCGCCGTTAGCCGCCGTTGCACCATAAATATCGAACTGGTTGCCGGGGATGAAGGCTGGCCCAAAAAAGGGAAATCCTTGAATGCGATCCCAATGGGTATGGGTAAATAGGATGTGGGCGGTTACTGGGTGGGGCTGCTGCAGCAAATGCTTGCCCAAAACCCGCAGCCCCGTGCCGCCATCAAAAATGATGCGATGCTCACCCAGCAAAACTTCAACACAAGCGGTATTGCCGCCATATCGCACAGTATCGGAGCCCGGTGTTGGCACACTGCCCCGCACTCCCCAAAACTGCACAGTAAACCCTTGGGATGCGTCAGACGATGACACCGCTGAAAGACCTCCATGAATTGAAGGGTTTGAGGGATGTTGAGTCAGCATAGAAGCTTCTGCATCTGGCATAGAACGATTAGCGGTCATCAATCGTACTTATCGATTTTAATAAATGGTAGAGCCCCACCAGCGGCAGGATTCAATTAGGCTATTGCTATATATTCTGATGGATTTAAATATCCTCAGGAAGTTTTAGTAGTTTTTATAACTTAAGCGCAAACCCGCTTGCTGAAAACTGGCTGGTAGCCAATCAGGTAGTTGGCACAGGGACGATAGATCATGAGCAGAACAATGTCTGCACCCGATCCAGATCGCTAGAAGCGCCTCTCCTGCTTACAGTACCCATTCCCACTACCTGAATGAACCTACGAGACCAGGGTTATTTCACGGCTTCGATACATTGCTGAACGAGCGGTTTCACCTTGTCAACATTCTGCCAGCCGAGAATTTCAGTGACCTTGTTTTCTAGGTTCTTATAGCTACGGAAGAACTCAGCAATTTCATCTAGGCGATGGGCGGCAATGTCGTCTAAAGAATTGACCTGGGCATAGCGAGGATCTTCAGCCGGGACGCAAAGGATTTTTTCGTCGCGATCGCCCCCATCAATCATTTCCAGCATGCCAATGGGCCGAGAGGCGATGACACAGCCCGGAAAGGTCGGTTGGTCAATTAGCACCATGCCATCGAGCGGATCGCCGTCATCGGCGAGGGTATTGGGCACAAACCCATAGTCGTAGGGGTATTGCACCGAAGAAAAGAGCACCCGATCAAGAATGAGGGCGCCCATGTCCTTATCGAACTCGTACTTGTTCTTGCTGCCAGCAGGAATTTCGACGAGGACGTTAAGCAACCCCGGTTCAGGTTGGGCAGGAATACGAGATAAATCCACTATGCGTCTCCAGATATGGGCCTAAAACACTCTGGAGCTGCCGCTGCGCTGGGCGTTAACGCGGCCTGCTCAAATCAACCTACCCTGAACAAATGTTCTGGGAGCCGATCTGGGCGAACGGGAATGACTACCCCTTAACGCAGCTTGGCAACTCTCCGCTTTGCATTTTAGGCGAAGACGTTCACTTGACCGTAGAGCTGTCAAGGATCCTCATCAATCATTCACGGGTTTGTGAAAAAGGATAGCCTGGCAAAGCCGCTGGTGGCGTGTTGGCTGAAGAATAATGGTCAATGGCCAGCACCGGCAGCATCAACGTTAAAACTGCAACGATCGTGCCAACGATATGAGAGAAGCGACTACTCGGAGGTTCCGGAGGGTTCTCGGAAGGACTAACAGATTCCATACAGGCGAGGTAACAAGACCTAAATTGAAAACGGCAGTGACAGACCCGCGAACATGAGCTTCATCATTGAGCTACAGCGTAACTTACTTGAGAAATGAATCCGCAAGAAAGCTTAGGGAAACTTTAGAGTTCCCCGCGCGTAGTCATTTGAAACCTACAGTAGCGAATGCCTGAGACATCAGTTGTGAGCTAAGCCACACACTCCGGGTAGAAAGTGTAAACAAATGTCAGCATTAACTTAACACTATATTCTCTCTTCAATAATTGCGATCGCCCTTCCGGAAACGCCTTTGGCGAGCTGGCTGGCCTTCAATGCCGGGTTCTGCCCTAACGAGAGCTGGCAGCCAGCAGACATAACGCCCTCAAGATTAAACCGTGGACGGTCATCAGGGACGCGACTCACTGAGATTCCAAATGTTGGCGAATGGCTCTGAGTTCCGCCAAAATGGACTTCAAAATCTCTTGAGTGGTGGTCTCTTCCGACGGTTGAACGGTAATCGTGGGATTCAACCCCAGAATATCTTGGGCAAACCGACGCACCTCGCGGGGGTGAAACTGCAGGGGCTCGTCGCGATCGCGCCGCACTTCGGGATTGAGTTTGTCTGGGTCATAGGGCGGATTGAGAATATCGAGATCGGTGTTGGCGTAGCGGTAAACCGAGGCCCGCGATCGCTTGATCTGCTTTTGCACGTCATCGACGGTAAGGTAAGCATCTGGCGGGAGTTCGTCGGTACGATAGTCGGCGGTTTGTGCACCCAACTCAGAAAACCCAGTCGCGTCTTCCATAACCCTCATCATCAAAGTTGCATGTTGAGTCTACAGAGGAGATCGCAGAATCTCAAGTCAATTTTCGGGGATTGTTGGCTCCGCTTGCAGCGGTAGACCTCACCGCCTGCGGCACCTCTCCTTGGACAAGGAGAGGTTGATGTATATATCAATTGATGGCTTCACAGGATTGGGAAGCAGGGTTCCGGTTCCTCTACTGACTCTTGGCGGAGCCTGCCCGAAAGGCTTAGGAGAGGTTGGGCGATTTTCGGGAAAGCATGTACCGGCACTGTAAGGGTGGGTTCATTTGGTCAAGCAGTTTCTAAGAAAACATCCACCTCTGTTGTCGAGGCGAATTTTGCCAGAAATCTCCTTGTATGACACCCCGGTGTAAAACGCCTTTCTGCCAGGGTTTGACAGTGCCAAACCCTGGCGATCTGTACGCTATTTTTGGAGCCATTCTCTTGAACGCGGCATCTACGATTCACCCAGCAAATTCTCAAACTCATTGCGCAAATTGCTGAAGTTCGCTACCCGGCCCACAATGAGGCTGGTTTCTTCCGCCTGCTGTAGCTCGGCTTTCCAACGCGAGACCCGATCACCATCCTGCAGCCAAAAGTTGACCATTTGCGCCGCGATCGCATCCCAATCCCAAGCCGGTTTATGTTGAATCGTTTTCGTCGCGGCGATGAAACCATCCAGGGTGCACTGGTAGCTGCCCAGATAGGCGCAGCTGCGATCGGGCGACTGCTCGACATGTTGCTGATGTCTGAAAAAGTCCCAGACGGTGGTGATGCCGATGATGTCAAAGTTGTATTGCATAGAACTGATCAAACGGTTTTCTCAAGTTGTTTAAACCCGCCACAGGCCTCAACAAATCATGGCCTATGAGCACCGACAAAAAAGGCACAGGAGTTTCCTGTGCCGGGCAAGTGGTTGAAAAAAGTGAATCTGAAAAAACATACGACTCACGGAACTGTAGTGATGACGCTAGGCTGCCCTGATCGGAGCCAGGACTCGACACTCGCCTGCTAAAACCGGCGATGCGGCCTGCAAGCAGTGACCAACGGCTTGACCAAATCAAGGGTACCTAACATAATTTTATGGCCATCTGAGGGCGAGACTGTTCACCGCTAACCAGATCAAACAATGGCTGACCTGAATGATTAAGCCCGCATCATCGTCGCGCTCGGGGTCTGGTTGGCCAAATTCCAGCGACGCCATTCATCCTGATCTCTAGCCATGCCAGGTAAACCCTTGAATCGGGTCGGATTCAGGCATCGCCGGCTAGCGACCCTGCAGCCAATAGGTTGTCATCGGCCCCTTACCTTTGACTTCAATGATGCCGCGCTGCTCAAAGTTGTATTCGTCTTTGAGCAGCTGATAGACCGACTCGGTTACTTGGATACAATCAGCCACCCCCTGAGATTCCATGCGGCTAGCCACATTGACCGCATCACCCCAGAGGTCGTAGGAGAATTTTTTAAGCCCAATTACTCCAGCCACGACGGGGCCAGTATCGATGCCAATCCGCAGACTAAAGGTCGATTGATCTTGACGACGAAACTGCGCGATCGCGGCCTGCATATCCAGCGCCATTTCGGCGATCGCCCGCGTATGGTACGGCAGTGCACTGGGTAATCCACCCACCACCATGTAGGCATCGCCAATGGTTTTGATTTTCTCTAGGCGATGACGCTCGGCCAAGTGATCAAAGGCGGAGAAGATTTCGTTGAGCAAATCGACCAGCGCGGTCGGGGTCAGCGCGCCCGATAACTCCGTGAAGTTAACAATGTCAGCAAAGAGAATGGTCGCCTCATCAAATCGATAGGCGATCGATTGCGTGCTGCGTTTGAGCTGGTCGGCAATGGAAGCGGGCAAGATGTTGAGCAGTAACCGTTCTGAGCGCTCTTGCTCAACGCGTAGCGCTTCTTCAATTTCCTTGCGATCGGTGATGTCAGTTAAGAAGCCCTCCACGACGGCAGGTTGAGCCGTCGGCTCAGAAACCGGCACCCCCTTCTCTAGAACCCATTTTTCTTGTTCCCCCGTTGTCAGAATGCGATAGGTCATCTGAAACGGGCTACCAGTGGGGAGGGCTCGCCGCAGCTCACCTTTAACGTAGTCGCGATCGTCGGGATGAATCAGCTGCTCAAAGGGAAAGGCCTCTGGGCCTAGTAAATCCGCTGGCGTGTAGCCCGTGAGTTCATAGCAGCCATCGCTGACAAACTCCAGCGTCCAATTGGCGTCGCAGTAATGACGATAGGCCATGCCCGCCAGGTTGCCCAACAGGGTGGCTAAGGTGCGCTGACTTTCGCGGAGCGCCTCTTGGGCTTGGCGACGTTGGGTAATGTCGGCGACCGTGCCTTCGTAATACTGCACCACGCCGCGATCGCTGGTCACAGCGCGCACATTTTCGGAGACCCAAATCACCTGTCCATCGGCCCGATAAACCTGTGATTCAAACTCAAACACCGCGCCTTGGGAATGTAACCGCTGCAGCATGATGCGCCGGTGCTCCTCTTTGACATAGAGGCGATCGATATTACTGATCTGCGCCATCATTTCATCGGGGCTGAGATAGCCATACATTCTCGACAGGGCCGGGTTAACGCTGAGATACCGCGCATCGGGGCTGGCTTGAAAAATGCCCTCAGCACTGTTTTCAAAAATGCTGCGATATTTTTCCTCAGCCTTTTGGAGCGCCATATCGGCTCGCCGTTTCTCCGAAATGTCGCGCGCGACCCAAATCACCCGATTTTTGGGCATCGGTGAAATAATTGCCGCATACCAGGCGGCGTTCTCAAAATCATCGAGATCGGCCTGACCACTGGACTCGCCCTCCGCCTGTCGCCAATCGCCAATGGGCAGGCTGTATTCGACGCGCACCGGCTGACCGGAGTTAAGAGCTGTCTGAATATGACGCATAAACAAACTCGCCTGATAGGGCGGCAGGATGTCGTACACCGTTTGGCCAATGCGTTCTGCGTCAGGGTTGTAGCGCAGCTGCGCCTTCGTCACCATATTGAGATAGCGGCCATCGCGATCAAAAACGGTGATCACATCGGTCATCGCCGCAAACAGGGCTCGCAGTTCGGCCTCCGAAGCGCGCAATGCTTCTTCGGCTCGATGGCGATCTCGCACTTCCGCCAGCAAGCGTTGGTTTGACTGGGTCAAGGCGGCGGTGCGGAGGTTAACGCGTTGCTCTAGCTCCTCATTGGCCCGCTGCAGAGCAGCCTCGGCTTCCTTCCGCTTGGTGATGTCCTCAACGGTGCCTTCGTAATAGATCAACTCACCAGCACTGTCGTAAACCGAGCGGGCATTTTCAGAAATCCAGATCACCGTCCCGTCTTGCCGATAAACCTGCGATTCAAACCCAGCGACGGCACCTTGCCGTTGCAGAGCTTGGGCAAACGCTTGACGGCGCTCTGGATCGACATAGAGCTGCTGTTGAATGTTGGTCAGTTCGACCGTCATAGCATCGGCAGACGGATAGCCATAAATGCGCGCCAGGGCCGGGTTGGCGCTGAGGTAGCGACCATCGGTGGTGGTTTGAAAAATCCCCTCAACGGCATGCTCAAAGATGTTGCGATATTTGGCTTCGGCTTCGCGCAGGGCCTTTTCGGCGCGATTACGCTCGCTAATGTCAATCCCGACGGTAAAGGCCGCCCGACCCTGATTATATTTTTGCGCCACGATCAAAAATCGCCGTTCGTCGCCTGCCACCTGAGCCGAGATTTCGCGATAGGCATCGGACTGCTGACTTTGAAAAAAGTCCTGCACAAAAGCGTTGAACTCGTTGCTGGTATGCAGGAAACCAATATCCTGACCGGTAAAAGCCTCGGCCGGCATGTTAAAGGTTTGGGCTAAGTGATTGTTAACGCCGAGATAGCGCAGGTCATCGCTAATCCACGACACGATGCCGGGCACCGCATCTAAAATAGCTTGCAGCTGGTCGCGGGCCGTTCTGAGCTTGGTTTCGGCTTGGCTGCGTTCAACCACCTCAGCCACTAAGGTATCGTTTGATTCCCTGAGGGCGGCGGTTTGGGCGATAAATTTTTGGTTGAGCTCGCCAATTTCTGTGGTGGTCGCTTGGAGCCGCTGGTCGCGATCGTAGAGCTGCTGTTTGAGATCAGCAACTTCGCGTTTGAGGTTAATAATTTCTTGCCGCCGGGCGTCTTCCCCAGCGTCTGTTGGGACAGCCTGATGAGATCCTGCACTCGCCTCCGATCGCGGTAGTGATGATCGCTCAGTCATAGTGGGATGAAGTCCTGCGAACAGCCAATCAAGGTCTCAAGTCGACGTTCCCCAGCATCTGCTGAGCAACGAGCCCCCACCTCACGATGACTGTCATCGAACGGCTGCGCTCGATAGGGGGTCAAGTGATCAATTGGGGCTCAATTATTAATCCAGAGCGTTGATGAAAATTCCGGTTATTTTATGAGTTTTTGAGACCAGAGAGATGCGTGTACTCTGATGGCAGAGTCATTTTCATTGTGGCTCAGTGGCCGCGTCGATGGCGAGCAATTCGCAGAATGCTCGATAGGGGCGACGACGACGTGGGAAAATGTCACCCTGTGAAAAGAGATCTTTAACAAGGACGCGCGTCTGTGAAAGCGCTAGTTGTCGGCAATGGGGGGCGTGAACATGCCCTTGCTTGGAAGCTTCTGGAATCGCCGGGGGTAGAAGAGATCATGTGTGTGCCCGGCAATGGGGGCACAGCCACCCTGCCGGGCTGTCGCAACCTAGGGCTCGCGCTCGACGATTTTGAGGGCATTGCTCGGGTGGCCCTGGTCAACAATTTAAGCCTCGTCGTCGTGGGGCCGGAGCAGCCGCTGGCGGATGGCATTGCTGACTACCTCAGCCAGCAGGGGCTGTTGGTCTTTGGCCCCACCCAAGCAGGGGCGCAAATTGAGGCGAGCAAAGCCTGGGCCAAAGCGTTGATGGCCGAGGCCCAGATTCCGACGGCTGAGGCGCGGGTGTTTACGGATGCCGCGTCGGCGATCGCCTATCTGCAAGATCAGCCGCTGCCCATCGTGGTCAAGGCCGATGGGCTGGCCGCCGGCAAGGGCGTCACGGTCGCCCCCACTCGGGCGGCGGCGATCGCGGCGGTCGAAGCCGTGTTTGAGGGGCAGTTTGGGGCGGCCGGGCATCAGGTCGTGATCGAAGCCTATCTGACCGGACAGGAGGCCTCTGTGTTAGCCGTGACCGATGGCGATACCATCGTGCCGCTCATGCCCGCGCAAGACCACAAGCAAATTGGCGAAGGCGATACGGGCGCGAATACGGGGGGCATGGGCACCTATGCACCGACCCCAGTCATCACCCCCGAAATTCTAGATAAAGTGCAGGAACAGATTCTCGAACCCGCGATCGCCCAGCTCAAACAGCGCAACATTGATTATCGCGGCGTGCTCTATGCCGGGCTGATGATCTCACCCGAGGGTGAGCCGACGGTCAGCGAGTTTAACTGCCGGTTTGGCGATCCCGAAACCCAGGTCGTCTTGCCCCTGCTAGAGACACCGCTAGAGGAAGTCTTGCTAGCCTGTGCTGAAAAGCGCCTGGCCTCGTTGCCGCCGCTCCGTTGGCGGGGGGCTTCAGCCGCCTGTGTGGTGGCGGCAGCAGGGGGCTATCCTGACAGTTACCAAAAGGGCATGCCGATCGCGGGATTGGATGCCGCAGCGGCCAAAGGTGCTTTGGTCTTTCACGCGGGCACACAGCTTAAGGGGGGCCGCATTACCGCCAGTGGCGGTCGGGTGTTGGGGGTGACCGCCGTGGGAGAAACCTTTGACTCCGCCCTAGAAACGGCCTACGCCGCGATCACGGAAATCGAGTTTGACACCATGTACTATCGCCGCGACATTGGCTTTCGAGTCCGCCAATCCTAAGGCCCAGGGAAGCGGCTGATTCTAGCCAAAGGGCACGGTTTGCGATCGATCCAACAACATCGTCAGCCGCCACGCACGGTTAAATATCGGCTTCCCCTTCAAACAGGGTTTCCAAAGGCTGGGCATTAATCTGGCAAACCTCCTGCAGGTAGCGAGAGAGTACGTCATTTTGCCCGTGGGTCACATAAACCTGGCGCGCCCCCGTGGCTTTGACCGTATTGATCAGACTCGACCAATCCGCATGGTCTGACAGTACAAAGCCGCGTTCATAGCCCCGCCGCCGCCGTGCTCCGCGCACCGCCATCCACCCCGAAGCGAAGGCAGTTTGCGGAGACTTGAACCGCTTCATCCAGCTCGAACGATGCCCCGATGGCGGAGCCAGTACCAGATCGCCAGTATATTTATGGCTTTTCGGCATATCGGCAGTGTTGACCGTGGGCAACATCTGCACGCCCTGCTCACGGTAGATGTCGTTCAGGTTGGCGATCGCCCCATGCACATACACCGTCTGATCGGTAAATTTAGTCAGTTCACTCAACACTCGTTGCGCCTTACCAAAGGCATAGCAGAAGAGAATTGAGGGGCGATCGCGGTCGGTCTGCCACCAGTCATAAATCCGACGAGCCGTTTCTTCACCCGTATCCCATTTGTAAATCGGTAGGCCAAACGTCGCTTCGGTAATAAAGGCGTCACAGGGCACCACTTCAAACGGTTCGCAGGTGGGGTCGGCACAGCGTTTGTAGTCACCTGACACCACCCACACCTCATCCTTGTGCTCAACCCGGATCTGCGCTGATCCCAGCACATGTCCGGCAGGGTGGAACGAGACCCATGTGTCGCCATATTTCAGTTTCTCGCTATATTGCACGCCCTGCAGCGCGATCGCCTCGCCCAGACGCTTGCGCAACACACCTGCAGCACTGGCCATCGCCACGTAATGTTCAGAGCCCGACCGGGCATGATCGGCATGGGCGTGGGTAATCAGCGCCGTCTCCACTGGACGCCACGGATCAATGTAGAAACCACCCGCTTCGCAATAGAGACCTTCGGGCCGAACGGTAATGAGAGACATAGAACAAGGGAAAATGAGCGCGATCGCAGCTATCTACAGCGTAAAGCAGGTTCCCTTAAGTGGTGAGATCGTGCCTTGAGTGGGTTTGATGCGGGCAATCCAACCCACCGAATTGCCACTCATCTCAGGAAATCGGCCATCAGCGACGGCTGACGGCAGACACTGAGTGATTGATCGGCTTATGGCTCATGCCCGCTTGGGTATCTCGCGTTTGCTCGACTTCACCATGCTGCTTTAACAGCGCCGCCACCTTTTTGCGAATCATCACGCCGGGGCGATCGGTAAACATGTGTTCTTCTTGACTGGGGCTGAGGGGCACATCATAATCCGTCGATTCGAGAATGCGTTTGTCTTCGAGGGTGACGGCGCGATCGAAGGCAATCACGTCTTGGGCCGGGGTATCCGCTTCAGTGTCGTTGCGCACGCAAAACTGCACCATCTGAGAGGCGCGATCGCTGATCGGCGTCATGGTGTTGACAACAATGTGCTCCAAACCATTGGGATAAATGATTTTCAGCTTAATCGTAAAGGGCATAAACCAGTCCATCTCTAAGGTGCGAACGGTACCCCCGGCGGCCATTTTGAGATTTTTTTGCTGCTGCTCTGGATTCACTACCCCCAATAGCCCCCGCACCCGAATGCCATAGTCGGTGTCCTCAATTTCCAGCGAATCGGGCACCGGATGCTCTTCACTCCCAAAGGTTGTCGTATGCACAAAGGTGGGATGGGCCAAATCCAGCTCGTTTTCCATCACCCGTAAGCCCGCCGTTTGCCACGGTTCATAAAACTCGTGAATTAGCCGATAGTCTGAACTTGCCGTCTCATCAATAGCGGGAATGTCGGCACTCGGCTCTTCGAGACAGACCCACACATAGCCATAACGCTCGGTGCAACGGTAAGCAGGCACGCGATAGTTGGCCGGAATCGCCTTTTCAGCATCCAGTTGCGGTACCTGCACACAGGCTCCCGTGGCATCAAATTGCCAGCCGTGATAAGGGCACTGAATATGCCCCTGATCGACGCAACCGAGGGACAGCTTCGCAGTGCGGTGACAGCAGCGATCGCGAGCCGCCGCCGGGTGGCTATCACCGTCGAGCCAAAGCACCAGGGGCTCCCCTAATAATTCGAAGGACTGAGGCCCTGATTTCAGAGCCTCGAAGAGAATCACGGGATACCAAAACTGACGAAAAACCGGCTGCTGGGTAACTAACATAGATATCGCTTCAAGAGATCTTTGAAGACTGTATACAGTATACAGAGCAATCATTGTTGTATTTCCCTCTACGGTCTACCAACCGCAAGGGCTGGTTTCTAGTCTGACCGGGATTTTCATAACCGATCCAATCGCGTGAATTTTCGTGAACTTGGGGTCAAATACAGCTTGAGTAAGCAGGCGATCGCGGTGAGCACTGCTGAGAAGCCAACAAGAAGCGCCGCCCGATCGCGTCAGCACCGTTTTCTGCGCCGTTCGGCGCTATAACTATTGCGGCAGAATTGAACTCAGCAGGGGCTATGAACACAGGGGCGATCGCAAAACTGGCAGCGGCCATACAGGTAGTTTCTGGGCGCACGGCATCCGCTCAAAAAGTCCTGATGCTGGGTTTAGCCCTCATCGTTTTTGGTCTTGGCCTCCTGCTGCCCCCACACCCCACAGAAATCGTACTCATCGATGCGGCGGTGTCCAATCCAGAGTACTTTTTGCAACATCTGCACCCCCATCAACACGGGATTGTGTTGTCCCCTCACAGCACCTTGGTCTCTGCCACCCAGCAATTACAGCGCTTCCAGCCGGTGCAAGCCATTCATGTCATCGCCCACGGGACACCGGGACAGCTGCAGATTGGGCAAACCGTGATCAATCACGCTTCCTTGATCCCAGCTCTCTCTGAGCACCCCGACGCCAGTCCACAGAACGCCAGTCCACGGGACTTACTGACGCAATGGGGCCAGGTGCTAGCGCCCGGAGGTGACCTGGTGCTGTACAGCTGCGAACTGGCTGCCACCCCAGCGGGAGAGAACTTTTTAGAAACCCTTCACCAAATCACCCAAGCCGACATCGCCGCCTCCATCGACTTGTCCGGCAGCCCGGCGCTCAATGGGAACTGGGAGCTAGAAGCAACGGTTGGAACTGTTTCTTCGGCGTTGAGCCTAGGGAACGACTATGGACATGTGCTGCGGCAAATGACCGTCACCCACAGTGCCGATCGCGGCGAAGGGACGCTGCGCTGGGCGATCGCTCAAGCCAATCTCACCCCTGAAGATGATCTGATTGAGCTGCGCGGGCTGTCAGCCCCCATCGTGCTGCAATCACCGCTGCCGACAATTCACAGCAATCTGTACCTCTTTGGCCATGGGGCTACGGTGAGCGGCCATGAACAGTTTCGGGTGTTACAGGTGCAAGACAGCACTTTGGTAGTGCGAGACCTAACCATCGCCGATGGGTTAGCGCGCGGCCCCGATGGCGATCAAACGGCAGGGGGCAACGCGGGGTTAGGGGGTGGCTTACTGATCGATCAGGCGGGTGTCACCTTAAGCCAAGTGAAACTGGTGAACAATCGCGCTGAGGGGGGCAATGGCAGTCAGAGATCGCAGCCAGCAATCCCATTCGAACGCTCAGGGGTAATTGAAAACGAAAAAACGTCTTACCGAGTGAACCGAGGCGCGTTGACCGGCATCAACGGCATCAGCTTGCCAATGGATGAGAATGCTGATCTTGATTTGGGCGCACTGACCATTACCGGCACCGGTGAAAAATTCTCAGACAATCGGGGGGCGATCGCAGGCGTCAACGGCAATGGAGTGGGGGGCATTGGCCGCATTGCCTTGGGGGGCGGTGGCGGCTGCGGGGGCTTTGGCGGTGCAGGTAAGGGTGGCGGCGGCGG
>JBHJJI010000427.1:0-2906 GCA_050042805.1 Leptolyngbyaceae cyanobacterium
GCGTGCTGGTGCAGCGCCTGCATCAGCAAGTCACCATCAGCCACAAAGTTGATTTCGACAATGGCCAAGGTAAAGCCCTCAGCCACCTCAGCAAAGGTCACTAACTCTCGAAAGGCGTCTAAATTTTGCCCCAAAAACTCGCTCAGGCGCAGGTCGGGGTCACTCGCCGGAGTCATCGCAGAGTTGGGTAAGGGCACGTTTGAAGGGTTCACTATGTCGCACCACCGGATTTGGGTACACCCAGCGGGTACCCCCGTTGTACTCCAGAATAGCGGTATTGAATAATAATGATTGCCCCATCACGTCGTCGGTCACCTCTTTTTTGACGGCGGCTTGCGCCAGCTCCCCATAGGCCTCGGCCGGAATAATGCGCTCAAAGCTGGCCTGCTCTTGTTTAATCGCATAGGTGACATCATCTGCCTGCAATTGACGATGATTGCGTCCCATGGCGGTTAACATCGCCTGTCGTGTCATCCGCATCATCTGGCGAATATGGCCGCCACTTGCCTGGGCAAGGTCAAGAAGCAAAGCAGGGTCACTCACCACGGCATCGATCTCGACGCGGTTGACAATCAGCTTCACCATTTGTTGCAGCCCCGCTTGATCATGAGCCAGTTCAGCCTGGTCGCGGTCAAACTGGTAGATGTTAATCATCGGCACGATGTGCGGATTCTCAAAAATGCTGCCCAGTTTCCGAGTTGAATACAAGATGGCGATTGGCACCGTATAAATGATGGTGCAGCTCAGCTCTCGCATTTGGGCGGCATAATCGACAAACAGGCGGGTCGCGACATCGGGCGGGCACTTATCAATGCCATCCAAAATCAGCAAAAATCCCTTCTTGCCCGGAAAGGCCTGCTGCACCTTTTGCGCCCCATCTCGCAGCAGCAGATTAATGTCCGTTTTGAGCCGCGACACCTCGCGAGCCAGGGTTTGGCGAATGGTGACTTTATCTTTAGAGCCGCCCTTGATCTGCGCCATCGTTTTCACCAAAAACTTAGCCAAAAAGGGCGCTTCGGCTCCCAGCGAGGCTTCGGCATTTACATTTACCGATCGCTCGACGGTCTCCTCGGTTTCCTCAGTAACTTCCTTAAACCAGTTTTCAAAGCTGGTTAGCAAACCAGGGTCAAACTGTAGCCCCGCGCGGCGCATGGCCAGTTCCACCTGTTTGATGATGACGAGATACAGATCGGTATAGTCCAGATCGTTGGCATCTGTCTCTTCTTCCACCTGTAACGAAATCACCAAATATTCATCTTTCCAGGCCTCAGCAATGCGGTTCAGTTCCGACGTTTTGCCACAGCCAACATGCCCTGTAAACAAAATGCTGGTGTGCTCACCCGGTTCCTGCAACGTCAACAATGAGTTCACCTGACCGATGGCATCTTGTCGGGCCGCAAACGGCACATAGTAGTCTTGTTGGTCAGGCGTCAGGGGTTTGACATCACAAAAGCGGTAGGCTTCTTTGAGGGTGCGGGCTTTTGGGGCAGCCATGATGATCATCGTGAGGGCTACCCCATTAAACCGCACTCTTTTGGCTGTGAGACATTCCAGTTTAGTGACCGGCTCTGGCTCCTGCCTCGGTGCCTAAAAATGCTGGCAACCACGAATCAGTCTCCTGCCGTTGGCAGAGCCGCAGGGAGACTGAATCTTATGGATGGATGATCGCCAAGAATTCCTGCTAAAGCTTATTCGATGAATTCGCCGTCTTCTTCCTCTTCGGGGGCGGGGGCGGCGTCAGTGTCCGCTGCCGGGGCTTCGTCCGGTGTGGAAACTGCCTCGTCTTCGGTCGCTGGCACCTCTATCGCTTCTGGCCCAGCGGCTAACTGGCGCACCTGATCTTTATATTGATCAGGCGCGAGTTCTTCGGCTTGCTTGAACAGAACAGCGGCATCAGGTGCGCGGCCCGCATCTCTTAGCACCAGGCCTTTCGCCAGCACCGGGCGAAAATCGTCGGGGGCATTGGCGATCGCCTCATCATAAAGACGCAGGGCCTCATCAACCGAGCCCTCTTCGACATAGACCTGAGCCAACAACAGCTGCACTGAGCCCACATCCACCGTTCCCGGTGCAATTTCATTATTTTGCGGGGCCGACTCTAGCGTGTCTTGCAGTAGGCCGACCGCCGCTTGGGGGCGCTCCTGCTGCACCAGCAGCGCTGTTAACCCCTGCAGCGCATTCATATCGCCGGGTCGCTGAGTCAACACAGTGCGGTAGGCTTCCGCTGCCCCTTCTACATCACCAATACTTTGTTTGGTCTGGCCTAGCAGCACTCGATATTCTGGGGTGTCTGGGTTGAGTTCAGCCAGCTTTTCGAGCGGTTCGACCACGCCTTCTAAGTCATTGAGTTGAATGCGGGCCTCTACCAGCCCTTCGATCGCTGTTTGGTTATTGGGTTCTCGTTCCAGCACGAGCTCAAACCCCCGCGCTCTGGCCTCTAACTCGGCTTGCACATCGGCAGTGGGCCCCGGTTGGCCGGTGGGCGAAGGGGTACCCGCGCGATCGCTCCGGGCGCTCAGAAACGGCAGAATTGAGAGCGCCAAGAAGGCCCCCACTGCCACCACCAAAACGCTAACCACTAGCCAACGATTGCGCTTTACAGCCACCACAAAGGTCCGAATTCAACGTGCTCATCTTAGCGCCTCCATCAGCAAAACCGGTGTTCCTTAAAGAGATGAAATTCTTGAGAACTTTACACTCGCCCACGAAAACAGTGCGGATACACTAAATCAGTCTCTGAGAAGAGGATTAGATCACCCCTTCCCCCCACAGATTGAACCGAGATGCCTCTCGCGGGATATGAACTGCGGTGCTAACCTTGAGAGAATCCCCACATTCTGTCTTGTTGAGGTGGGAAGTTTCAGGTTCAGGAGGATTCGGAGACCCATGAGTGCAGCGGAGCATCA
>JBHJJI010000428.1:0-21839 GCA_050042805.1 Leptolyngbyaceae cyanobacterium
CCCGCTAGCCTGCTGCGCTACTACGACGAAATCGGCTTGTTTACCCCTATCCGTAGCGATGGGGAGACTGGCTACCGTTACTACAGCGTTCAGCAGCTAGCACAACTCAACCGCATTCTTGCCCTCAAAGACTTGGGGTTCTCGCTCGATCAGGTCAAGCACCTGATGGCCGATGCGGTCTCCCCCGAAGAGATTCGGGGCATGCTCGCCCTCAAAAAGGCACAGATTGAGCAAACCATTCAGTCAGAAGCAGTCCGCCTTCGGGCTGTGGAGTCACGGCTGCAGTTGTTGGAGCGTAAAGGCGAATTTCAAGACGAAGATGTCGTTGTGAAAAGCCTGCCCGCTCAACCCTTTCTGGCCCAGCGGCATACCTGCAAAGGCTTGGTAGACGGGTTAGCGACCCTCTCAGAAATGGGTCGGGTCGTCCCCAAACATGTCCCAGCCAGATCCCTAGGGCGCTTTGTCTGTGTCATCCATAGCGAGCTGTTTGAAGACCAAGAGTGGGATCTGGAGTTTGGGTTTCTGCTCAACCAAGCTCTGGATATTACGGTGCCCTTATCCAAGGGCGAACCCATGGCCGTCCGCGAGTTACCCCCAATCGAAACCGCTGTTACCGCCGTCCGGTTTGGTGGCCCCGAAAAAGGGCTCCATGCCTATGGTGCCATTGGCACCTGGGCAGAAATCAACCACTACAAACTCATTGGCCCTGGCCGGGAGGCATTTATTGTGCCGCCCAAACCCGGCCACGAATCCGAAATGGTGGTGGAAATTCAGTTTCCGGTGGAGGCCGTGACCGGTTAGTCCTTCAGAGCAATTCTGACTTTCCTCTGCCCGTTTGATGATTTTTCCAGCTCTGTGACCAATGGCTATGGCCATCGGTCACAGAGCTGGCTGGCCAGAGTTTGTAGTGGCGGCCAAATCCTGGGCTAATCCATCGCTGGCATCAGCAATCAAGTTCAATTCAACCCATTCGGTAAACACCATGCAAATCAAACAACAAGTCACCATCAACGCCTCTGCTGACAAAGTTTGGGACATCCTCGGCCCCCAATACGGGCAAGTCTCTGACTGGATCAGTGCTGTGCATGTCTCTAAAGAACGCAAGAGTGTCGGCGCACCTCGCCATGCACCCGTTTCGGGTCGTGTTTGTGAAACCGATCTGGGGCCGTTTAAAGAAACCGTCACTCGCTATGACGAGGGCGATCGCGCCATTGCCTACACCGCCCAGGGTGAAAAGATGCCCTTCTTTGTTAAACAAATGAGCAACTCCTGGAAGGTTACACCCATCAACAACCAGAGCGCCCAGGTCGAGATGTGCATGGAGGCTAAGATTTTGCCCGTCTTCAATCTCGTGATGGGGCCGATGATGCGGATGCAGATGGGCGGCATGCTCAAAAATGCTGTAGAAGAATTGAAATACTATGCCGAGAACGGTACCCCCCATCCCCGCAAGCTAGAAGCTCAGCAAAACTTTCAGTTAAAAGCGGCTGCATAAAATCTGGAAGTTTCTAGAGGCTTGAGAGGTGGAAGATTGATGATTCTACCTCTCACCACGATCCAGTACAGACCTTGCCATCAGTCACTGTCCCGGATGTCACGCTAGCTGAGCGGAGTCGGATGCCTGTCTGGCAGGCGTTGCCAACGCGAAGCGTCTCCCAAAGGGAGCAAGCTAGATCTCCAAAACGGTTCTTCAACTCCGCTTAGGGGACGGTGACTGCCATGAACCCAGCAAACAGTAGGAAACTATGAAAATCGAACTTTGGGCACTTTTGGGGTGCGTTGTAATTTTGTTTCTCTCGATTCTGTTTCAGGGAACATATCTTGATTTGACTTCAGGCGTAAAGTACGCGCTGTCGTCGCGCGCTGAGTCCCCACCCAACCAAGGCCCGATGGGAGCGCGTCTCGATAGAAATGTGAGAAATCAGGTGGAGGGGCTAGCCTTGTTTGCGCCCCTGGTGTTGATCGCTGGCGTCGCGGAAATATCGACAGGCCTGACGCAGACTGCCGCGATCGTCGTCGTCATGGCGCGCGCCCTTTACGTGCCAGCCTATGCGTTCGACTGGAGCCCATTCCGCACCCTATTTTGGATGGGGAGCTTTTTTGGCTCCGGGGCTTTCGCTTTCGGCATCCTGTCTGCGGCTGGTCTACCGTTTTGAGCCGGTGCTTCAGGTGCAAAGCATCGCACGCATAACTTACTCTCGGCGTTGGCTCAGGAACTGGTCACCCCACCCTAGTAGCGGATTTGTAGGGTCACGGTGGCCTGCACCGTCTGCTCGCCGCCGATCACAGGAGTAGAGACATCCGCCTGGGCCACCGCAAACTCGGCTCGCTGCGGCAGATTAATCGGAATCGGGGCGGACGCGCCGTTGATTTGAATGCTGATAATTTCTTGCGGCCCGAGGTCGAGCGCACTCAGCACCGTATTTGCCTGCTCTTGGGCATCAGCCGTAGCCTCGCGCAGGGCCTGCTGGCGAGCCGCCGCGATCGCGTCATCCTCAGCGATAAAGCTAATGCTGATAATTTCATTGGCCCCGGCATTCACAGCTTCATCTAGCAGGGTACCGACAGCTTCTGTCGGCATTTCAAAGCTGACGGTGTTGCTGCCGCTGTAGCCGATGATTTCAGCCCGGCCATTATCGTAGTTGTATTGGGGGTTGAGCCGTACTCCCGTGGTTTCGAGCTTGTCGACCTGGCGCGATCGCAGCAGCTCCACCACTGCCGTTGATCGTTCAGCGATCGCTGCCTGCACTGTGGTGGCATCGCGACCTTGTTGCTCGACTCCCAACACCACCAGCGCCTTGGTGGTTTGCACCGATTCTTGCCCTTGTCCAGTCACGGTCAGGGTTCGCAGGGTCGCCTCCTGCGCCACTGCCAGGGGGGTGAATCCTGGTAGCATCACCACCAGACCCGAAGTTAGGGCAGCTGAAGCGAGCACTGCTGCGACGAAACGTTTAGGGAAAGCGCGTTTGACGGATTTCATATCCTCACAACCTTTTGAACTTAATCGACTCATTCAATGTGTCACAGCGCGATCGGTCTCCAGTTACGGTTACCAAATTCGTAACTTGACCAATTGTTACCCTGCATTTGAGGCGGTTCTCAGGGCTGGTTTCCATCCAGCCCCTGAGGCAATTTCCGAGCGAGAACATACCGGTATTGCCAGGGCGAATTGAACGAGAAACCTTGAGGCCATCGCTCACCTTAAGCGAAACTAAACAACGTCCGAGCAGCGACAGAAACAGGCGAGAATACGTCGGCTGTGCCATCTTGGGTGGGCTCCCCCAAAATTAATGCTGAGGATATTCGGGTGATGATGAAAATACTTTGGATGTTTGTGACCGGGCTGGCGATCGCCACCACCTTGGCGCTGCTCTCGCTACCAAGCCAGCCGCTCGTAGCCGAGGAGATGCCCTCAACCGACAACCCCATGCCCAGTCGAGCTGAAGTTTGCGCCCTGGTGCAGTCGATGCCCAGAGCTGCAGACACGGATGAGCTGCTGACGTTGCTCGACAGCGATCGCCCGTCCATCATCCGCGATCTGGAAGCGATGAAAGCCAACATGGAGCAGTACGATTCCGAAGGTTACGGCTGGCAAAACGTGATCGATGGCTCCAGCGCCCTCGAACCTCGCCCTGGTTCCTGGCTGATTGGTGCCTTGAGCATGGCCTGTGAAGAGTCAACAACAGCCAGCGTGACCGGTACCGTCACCTATTTTCAGCGGATTGGCCTGCCGCCAAGCGCCACCGTGATCGTCACCCTCGAAGATGTGAGCCTAGCCGATGCTCCCTCAACGGTGATTGCCGAGCAAACCATTGAGACTGCCGGACAGCAGGTACCCATTCCCTTCAGCCTGACCTATGACCCAGCCGAGATTCAGCCCCAGCATTCCTATGTTGTGCGGGCTCAGATTTTTTACGGCGACAGCTTGAGATGGACGAGCACTACGGCCTACCCGGTGATTACCCAGGGCAGTCCGACAGAAGTGGAAATTGAGGTGGAGCCGGTTTAAGCGATTTCTAACAACGAAGACGATCTCCGTAGGGGCGGGTTTTGTAGATGCTTTGTTGGAGTGAGCTTAAGGTTTCTGGCTAAACCCGCCCGTACAGCCATGATCGGAATTTTTCAAAGTTTTGGAAAGTTGAGGTCGATCGGATTTAGTAATGTACACCCAAAGATACTGTGAGGGAGCAGCAGCGGGCGAGCGGAACACCGGCCCTAAACCGCCCCATCGTACCGGGCAGCAGTGCTAGACTGCTGCCCTAGCCTTACTGATCTGATTGACGCGATCGCCATGACTGACCTGACCCCAGCCCTTGCCCAGGAACTGTCTCTCTCTCCGCGGGATGTCGCCGCCGCCCTGGCGCTGTTGCAAGAGGGGGCAACGGTTCCCTTTATTGCGCGTTATCGCAAAGAGCGGACTGGTGGCATGGATGAAGTGCAGCTGCGATCGCTGCAAGAGCGGTTTCTATACCTGCCCGAGTTGGGCGATCGCAAAGCCGTCATCCTGCAGTCCATCATTGATCAGGGCAAGCTGACGCCCGAACTGCAGGCCAAGATCACCGCCTGCGACAAAAAAACGGATCTTGAAGACCTTTATTTGCCCTACCGCCCCCGACGTCGCACCCGCGCCACCATCGCTCGTGAGAAGGGCCTGGAAGCTCTGTCCACCTTGATCGCTGAACATATCCAACCGCAGCGATCGCCGCTAAATCTGACGCAAGCTGCCCGCGATTTCATCCAGCCCGAGCAGGGTGTCGAGACCGTGGAGGAGGCGCTCAAAGGAGCCGCTGACATTTTGGCCGAGGCCGTGGCCGAGCAGGCTGAACTGCGCGCCTGGGTACGCCGCTACTTTCTCAAAGCGGGCCAGTTTCGGGCGCAGATTGATGCCAAGATTCCGGCAGGCAGCACCAAGTTTGAGCTGTATCGCGCCTATGACGTCGCGGTGAGCAAAGTCGCACCCCACAATCTTTTAGCGCTGTTGCGGGGGCAGCGAGAAGACATTGTCAGTTTGGAGTTGGCCTTTGATGGGGAGGAAGTGCTGCGTCATCTAGAGGCGCAAGTCGTGCGCACCCGCCACGCTGATTTGAGGGCGTTCTATCGCGACCTGATCGACGACGCCTTTACGCGATTGATGAAAAGCTCCCTGATCAACGCGGTTATCGCTGAGAAAAAAGCCTGGGCCGATGGCGAGTCGATTCACACCTTTGAGACTAACCTGCGGGATCTGCTGCTGGCTCCTCCTGCTGGGATGAAACCGACGCTAGCGATTGATCCGGGCTTTCGCACCGGCTGCAAGGTAGCCGTGGTGGATCAAACGGGTCGGTTCTTGCATTACGAAGCGATTTTTCCGCACCAGGGCCAGGGGCGACGCGAGCAGGCTGCTCAAGCGCTCAAGCAACTCATTCAGCAATATCAGGTGGCGCTGATTGCCATCGGTAATGGCACCGCCGGTCGGGAGACGGATGCCTTTGTCGGTGAGGTGCTGCAGTCCCTGCCGCAGTCGCCTACCAAGGTCATGGTGAACGAAGCTGGGGCCTCGGTGTATTCTGCCAGTCCCGTGGCGATCGCGGAGTTTCCCGAATTGGACGTCACGGTGCGAGGGGCGATCAGCATTGGCCGTCGCCTGCAAGACCCCCTGGCGGAGCTGGTCAAAATCGATCCGAAATCGATCGGGGTGGGCCAATATCAGCACGATGTCGATCAAAAGCAGCTCAAGCAAAAGCTGGAAGAAACGGTCGAAAGTTGTGTGAACTATGTCGGCGTTGACCTCAACACCGCCTCGTCCGAACTGCTGACCTACGTCTCGGGCATTACCCCGACCGTCGCCAATAACATCGTGGCCTATCGCGATGCCCACGGCGCGTTTCGCAATCGCAAGGCGCTGCTCAAAGTGCCCAAGCTGGGCCCCAAAGCCTTTGAACAGGCGGCAGGCTTTTTGCGTATTCGCGCGGGCGAAAATCACCTCGACAACACTGCCGTTCACCCCGAAAGCTATGGCATTGTGGGCACGATTTTGCAAGACTTGGGGCTCAATGTGACTGCGCTCAAAGCCAACGCTCAGCAACTACAGACGCGATCTCTACAGTCCATCGACCTCAAACGCTACGCCACCGCCGCCGTGGGTGAACCGACCCTGCGCGACATTCTAGAGGAACTGGAAAAGCCCGGACGCGACCCGCGATCGCAATTTGTCACGGCGAAATTTCGCGATGACATTCAAACCCTGGCCGACTTAGCACCCGAGATGACGCTAGAGGGCGTGGTCACCAACGTCGCCAACTTCGGCGCGTTTGTCGATATTGGCGTCCACCAAGACGGCCTTGTCCATGTGTCTCAACTGGCCGATCGCTTTGTCAAAGACCCCACAGAAATCGGCAAAGTCGGTCAGGGTGTGACCGTGCGCGTGCTGGAAGTGGATGAAAAGCTGAAGCGCGGCAGCCTGTCGATGCGATCGCCCGATTCGTCGCCCGCCACTTCTAACCGCCGACCGACCAAAGCCGCCCAGCCCCAATCCACCAAATCACCAAAACCTCAACGAACCAAATCGGCCAAACCCCAAACTCAGTCCCGACCTCAAGACACACCCGCCAACCCGACACTGCAAGACCTGCAGGCCAAATTCAATTCGCGATCGCCACGGCGCTAGATGGTGATGGCCGTGTCTTTGGGGGCATGGGCGATCGGCCTGCTGCAGCACTGGCAAAATCGCTAGGGTGTCGGGCTGCGGTGTGGTGCAAGCAGGATGTTGACCGGCTGTAATGCCTGAAATCTCGTTGAGGTACTTGAATGCCTTGTCGAGTGGGGAGTTCAAGGGGTTAAGGATGGGCTGTTTTGACCAAAATCCACAATTTGCTGATGATAAAATGGAGGTGCTTGAATCGATGGGGTCAAAATCCTTACAGGGTTTGGCTTCTAGAGTGGCGCTCCCAACCGAAGGGTTAAATTCGGAATAGTTGAAAACGTACCGTACTGAGCGATGCCAATCGGGACATCGCTAATCCCAACCGAAGGGTTAAATTCGGAATAGTTGAAAACGAAAAAACTACTAAATCTTCCTCATATTCATCTAACCCAACCGAAGGGTTAAATTCGGAATAGTTGAAAACGAGACCACGTTGTAATAGGTAGAACTTGCCAAAAAGCCCAACTGAAGGGTTAAATTCGGAATAGTTGAAAGCTTGTCTACGTCTCCGTCGAACTGTTCTGTATCTGTCGCAGCCCAACCGAAGGGTTATGTTCGGACATAGTTGAAAACGTTGCGGGAGGACGAAGAAGAAGGGCGGAAGCACATAGGAAAAGCCAGATTGAAAGGCTGCTTTCAGCTTTTAGACACACTTTTCCTCCGCCTTCTCTTTATCTCTCTTTCCTCGCAAAGCTAAATGGCGAATGCGAATGCGGCAAGATCCTGATTTCCGACTCCGAACTTGCCACCCTCTACCCCCTACCCTCCACTCTCCATCAATTCACCGGAAACCAACGTCGCCACAATGGCTTGCAGTCAACGCGATAAAATAGCCAGTTCCACAGCGGCAATAGATAGAGATACACCGCATAGGGCACAAAGCTGCTGTCGCTGAGAATAATGGTGGCCGGAACCAGCCCCGCGATGTTCCAGGGAATCAAGGGCGCAATCACCACCGCCGTATTTTCAATATCCACTGCCAGCTGTTCCTGGCTGACCTGCTGCGCCGTGTACTGCGGTTGCGCAATCTTCTGCGTCAGCAAAATCGCAATGGTTTGCGTACAGCCAAAGGCGCTGGTGAGCAAACTGGCCGCGATCGCGCCCCCAAACAGCCCCCGCTGCCCTGACCACCGAGCCAGCCAGCGCCCGACCCGGTCAAAGGTGCCGAGGGCGGAGAGCAATCCAGCCAGCGCACTGGAGACTAAGACAATGCTGCAAACTTTGCTCATCGTCCACAGGCCACCGCCTTTAAAAATGGTGCTCAGGGCCTCCTCTGGGGGCAACTGCAGTCCCCACAGCAAGGTTTGGGCCACCGTCCCTACCGATTGCGATTGCAAGGTGAGCGCCAGGGAGATCGCGCCAGCCAGGCTTACGGCCAAGGTGCGTCGCACCGGCCACCGACAGAGGGTAAGCAGCACCAGCAGACCGGCGGGCAATAGGGTAAGGGGATGCACTGAAAATTGGGTGGGAATGCTCGCCAACAGCGGATTGTCTGTGCCCGTCAGCGGATGCTGTAGCGACGCGATGCCATAAATCAGCAGAGATAAGCCCAACGGCCCCCAGTTGGTGGCGATCATGCGCTGCAGATTGCCGTAGATATTCGTGGCCGTGATTGCCGCGACCAGATGAGCACTCGACGACATGGGGGAACAGCGATCGCCCACATAGGCCCCAGCGATCACCGCACCCGCTGCCCACCCCTCGGGGAAATCGGCCCCGCGCGCCATGATCATCAGCGCTAACCCCATCGTCCCGGCACTGCCAAACGAGGTGCCCAGTAGCGCCGAGAGCGTCCCCGTCAGCACAAAGGCCGACACCAAAAACCACTGCGGGTGAATGATCTTGAGCCCGTAGTAAACCAACGCTGGCACGGTACCGGCAATCAGCCAACCGGCCACCACCACCCCAATCAGCAACAGAATGCTGAGCACGCCCCACGATTGCCGCACCCCTTGCTGCATATGCTGCGCCAACTGCGCATAGGGAATACCTCGCCGCCGATAGACTAAAGCGATCAGGCTCAGAGCGCCCATCAGGGGCAATAACAGCGGCCAGCCTTGCTGCACCGAAAGCAAGAGGCCCGCAAATGAAACCGCCAGGGCGATCGCAATATCCATCGCTCAATCCATCTCTCTAAAACTGGTCAATCTGTGGTTAAGCTATCAGGCTAGTCGCGGTGCCAACACTGATTTTGACTACAGTCATTATCAATACTGTCGATAGGGCATCTAACGACCCCTCGCTCCGCAAAAACCCCTAAAAACGGCGATCCCAGGGCAGAGCCTGTGAGCAGCGGCCCAAATCCGCGTAAAATTGAAATTCAAACTTTTATCAGTGGCGATCGCGCATGAAGTCTTACCTGGCCGCAGCTTTACAAATGACCAGCGTGCCAGATTTGGAGAAAAATCTGGCTCAAGCTGAAGACTTAATTGACCTGGCAGTGCGACGCGGGGCGGAACTCGTGACACTCCCCGAGAATTTTTCGTTCTTAGGCGAAGAGGGGGCCAAACAGGCGCGGGCTCAAGAAATTTGCGACGCCAGCGAACAGTTTCTCAAAAAAATGGCTCAACGCCACCAGATTACGCTGCTCGGCGGTGGCTATCCGGTGCCCGGTAAAGACGGCAAGTTTTTCAATACAGCGCTGCTGGTGGGCTCCGATGGTAGTGAACTCGCCCGTTACGAAAAAGTTCATTTGTTTGACGTGAATGTCCCCGATGGCAACACCTATCGCGAATCCAATACGGTGATCTCGGGCCAAGATTTACCGACGGTGCATCCATCTAAACAGTTGGGGAACTTGGCCCTCTCGGTTTGCTATGACGTGCGCTTTCCGGAGCTTTACCGCCATCTGTCGCAGATGGGGGCCGAGGTGCTGATGATTCCTGCGGCTTTCACCGCATTTACGGGCAAAGATCACTGGCAGGTGCTGCTGCAGGCGCGGGCGATCGAAAACACCTGTTATGTCATTGCCCCAGCCCAGACGGGGTTTCACAACAGTCGTCGCCAGTCCCACGGGCACGCGATGATTGTCGATCCCTGGGGCATGGTGCTAGACGACGTGGGCACCGATATTGGGGTGGCGATCGCCGAAATCAACCCCGCTCGCTTGTCGCAGGTGCGGCAACAGATGCCGGCCCTCCAGCATCGCGTCTTTATCTAACCCGAGAACCGCATTACCGAGAACCGCATTCACCACCCGTAGGGGCGGGTTTTATTGATGCCTGGTAGCGGTGATCCTGAAGGTGACTCGCTAAACCCGCCCTGACAGTGCCGGTATATTCTTGCTCGGAAATCTCCTCCGCCAACTGGCTAGCGCGATATTTGGCGATCGCCAAATAAACCGGCAAGTTGATCGGTTTGAACATTAGCGAAAACCTGAACTCATGTAAGGTAGACAAGATGCGTTTTTTCAGCCTGAATGGTGAATGCACTTTTCTGCCTCAGTTCCATCGGTAGCCTGACCGCAATGCCCCTCTATGGAGACGTCAGTTGGCCGACTCTCTTGGCCGAAGCTTCAGAGGCTGAGATCGAACCGCTGGTCTTAGCCGGTGTTTTGCTGAGTCTGATTACGGTTTACTTGGCAGCCAAAATTGGCGGAGAACTCTGCGCGCGACTCAATTTGCCCCCGGTCTTGGGTGAGCTGTTAGGAGGCGTCGTCGTCGGGGTCTCAGCCCTGCATCTGATTGTCTTTCCCGAAGGAGCCGGTGAAACCGGCTCAGTCCTGATGCGGTTGGTCTCAACCACCACCGACATGGATGGCTCCGGCCTGCTTTCCGTCTTTCGCGGCGAAAGTGAGGTCGTCTCGATTCTGGCGGAATTGGGCGTCATCATTCTGCTGTTTGAAATTGGCCTGGAATCTGATCTGAAGGAGCTGATTCGGGTCGGCCCCCAGGCCGCCGTGGTCGCCATTATCGGGGTGGTGGTGCCCTTTGCCCTGGGCACAACGGGCCTGATTGTGCTCTTCAACATTGCGACGATCCCCGCCGTCTTTGCGGGCGCGGCGCTGACCGCCACCAGCATTGGCATCACCGCCAAAGTATTAGCCGAGTTGCAGAGGCTCAGCTCGCGCGAAGGACAAATTATTATTGGCGCGGCGGTCTTAGACGATGTTCTCGGCATCATCGTCTTAGCGGTGGTGGCCAGCCTGGCTAAAACCGGGGAAATCGAGATTCAGAACGTTGTCATTCTGATTGTCAGTGCAGCGGCGTTTTTGATCGGATCGATTTTCATCGGGCGACTGCTCAGTCCGATTTTTGTCGGCTTGGTTAATCAAATGCAGACGCGGGGCGAACTGATCATTTGCTCGCTGATCTTTGCCTTTGTGCTGTCTTACATCGCTGCCACCATTCAGCTAGAGGCGATTTTAGGGGCCTTTGCCGCCGGGCTAATTCTGGCCGAAACGCCGAAACATAAAGAATTGGAAGAGCAGATCATTCCGATTTCTGACATGCTGGTGCCGATTTTCTTTGTGACAGTGGGGGCACGCACTGATGTGAGCGTCCTGAATCCGCTTGATCCCGCCAACCGCGAAGGGTTAATCATTGCTTCGTTCTTGGTCGTCGTGGCGATCATCGGTAAGGTAGTCACCGGATTTGCAGTATTTGGTCAAGACGGTATCAACAAACTCGCCATTGGCGTGGGCATGATCCCTCGGGGTGAGGTGGGTCTGGTCTTTGCGGGTGTGGGTGCCGCCAGTGGGGCGCTCTCAGAGTCTCTTGAAGCCGCGATTATCGTCATGGTGATTTTGACGACGTTCGTCGCGCCACCGCTGTTACGCATTGTGTTCAAAGATTCTGATGCTGCCCCCCCGACAGAAGAAGTTGAAATTGCCTCGACACAACCGTCGGAAGAACAACCCTCGGTTTCATAAAGATCGGGGAGTCCTCAGCCGGTTAGGCGGCGTTATACCAGTGCTCAGTGATCGGACTGCCGAGGCCATCTTGGCAACGCAGAGGAGCCGAGGGGCAGGGCAGCCAGCTCGGTATCCTTGTTTTAGAGAGTCGGGATGAATGACACCTTCTAAACGAGCTGGCGATCGCGCGCTGATGACTCCTCAGTGGTTTGTATTAACGCCTGCAAGGTTTTGAGGAGTTCCTGCTCGTTATAGGGTTTAGAGAAGTAGGCTGAGGCACCTAAATTCATGGCCAGCTTGCGATGTTTGTCACTCATGCGCGAGGTCAACATGGCGATGGGCAACCGCTGATATTCTGGGCGCGATCGCAATTCTGACAAGACTTGATACCCATCTAAGCGCGGCATCTCAATGTCACAGATGATCGCCTCTACTGCTAACCCAGCCATTAATTTGTCGAGCGCCTCTTGACCATCTTTGGCCTGCTCAACTTGATAGCCCGCTTTTTCTAACGTCAGGGCTAGATAGCGACGCACGTTAATGGAATCATCCACCACGAGTAGCGTCGGCAATTGGTTCGTCATGGCAGCCGAGGGGGGAGCCGTGGGGATTGACGGCAAGGACTTAGACTGCGTTGCCGATTGAGGGCTCTGAGTTTCTGACGGCTCTAAAATCGACTCTAATAGCTGGAACGGATCGATCAGCGGAATCACCCGACCATCCCCCAGAATGCTGGTACCGCTGAAGCCAGCGGGTAATCGGATTGGACTCTTGACCGGACTCAAGGAAATCTCTTGCTCCCCCCAAAACCGATCAATGCAAATTCCTTGTAGTTGCCCACCTTGCTCAACCATCAAGGCGGTCGGCTGATTAATCGTGGGCGTACCCTCCATTTCAAAGGCCCGGACAGCCGTATTGAACTGCCAACAGTCTTCTAGATGAATCAGATCAACCGCTTGCCCTTCCCAATTGAGCTGTGTAGGAGGAGCGGATGGTGTTTGATCGCCCACCGTAGCGGTAGGCAGACTGGCCATCCCTTTGATGCTGTCGATCGGAACGGCAAAGACCATGCGAGCGCTTTCTACCAGCATGACGCGTAAGACCGACACGGCCAGAGGCACTTGGATGGTAAAGGTAGTGCCCTGTCCTACCTGGGTATCGACTCGAATCTCGCCGCGGAGCTGTTGCAAATTGGTGCGCACAATATCCATGCCGACCCCTCTTCCCGACAGTTCCGTCACGCGCTCGGCTGTACTGAAACCGGGTTCAAAAATGAGATCCACCAAATCGCGATCGCGGAGTTGCTGAACTTCGGTGGCCGACATCCCCAAACGACTTAAGCGACTGCGAATTTTCGCGGGATCAATGCCCCGTCCATCATCTTGAATCGTAATCAGAGTTTGGTTACCCCGGTGCATCGCCCGGAGAGTGATGGTGCCATCTGCCGGTTTGCCCGCGGCGATGCGCTCTTCAGGCGTCTCGATGCCATGGTCGAAAGCATTGCGCAGTAGATGATTCAGGGGATCGGTGAGGGCTTCGATCGCGACTCGATCAATGAGGGTCATTTCGCCCTCAAGGTTGAGATTAACCTGCTTGTGATGTTGCACCGCCAAATCGCGCATCACCCGAGGGAAGCGCTTGACCAACATGCTAAAGGGCCGCATTTGGATTCTGGTCATGCCACTCTGCAAGGCCCGAGCCGTAAAGTGCAGATCCGCCGTGGCCGTGCTCGCTTCACGGAGACTGAAAACAATATCGCCAGAGACTTCCTGAAGCTGCACAATGCGCTCCATTTGTTCTTGAGAGAGGATGTGCAAATCGGTATATCGGTCAAATTCCAAGGCATCAAACTGATGCTGCAGCTGCGAGCGAGCTTCGGTCAAAGCTGGACTGACCAACGTTTTCTCCAGCGTCTGAGGAGGCTGATGGACATCAGCCTGAGGCGCCGGGGTCGCCATTAATCCCGCCGTCGAAGCGCGATCGTACCACTGCCGAAGATAGTGGTTTGAGTCTTCTAACTGCTCCATCCGGTCTTGCATTAAGCCCACCAAACTGTGCAATTGGGAAAGTCGCAGATCGATAGCATTACGCTCAACGATGAGCTTGCCGAACAACGTGTTTAGTTGTTGCAGTTGCTGTGCAGAGACACGCACTGTTGTATTCTGCTGCGAGTTCACAGTCTTGCCGTTCGTCTCTGCCGGGTCAAGCGTCGGCACTGGCAGCGCTTCGACCTCTGAAACAGCCCCCTCACCCATCGGTAAATGGCGTTCATCCATGCTCGGCTGTAGCTCATTGTCAGAAACAGATAGCGCTGCGGACGTACGGTCTGACACCCCTGCTGTTGGAGCCACTGCAGGGTCTGGAATTGCGCCTGGAGCTACCTCCGAGTCAGCGACGGGCGATCGCCCACTAACCGCAAAGGGCGCAGAGGTTGCTGCTGTTTGCCCTGATAGAGTTTCCGGCTCAAGTTTTAGCTCTGGCTCTTCCGCTTCGTCGAAGTTGCTGACGAATTCTTGCCAGGCGCTCAGATTGCCTTCATCCAGCCAGTCTAGGTTGGCAACCTCTAAAGCCTCTACATCAGTTCCTGAATCGTCCCAAATATCAATCGTTTTCGTCAGCGGATGAGGGACGGCAATACCGGCGTTGTGATTGACGACAGGCGGGGAAATTTCTTGGGGAATTTCTATCGTTTTGGGCAATGTCTGGTGGTTTGGGTCTAACCAACTAGTCTCAATCGCCACGTTGGATGGCAGATGACTGGTGCGCCCAATTAAGACGAGCGCATGCGATCGCCGCCAGGCGGATAAGACTGCTTGAGCAAAGGCGGGTAAACACTCTACTTTGAGCTGTGGAATGTCGGCTTGCACCTGCTCACAGAGCTGCACAAAGGGCACGAGTTCACTCATCCGGCCAAATTCCGCCAATTGCTCTGCCGCCGCTGCTAATGCCGCCGCGATTTGGTAATCAGAGAGATATATGAGTTGCGCCTCAAACTCATCTAGACACTCCTCCACGCCGCTAGAGAAAATGATGACGGCCACATCCACATTCTCTTCTTGAGCCAGGAGGCGATCTTCATCTTCTGGACGCAGATCACCGAGATGCGATCGCAGCTGATCAAAAATCGGCTGTATTTTAGCCTGCATCACACTGTCATCCAGCTCCTGGCCTTGACGACTATGCTGACTGGCTAACCGTAGAGCATCAATCCCCTGCAAGAAGAGGGATTCGACCTGATCTGTAAGGTCTACAGCCTCGCCTCGCACCCGTAAAATTTTGAAGAAGTCTTCCAACCGGTGGGCAATTTGGCTCAAGGGCACAAACCCCATCATGCCAGCACCGCCCTTGATGGAATGCGCTGCCCGCATGGCGCGATCGATCTCGGCCGTATCGAGTTCGGCAGTTGTCAGCTTTAAAACGACGGTTTCAATCTGATCAAAATAGTCTTCGACTTCTTCCAGAAAATTGAGTCGAACCTGTTGTTCTGTATCCATCAGAGTTTCTCGGTGATTAGCGTTCAGAAAGGCTTTCTACTCATGGCCTGGGCGGACCGCAAGCGTCGGGGAGTCAGGCCCGGCAACTCCCGCTCGGCTTATGAGGAAAGGGGAAATTTGGGGCAGCGGGTCAATCCGCGAGCCGATATTAATCGACCTTGAACTGTTCCACAGAGGCCTGAAGTTTCTGGGAGACTTGCGCGGTTGCCTGCATGGCCTGGGCTACTTCACGAGAGGCTACCGATCGCTGTTTTGACGCTTGCGTAACCTTTTCCATGACGGCGGTCACACTTTGGGCGGATTCGGCTTGGGCGATCGTGTTTTCAGAAATGGCGCGCATCAGCTGGTCAATTTCCTGCGATCGCGTCAGCACCTCAGTCAATTGCAATTTAGTCTTTTCCACCTGGTGGGTACTGTTCACCACCTGAGTGGTGCCGGTTTCCATGGCTTCCACCAGTTCTTGAGTCTCAGACTGAATGCTGGTCACGATTTTGGCAATCTCTTGGGTCGCTGAGGCAGATTGTTCTGCCAGTGCGCCCACCTGCTCGGCCACTGCCGTGAAGCCCTGACCCAACTCACCCGCGCGAGCCGCCTCAACACTGGCGTTAATGGAGAGCAAGTTGGTCTTGAGCGCCAATTCGTCAATCAACGCCACCACCTGAGAAATTTTCTGGGCAGATTCTCCCAAACGTTTCATCTTCTTCGTGGTATCGCCGATGGTTGTCCGCAGGCCCAGAATACTGTTCACCGTTTGATCCATTGCCTGGTTGCCTGCCTGCACGGTGGCATAGGCGGAGTTGGCGATCGTTGAGGCTTCTTCCGCATTGTGCGCAACTGTCTCAATCGTCTGCGACATGGATTGCACCGACCCCAAGGCCGTTTGAATTTCTTTGGCCTCTAAGATGGCCTTCTCGGCTAGGTGGCGAATCGCGGTTTCGTTGGTGTTCAGCGATTGATTCACCTGACCCGAGGAATCCCGCACCTGCAGCGCAATTTCTTGCAGGTTCTCAATTACCGCGTTAAACAGGTCAGCCACAATGCCGATTTCCCCTTCCATCAGCTGAGCCCGAGCCGTAAGGTCGCCTTCGACCGCCCCTTCAATGCGTTCCATCAACCCGAGCAGCTGCATCTCTAAATCTTGCCGCCGCTCTTGTTGTGCAACTGCCGCCAGCATTTGGGTTTCAATGGCGGCCAAACTACTCATGGCCACACCGAGCTGTTCCGCTTCGTCTTGCAGCAGGGTGATTTCCTCGGCTTGCCAGGCATGGCGTTGGGCGCAGTGGTGAACGACCAACAAGCCAAACAAGTCACCGGCAATCACAATCGGCACGACCAGGTTAGATTTGATCTGCAGTCGGACCATCAGCTGCTGGTGATCGGGGTGGAAGCCAGCCTGCATGACATCATCGGTGGGTACGACCCGACCCGCCTTGTAGGCTTCGATCAATCCTTGGGGAATGCAAGGGTCGTTAATGGTGTCACCCAAAGCTGCTGGAAAGCCTTTAACCACCGCTTCACCCGCAATGTAGCCACTCATGTCAGGCTTGAAGCGATAAACGACGACCCGATCAACAGATAGTTTGAGGCGGATTTCGTCTAAGTATTTATTGAGCGGCACCTGCATGTCATCATCGTCTTTTGACTGAGCGATCGCCGCCAAAAGTTGTACCCGTTCGGTTTCATCCTGCTGGCGCTTGAGCAGGGCTTTCACCTGTGTGACCAGGTTGTTGAAAGTGCCCGCTAGCTGTCGGGTTTCGAGTGTCCCTGCCGCCGCTGCGGTGACATTCAGATCGCCACTGGCCATCTGGTTGGCCGCATCCGATAACTCGTTGATGGGGTTCGAAACCTGGCGAGCCAAATACAAAATAATGGCCCCGGCAGCAACACTCAGCACGCCACCAATAATCAAGAATTTGATCAAAATGTCGTAACTAACAGCTTTCAGTTCAGCCGTGTCAACCGAGGAGATCGCCACCCACTGAACGTTGGGAATGGTGGTCACCACATAGGTCTTATCGCTCAGGGCAAATAAGGCGGAAACGAAATCCCCCTTCTCACTGCTAAAGCGCTCAATCTTCACATTTCTGAGGGTGTGGGCTTGTTCAAGTGTGGTTGCCAGCTGCTCTGAAGATTGGTTTGAGTCGGCAGCAGCGGCTTGCAGGGCCAGGGCAATTTCAGCGATCGTCTCTCCCCCTGTAACTGTTTGGTCAACCAAGTCACGGCCAGGGGTCGCAATCAATTGCCCCTCGGCATTTACATCAATAGAGGCCACGAGTTGATTGGTAGTCAGGTCAACAATTTGAGCTTGTTTCGAGCCTTTGAGTGTGGCTTGTAGAAATTCAGTGAGTCTGCTATTCAGGGCTTCTGGGGAGACACCTGATTTAATGACCCCGGCAAAATTAGCAGTATCGACATCTTCAATCCGGGTGGCTAACGGCAGCACAAAGGCATCGGCCGATTCATCATATTCTGGAGATTCCACATGAAATCCGTTCTCTTTGGCACTCTGCCACCAGAGCTCATCGCTCTGCACAAAGTCAGACGTGAGCTGGTTGTAGGCCACGTTCAAGCCGTCTCGGTTGGTGAGGAAAATTTCTCTTAGGTCTTCCTTCTCCGCCACATTTTGGAAATAGGTGTTAAGGGTGGCATTGGGTTGGAGCAGTTTACGACCACCGTAATACGTTTCTAAGCTCTCAGTGGGGATTTGCGTTAACTGTTTCTGCGCAACTTCCTGATCAGCCGATCTCAGAGCTTGTTGCAGCAAGGGATTCAGCCCAACGACCTCAGCATTGGTTTGCAATTCTTCGATAAAAAGCGCGCTCAGCTCACTGGTAATAAACGACTTTTCCCCTAGGATGGTTTCTTCTTCTTCTTGAATCTTGTTCTGGGAAATCTGGTAGTCGACGGTGCTGATGATGGCCAACGGCACGAGTGTGGTGGGCAGTAGGGTCAGTAATAGGCGATTTCGCAGCGTTTGGACCTGGCGGGATTTTCCCTGTTTCTGGGCTGGTTCCATGACTGACGGGTCTGCGTCTGGCCGGGGGTTAGGTTCCTGCCCAGACGGCGGGCTGGGTTCCTTCATCTGCAACCTGTGTGAGGGCGGCGGCGGTGGCACTGGCTTCCCATTCGCATTTTGAGGGTTTTCTGAATAGGGCAAAGGCTGAGCAGTCGTCATCGGTTAATTCCTCAATAGGGTCATCAATGTGAATGGGAAAAAAGTTGTATGAAGGAAAGGGGACAGCCGCATCTGCTGCCCCTCAACAGTCATTAGAAAGAAATCAGCTCTGGTTTAGAGCGCGTTCAAAACCGGTGCCGTGGCGATCGCCTTGATGTCAAGCACGGGAATGCTTTGCCCCGCTTGCACAACACACCCGCGTAGAAAGGGCGTCAAGACGGGGGCAAATTCATCGACGGGGGATGCAATCTCCTCACGTTGGAGGCGAATGATGCCCTGAATGTCATGGAGTGCCAGAGCTAATAAGTTGGCGTCTGCCGTCGTTTCCGAGGTTGACGCCACATGAACGGTCACAATCGAATAGTGCTGACGGTGAACTCGTTGTGCAGGCATTTGCAATACTTGCGCCAAATCAATGACACACAACACCTGGTTACGAGAGTTCATCAGCCCCAAAACACCGGCAGGCAGATTGGGCAGTGGTGTGATCGTGTGACCAGGAATTCGGCTAGATTCCTGCACATCGGCCAACGCAATTAAAGCCGGCCAATTGGGGGCAATCTCGAATTTCAAGTAGCGATCGCCCGGCTGCCTCTCGGGCTGAAACAACTGCGGCAGCAATTGCTGCAACCGGGCGGTAGAGGTGCTTGTGATCGAAGGAGTCGTGACCATGACCTTAGCTCACCACTGATTTCACAGCATCCAGCAGCTGCTGTTGATTGCAAGGCTTGACTAAGTACGCCACAATGCCTTGTTTTTTGGCCCAAGCCTGATCGACTTGACTATCTTTGGTCGTGCAAGCAATCACAGGAATATTGGCAGTTTCAGGGGCCTTTTTAAGCTTACGGCACAGTTCTAAGCCACTCATGTCCGGCATGACCAAATCAGTCACAATCACATCTGGGATGTGAGCCTTCGCCTTTTCTAAAGCATCCGAACCATTGATAGCTGTGGAAATTTGGTATCCCCCTTGGGATAAAAAACCACTGATTAGCTGCAACTCAGATTGCAAGTCATCAACAACCAAAACTTTACTCATGAATCTTCTCCTGTGAATTAATAGAAGGATGGATAAACCAAGAAACCGGCCAGAGGTCGGGATAGACTCTTGTCAAAATTTATCGTCAAGAGTCTATCTCGACCCTTGAAATAGAGTATTGGCTATGCGAAAAAGGCATCTTAAAGAAGTAATCAAAAACTCTTCTTTTCTTTATGCAAAACTAAATTTTTAGCGAAGATATTTTTCGACTACAGCCAATAAACTGCCGCGCGTAAAAGGCTTTACTAAATAATCAGTCGCACCAGCCGCTTTAGCTCGAGCTTTATCAATCAAACCTGAGCGGCCGGTCACCATAACGATGGGCACCTCTCTCAAGGCAACACTATTTCTCAACAAACCGCACAGCTTATAGCCGCTGATTTCGGGCATGGTAATATCCATCAAAATCAAGTCCGGTTTCAACCGAAACAGCAGGGATGCTGCCTTCACCGGATCATCAATCTTAGTGACGTCATACTCATCGTGACTCAGAAAGCGGTTCATTTCATCTAGAATCGTTGGACTGTCATCGACACAAGCGATTCTAAATGTTTTGGCAGGTGGTGTTTGGGACTGTACGCTCTGAGACAGTTGAGGAATAACCGGTAGCTTGATATAGCTTTTTTGGGGATCGCGCAAACAGACATCACCCCGTTGAATATACGGATAAAGCACCTTAGCAATCTTAAGCTCATCCTGATTTAGGGCTAGAGCAAGTTGACGAATGCTCATCCCTCTTAAAAGCCTACTAAGCTTAACTAAATCTGGAGAACTGGTATTTTCGGAAATGTGTGAAAAAAGGTAAGGACGCTGATGAGGAGACTTGATTAATGGCTCAAAGCTTTGCCAAACTCTGATTCGATCTTGGAAGATATTCAACATATCCTCTAGCTCTAGATTCAAATCTTGGCTAGAGCTGAGTTCGCCTTGAATCCATTGGCAATGGCCTTCTATCAGCCAGAGAAAAGTCTCAATCGCCTCCTTAGCTAAATTTTCTAACAGCTGAGTGATTTGCGGTACGTTGAGATATCCATGGTTTAGCAGCCAGGTGAGCAAAGGGTTGGCAAAGTCTGGCTCCAAACAATCATTGGATCGGCTCATTAAGCCAGCTTGAGAAAGCGATCGACTGGCTGTCGAAAAATCATTAAACCCTACACATCGAAAATGATAGTCGAGTATCGACAAAGACTGGAATGAGCTGTATGCATATTGCAGTTTGCCATTGCGGAAATAGATTCGCCAAGTGACTTCATTATTGAGGACTTGCAAACAGCCATCGGCATGCTTTTTTGAGACATGCCTTAAGGGCTGCGCAGGATTACTGAGGGAACTACTGTTCGGCGGCAAATCATCTTTAAAGGGCATTATTTCGGGGACAACCATAGCGACTGACATTTTCAGGACTTCTACTATTTAACCCTTGATTAACCTTGGGGCAACAATTTATTTCAGAAGATCCGTGCTTTCCCCGAGGGCGAGATTGCGAAGTGTTAAATCTACGTAAAAATCCCTCTATGAAAGGATTTTAAGGGTTGCGAGTCAGAGAGTAGACATCATCAAGCAAGCTTTGTCAAGGCTGCTGCGTTTTAGCTCCATATCAAAAGCAATCGTTTCTGACAGGGCTTCAAGTCAGAAGTTGGCAAATCGAAATGCTTTAGATTTTTAGATTGATGCGAGCAAAAATCTAGAGAAATAATCGACGATTAAGGATATAAATTCTTTTCCTGAAAAGAGCAATGCCTGCAGAATAAGCTGGGAATAGAATTCTGCATTTGTCATCAACTGTAAATCAATGAATTTACGGTTGTTTGACTATTGAATTGGTCAAATAACTGATAATAGAGAGGGCTTCAATGGAGGGCGTCGGCGCACATCTCGCATTGTTTAATCCACGCGTTGAGTGGCTCCCCATAAGGAGTTTGCGCCTTAGAGTACGCAGAATTGTGGAGTGCCCAAGAAGAATCCTGGGAATTTTCCATGCCGGTGCCCGTCCCTGGCTTAAGAAAATGGTGGCTGTAGCCTGGGGCAGGGCGATCGCCCTGGCTGTAGATGCAGCGACTGAGTCCCTAAGGCAATTTGTCTCAATGATGAATGAACAATGGATTGAGCATTCAAGACCGAGAAGAAGCATCTTGAGACGTATCAGACTACACAATACCTACGAAGACAATCTGTATACAGTATACAAGCTGCTTGTACCTTCGGCCCATGGACTATACGCCTCAGTTTTCTGTGGTTTGGAACAATGTTGGATTTTTCATTCAAGGCGTTTTCCTGACCTTGCAGATTGTGGTGGTCGCGATCGCCCTGGGCCTGATATTGGGCATTGCCGGAGCCATGGCCAGAACCTCCGGTAATCGAGCCTTGAACTGGATTGCCACCGCCTATGTGGAATTCTTCCGCAACACGCCGTTCTTAATCCAGCTGTTCTTTTTCTTCTTCGGATTGCCCAGTAGCGGCGTGCGCATGTCTCCCTGGCAGGCTGCTGTGCTGGCCTTGGCGATTAACTTTGGCGCGTACTCTACAGAAATTATTCGGGCGGGCATCGAAGGCATCGACAAAGGTCAAATCGAAGCGGGCATGTCCTTAGGTTTCAA
>JBHJJI010000429.1:0-7172 GCA_050042805.1 Leptolyngbyaceae cyanobacterium
TCCCCTGCTCCTCGGCTCCCCGGCGTTGCCGAGATGGCATTGCGAGTTCGATTACTGAGAACTCGGATAGGGGGATAAGGACAGGCAAAACTGGCCGGGTAGTGACGGTTATCGGTACGACTCAGGGCCTACTGCTGGACTGGACGCTAATCTTCTAGCCCCGACTGTTGGCGCACGCTGCGGGCGATCGCGGAGACATCTTCATCGCCAAAGCCTCGACCAATCAGCCCCGTCTCAACTTGTTCGACATAGGCTGCCATAGGCAGGGTAACGCCCAATTCACGGGCAGTTTCTAAGGCGATGTTGAGATCCTTTTGATGTAGCCGGACGCGAAAGCCCAAGGGATATTCGTTATTGAGCATGTTGCCCGAGCGATGGTCCAGCCCCCAAGACCCCGCCGCGCCACCGCTAACCGCTGCCACCACCTGCTCCATATCCAGATCGGCCTTGAGGCCCAACGTCAGCCCTTCCGCGATCGCCCAGTAGGTGCCTGCCACAATAATCTGATTAATCGCCTTTGTCAGTTGCCCCGCGCCAATCCCTCCCACATGGGTAATGGTTTGCCCCATTGCCGCTAGCAGGGGACGCACCTGCTCAACCACCTCGGTCTCGCCCCCCACCATGATCGAGAGCGTCCCCTTTTGCGCCCCCTCAGACCCACCCGAGACTGGGGCATCGACCATCGCGATACCGGCGGTCGCTAAATCGGCAGCAATACGTCGAGTGGCCGTTGGACTAATCGTCGACATATCAATCACGATGGTGCCCGGTTTAGCGCCCCTGACGACACTCTCAGGCCCTAGCATCACGGCCTCAACATCGGGGGTGTCACTCACACAGGTGATCACCACCTCCGCCGCCATGGCGGCGGCTTGGGGTGAAGCAGCCCGTTGAGCACCGGCTTCAGCCACAGCCATCTCGCGATCGCGGGTGCGATTGTGAACGATGACGTCATGACCAGCTTTCAGCAGATTTAGAGCCATCGGCGCACCCATAGTGCCCATCCCGATAAATGCGACTTTCACAAACTTTACTCTGCAATCGTAGGTTTCCTTTCTTAGGCTACAGCTCGACTGAGCGAGTCGGTGCGATCGCCACAGTCTGAATTCGGCGGTCGTTTCTGGCTGCCTAAACCGGGCCGCAATTCTCTCAAAGTGCGGGCAAAATCGCCCAAGCAGAACTTTGTTCAGAATTGCAAACTTATTACCAGAGTTTACAACTGGCCTGTAATCAAGATAGATCTGGAAAGAACACGCTACTTTCAGATCGGATCGATATACTGTCTAAACACAAATCGCTTACTCAATATTGCTAGGTGTAGAGTTAGCTAGGCTCAAATCGAGCTGGATGACGCTAAATAATCTATCCACAGGCTTGTGCCAGGGATTTTATGAGCAGCCCCTCCAACCTTCCCCCCAATCGGCCCCCAGGTTCCGTTCCGCCGCGGCCAGGTTCCCCCTTGAGGCCCGGAGCGGTGCCGCCCCCCAAGCGTGATCAGTGGCCCCGACCCGAGTCGCCGCGATCGCCCGTCGGTAGTCGGCCTAGCGCCCCCCATCCCAGCGCTAGTCACCCGCCGTCAGCGACAGTTTTATCAACGTCTGTGCCCGCCGCCGCTGCCAATGCTGCCGCCTCTCCTCGGCGATCGCGTAAGCGCTTCAACCACTGGATGGTGTGGGCCTTTTTATCGGTGAGCGCGCTGGGGGGCGTCGCCGGAGCCTCTGCTGTCAGTTTGCTGCGCATTCCCAATTTGCCCAACTGCCGCGCCATCTTTTGGCCCCTCGCTTCAGCGGCGACTCGACTGCAATGTGCCGATGCTTACGCCGATCAGGGCGCAGTTGAGAGCCTCTTGGCGGCAATCTCTTTAGTCGAAGCCTTGCCCGCCGATCATCCTCTGCGCTCAGATATCAACGACCGAGTCGAACTGTGGGCCGACGAAGTCCTGCACATTGCCGATCAGACCTTTAACCAGGGCGAGCTCGACTCGGCGATCGCCATTGCCGAAAAAATCCCCGCCGACACGGCAGCCGCGCAACAGGTTAGCGATCGCATCCGCACCTGGCGCGCCATTTGGGAACAGGCGGAGTCAATTTTTCGCAAGGCCGAAGATCACCTCAGGGCGTCACAGTTTCGCGAAGCCTTTAGCGCCGCCATTCAACTGCGGTCGGTAGACAACGAGTTTTGGGCCAACCAGCGCTATGACGAGCTGACGAGCCTGATCAGCCGCACGCGTGAAGAGGTCAATCTGCTAGCTAACGCCGAGCGCATTGCTGATCGCGGCACCGTCGACGATATTCTCGAAGCGCTGCAGCAAGTAGCGGCGATCGCCCCCGAGAGCTACGTCTATGCTGAAGCTCAGACCGTGCTTAAAGATCTGAGCAGTAACTTACTCGACCTGGCCGAAGCGGCTCTCGCCAATCAGGACGCCAGCGAAGCGCTCCGAATTTTGGGCAAGATTCCCCCTGAAGCCAGACTTGAACAAGAGATCGCGGACTTTAGAACGCTGGCGGATGCCTATGAGTTGACTTGGGGCAGCACCACGGCGGGCTATGAAGCCGCGATTGTCCGCTTGCAAAGCATCGGCAGCGATCGCCCCCTTTATGCCAAGGCGCAGGCTCTAAGACGCGAATGGCAATGGGAACTCGAGGGCGTGGCCCAACTCAACTGGGCCCAACAAGTAGCCCGCTCCGGCACGGTGGAAAGCCTCCGGGCCGCGATTGTCGAAGCCGAAGAAGTAGCCCCCGATAACCCCCGCTGGGATCAGGCACAAACGCAAATTGAGCAGTGGCGGCGCGCCATCGCCCTGATCGAAGATCAGCCCTTTATTGACCGCGCCAAATTGGCCGCCCTCGGCGGCGATCGCGCCAGTTTGCAGGGGGCCATCACCGAGGCCGGGCAAGTTCCAGACAACAGCGCCCTGTACGGCGAAGCCCAAGACCTGATTGCCGATTGGCGCTGGCAAATTCAGCGGCTCGATAACCAGCCCATGCTGACCCAGGCGCAACAGCTGGCGGATAACGGCCAACTGAGTCAAGCGGTCGCCGTCGCTTCACAAATTCCGCCTAATCAGGCCCTGTATGACGAAGCGCAAACCGCGATCGCGGGTTGGCAGACCCAACAACAGGGGCGTCAGTCCTATCAGCAGGCGCTGCTGGTGTCAGAGTCGGGCACCGTGGCGAGTCTGGTCGAAGCGATTGAGTTAGCGCTCGGGGTACCAGAATCAAGCTCCGATTGGACTCTGGCCCGACAGGCTGCCAATCAGTGGAGTTGGGATCTGCTCAGCGTCGCCGAATCAACAGCCACTCGTAATCTTGACGAAGCGATCGCCGTCGCTAGCCAGATCCCGCCCCGAACCGATGCCTATGCCGAGGCCCAACTGCGCATTCGCACCTGGCAAGGCCAGTCCGTCGGCAGCCCCCCCAACATCAACAACACGCTGCCGCCCAGAGACCGCTAGCGATAATTGGTAAACTGCAGGGCCACGGGCCATTCGGTCGATTTCAAAAGTTGAATCGCGGCCTGTAGGTCATCCTTCGATTTGGCGGAAACTCGCACCGTATCGCCCTGAATCGAGGCTTGGGCTTTTTTGAGATTGTCACGGATGCACTTAGAAATGTCCTTGGCAATTTCTTTGTCAATGCCCTGCTTGAGCGTGACCTCCTGTCGCACCCGACTACCGCTGGCCGAGTCAGCTTTGCCAAACTCAAAAATTTTCAGCGAGAGGTTCCGCTTGGCGGCTTTCGTCTGCAAGATGGTTTGCACCGACTGCAGCGTCATATTGCTATCAGTTTCAATGGTGATCGTGCTCTCATTCAGCTCTAGGGTCGTTTTGCTGTCTTTGAGGTCATAGCGAGTGGTGATTTCACGGCGAGCTTGGTCAATCGCATTGACCAGTTCTTGGCGATCAAATTCACTGACGATATCGAAGGAGTAGGTGGAAGCCATACGCGAAAATTTTGAGGGGTAAATAGGGTCTAAATTAACGAAACATGTTGTCCCATAGCTGGTGCCTAGCGCCGCCCGCCAACCGCAAGACAACCCAGACCGCAGTCATTAGGGGGGAGTTCAAAAGTCGCCTCCCGATCGCCGGGGTGCGACGACTGCCCAACCCTGACCAAAAGCGGGGCTGTTCAGGGAATGGGATTGCCCCACAGAGCTCTAACCGTGGCCCCGGTCATCACTCGTTGCTCAGGCATATTTACAGTACGGCAGACCGGCAGCTCATAACAAACAGCGTAAAGATACTCAAGCTGCCCACCGCAAACATGGCCGATCGCAATAGGGGAATGTCGAGAATATAGAACAGGCTGTACAGCAGTCGCCCCACGAGGTAGGCGATCGCGGCCCCCAAGGCCAGCAGTGAATCCTGGCCGGTCACGTAGGCCATCAGCGCCGCCGGAGCAAACAGCGTAAATGACTCGAAGGAATTCTGGTGGGCCCAGTTGGCCCGCTGCGCATAGGGCGGAAACTTATCGACCATGGTGCGCGGCGCTGACATATCGTAACCGACCTGCAGCCGGGCCACCCCCACCCACAAAAACGGGACGTAGACCAAGACCGCACCTACAACAATACAAAAGAGCAAGGCGGCAGGCATCGGCAAACGAGTCAAGAAATCCATAAAAGCGCTCGCAGGATGGGCTGAGTCGAAAGATGAGCTTAGTCGAAATAAAAGAGCGTGACGATCTTCCGCTGGTCTTCGGCATCTTCACAGGTACGCAGCAGGGTATGGCTGTCGTGAAAGGCAAAGCAAATGAGCTGCTGGCACCGCGAAATGATTTCTTGGTTACAGATCGCGCTCGCCTCGGCGAGGGACAGCGCATCATTCGTCGCATTCTCAACCAAATGCATCACCTGATTGAGTTGATCTTTTGACTCGCGCGGCTGTTTAGCCAGGCTTTGGGGCAAAATCACCGTCAGCAGATTGGGATCAGCCTTAAGGGCACCTCGAATTGCAGCCGAGTTGGTACCAGTCGCGCCGGAGGTCAAGATCCGATTGCCCCCGATCACCAAGGCATAGGTCATCAGCTCGATGATCTGCTGGTGGGTAATCGGCACGTGGCGGGAACCCAAAATGGCAATGCGTTTAGACCCCGACTGCTGAATCGCAGCCAGCTCTTGCAGAAAGACATCAACCTTGGAAGATTCCAAGGGGGAATCGATGGACTGACTCAACGGAGATACACGAATAAATGAACGCGCCCATTGTATCAGTCAGGGTGGAAAAAGTTAGCTTCGGGGTGCGATCGCCGGTCTTTCGAGCCCTACCAGCGCGATCAACCGCTCAATATCCACCTGATCGGCCAAATGCTCTTGAATCAGCGGAATCTTATCGGGATTATTCAGCGGTACCCGCCCAAACAGGATGTCAATCCGCTCAACGGTGGTCAGGGTATCCGTGGCCACTGATAACACCGGCACTTCTTTATCTTTCGCCAGGGCTAAGACATCACGGGCAGGCGCAATCTGCCCCGTGAGCACCAGACAGTGGGTCGAAGTTTCTAAGGCGGCAATTTGTAAATCGCGGCGATCGCCCCCGGTCACCACGGCCTGATGATGACCCTGACCAAAAAAGCGGAGCGCTGAGTTGACATTCATTGCCCCGATCTTGAGACTTTCGACCACCAAGTCGAGATGGTCGGCACTGCAGAGCACCTCGGCATCCAAATACCGCACCAACTCCGACACGCGAATCCCCTGCAAAAACGAGAGCTTCGGCAACGTCGCGATCACAGCAATGCCCTGCTGTTCTAAATAAGGCGCGATCGTGTCTTGAATCAGCGCTACATCCGTTTCACTCACGCCATTCAGCACCACCCCAATCAGCGCCCGGCCCAGCCGCTTTTGCGCGGCCACGAGCTGATCGACCATGCGGCGAGTGTCAAACTGCATGACCAACACGACCTGAGCATCGAGGGCCGCTGCCATCTCAGGCAAAGACAGATTAAACAGGGCCCCTTCTTCCAAGGTCGATGGCCCCTCTAGCAACATGATGTCGCCTTGGGCATCTTCCCAATAATGCTTGAGGGCGTCGTCCAGCGTTTGCACCGCCTCCTGACGCAAGCGATCCACCACGGTCTTGCTATCTAAAGACAACAGATTGGGCGGCTGGTGTTCGGCGGCTAGCGCCAGTGTCGTGGGCACAAAACTCAAATCACTATCGAGGTGCTCTAGGCCATGGCCAAACGTATCAACTGATGACAGCGGCTTACCCCAGCCCACCTGAAACCCCATCTTTTGCAGCTGACTACCAATGGCAATTGAAAGGGTCGATTTGCCGCTATAGGCTTCTGTTGAGCCAATGATCAGGTGTTTGGCTGTTTTGGGCACTCCTCTAGCTCCTTACCGGTGGGTGTATGGTGGATTGCCCTTCCCATTCTGCCACTACTTGCCGATGCCCAACCTCACGATATCAATCGTCTAAACGCAAAAGCTTGCGGTAGAAAGATTTAGAAAAATCGGCGGGTTGCTTGTGGCGCAGAGAAACGACCACATCAAACAAAAAATCGACAAATTCAAACGTAGCCATGGTGCTCTCGTAACTGAGATCGGCATCATCATCAAACTGTAGGCGACAGCGCGTCAAATCAGCTGGCAAAGTCGATACATTCCACGTCGCGATAAAGGGGATACTTTCGCCCTCTTCGATCGCCCGTTCGCCCTCCAGATTCCCGCGCTTGTAGAGACCGATCGCATACGGTAACGCATTACGTTTGGTGCCTTGGTAGTAAGGCAAATAAACCCCGATGTCGGATTTATTGACAGGTTTTATCTCTTCAAAAGTCAGTGACATGGCACCTAGTAGAAATCAGTTGACCCAATCAATGAGCGTGCGCAGCGGCCTGAAGCCTCTACATCCGGCAAAAGTAGCTCTCTAGAGCAGAACCGATGTGCCCTCAGTGATACCACAACAAATCCATTTGCAGACGTCGCTTTGCCATTTCATCGACCTTAAGCAGCTAGGATGATGAAGAGCTGTAAACTGGCGAGCGCCCGCATACCCCCGGCCCGACGAACCGTTTGACCCCGCCTAAAGGTGACCGCTAGGGAACCCTTTAGGGACAGGCTCTAACCCGGCCATCGGCAAGCGCTGATGGGTTTGCTGCAGTGCTTTGAGGATACCCAGGTTCATTGCTGAGCCATCAACAAAGTCGCCAGCTAAAGCAACGATCGTA
>JBHJJI010000430.1:0-4968 GCA_050042805.1 Leptolyngbyaceae cyanobacterium
TGACGCTAAAATCTGGCAGTCTTATCACTCCCTGCAGTCGCGTGCGATTCCGACCTTTGTCATTGCGCCGCCTCAAAGTTCTCACTTGCTAGTCCGCTATGGAGTGATCCAGCCGTTTTTAGTCAAACCTTTGGCTGTTCATAGTTTGCTTCAGCTGATTGCTCATACCCTACGAACCCACCATGAGTAAAAGCCGCCTGTTATTGCTGCTCAATCATCGCGAAAACAAACGGTAGCTGATTGATGCGTTAACGCCCAAGTTTGAAATTATTCTACCGGCAGCAGATCAGCCTCAACCGATGGCGATCGCCGAAAATGATTTCGACCTGGTGATTTTTGATTTAGTGCAGTTGGGCATTTGGCGACCCGAACTTAGCCTGTGGCGACAGGCGGCTGAGCCTCTTTTTTTGCCGATGCTAGTGCTGATATCACAAAACACAATTGGCACCCTACCGCCCGATATCAGCTATCAGGTCGATGAGTTTATTACCGTGCCGGTTGACCCTGCCGAGTTAGACATCCGCCTTGCGGCATTGTTACGAACTCGTCAGCTATCAGCCGAACTCAATCGTCAAAATCAGCAGCTAGAAGCAATGAATACGCTAAAGTCGCGCTTTGTTTCAGTGGTTTCTCACGAGTTTCGCACCCCTTTATCGGTGGTCTCTGGGCTGATGCAGGTGCTGGAAATACGAGGCGATCGGCTGACTACCGAGAAGAAACAGGTTCTGTTTGACCGCGTAAAAACGATGATCAACAAGCTAACTGACTTGTTAGATGATCTGTTAGTGCTAAATCGTAATGCCTCTTCTCAGGTTACTTTTCAGCCAATATCTGTAGATCTTAAAGCCCACTGCCAGCAGCTTTTGAACGATCTCGAACTGGGTACTGCCAAAGCCCGCAAAATCGACTTTCAGGCGTTGGGCGATTTGCCCCATGTTTGTGTAGACACTGGACTCGTCGATACTATTTTAAATAACTTACTCTCTAACGCCCTCAAGTATTCTCCGATCGATCATCCGATTAGATTATCGCTCAGACATCAAGAAAATCAGGTGATTTTTGAGGTTGAAGATCAAGGTCAAGGCATTCCGCTAGCAGATCAACCGGCCCTATTTGAGCCGTTTTTTCGGGCACGGAATACGGGCAAAATTTCTGGTACGGGTCTAGGCCTGAATATTGTCAAACAGTGCGTAGATTTGCACGATGGCACGATAGCGGTTCGCAGTCAGCCTGGACAAGGCACGATTTTTATTGTGACCCTACTTTCGAACCCCAATACAGACCTCTAACACGGGTAAAAACAGAGGTCATTAGCTCTGGCAGTGAGGTGGAGACAGCCGTAAAAAGCGTCCTCACCCACCCTTCTGAAAGCCCGGTTGGCGTAGCGATCGCGGTGCCGGTGCCGGCCACAACATACCCCGCTGTACCAATCGCCGCTGCATAGGCGACGATGTAACTTCCTAAACTCAGGCGACTTTGCTCTGAATTCGACCTGGATGTATAGCACGCTGCCGTTTGATTCGGTCACTCCAGATGCCTGAAACCTTTATCTGACAGGCTTTTTAACTCCGACTTCCGACTTCTGACTTCCGACTTCTGCCATACCATCTAGCAATCATCAAGAAGTGGTACCAGATTTAAGCTTCAAAGCTGCCAATAAAAGAAATTACCGGCGTTGCCCAGAGCCCGTTCTTTGAGCGATCGCTGCTGCCACGCTGGCAATTGAACTAGCTGACTTTGGGCAAAGCCGGCTTTAAAGAAAGCTTCAATCCCGCTTAGCAAGTCGGCTGCATTGGTGCAGATATTGAGTTCATCATTATGAAAAAAGCTGCGAGGATCTAAATTAGCGCTTCCCAAACTGACCCAGAGGTCGTCTATCAGCACCACTTTGCCATGCATCATACTGGGCTGATATTCGTGGATTTTGATGCCTGCTTTTAACAGAGCCGGATATCGCTCGCGGGAGACGCAATATACATAAAATTTGTCAGCTTTTGGCCCCATCGTCAGAATGCGCACATCAACGCCACGCTGCTTAAGGGCGATGAGTTTTTGGCAAGTGGCATCGTCGGGCAAAAGGTAGGGGCTGGCAATCCACAGGCGGGTCGTAGCCGCCGTGATGCAGAGCTGAAACAGGCTCCGAATGGGCGAGTCACCCATCGAGGGATCATCGCCCGGAGTAATAATGATGGGAATCGGCTCAGTAGCAGCAGAGCGCGGCAGCTGATAGCGTGCCAGATCGACTTGACCACCGGCATCGAGCCAATGTTGCCAAAAGAATCCGGTGAGTAACCCGACCACCTCACCTTGCCATGCCACCTCAAAGTCACACCAGGGCACGCCAGTGTGACTAGAATCTTTGCCATCCCAGCGATCGGCAATGCCAGCGCCGCCGATCATCGCCACGGCCTGATCAACAATTAAGAGCTTGCGATGATTGCGCCGCAAATAGTCCAGCGGGGCTCGGGCCGAAAAAGGGTTGAAGAACCGGACATCGACCCCGGCGTTGGTGAGCGATCGCCAATAGCTAGCCGGCAACTGTTGGGCTCCGTAGCTATCGGCCAGCACCTCAATGACAACCCCTTCTGAGGCTTTTTGCTGCAATACAGCGGCAAAGTCATTGGCCCGCCGCCCCGGCGTCATGGTAAAGGTCTCAAACTGAATGCTGTGCTGAGCGCTCGCCATCAGCGCTAACCGCGCTGCCTGAATTTCTTCAATATTTGACCAGAAGTGAGTGGCAGTGCCCTGGGTCGCCAACGAATCAGAAAAGCTCGCGATCGCAGAGACAAAACGAGGCGAGTCTGATTTGAGTCCTGCTACGCCATAATTCAGCTGCCGCCGAAAATGGCCGCTGAGGTATAGATACCCCCCAAGAGCAGACACTAACGTCAGACTGAGTAAGCCAATTGCAATCAGAATGGCGGTCATATATCAGGACATTGAAAGGGCTGCTTCCTTGAGTCGAGCTGAGAAATCAAAGGTCTGAACAGGTCTCAGGAGCGATGGACTTTCCCCCTTGCACCATGACTTGCTGCTGGGGCGTCACGAGATCAGCCAGGCTCTCAATATCGACAGCCATTTCTGCACAGGCTGACTTAAGGGCCGACTGAAAGGCCGCAACATCTTGGCCATAACCACATCGTTCGGCGGCCATGCTCGCGCCGGCGCCGGCGTTCGCTTTCGCGCAATCCACTAATTCTGGCCCCGTCAAGGGAAAGGAGCTACTCATTAAACTGGTAAATCTATCGGTTGACAATCGCCCCCATAATACGTTGAGCCTTGTTGCCAGACATCTGGCCGGAGGTGGATATCGGCTCAATCTCTTGCTTAAGCCTAGGTTGCCGCGACGACGAGTTATCTCACGGGGTAGATGAGGTCACGCTAATAAAACTTATATAACTAACCTTATTGACGTCCAAATCAAACAAAATTCAATGGCAATTAATATCGGTCTTTCTGACAAGCAACGCCAGGGTGTAGTTAACCTCCTCAATCAGGCATTGGCTGACGCTTATCTCCTGCTCATCAAGACTAAAAAGTACCACTGGGATGTCGTGGGGCCTCAGTTTAGAAGTCTGCATACCCTCTGGGAAGAGCACTACGAAGCCTTAACCATCAGCATTGACGAAATCGCTGAGCGGGCTCGGATGTTGGGGGGATATCCCCTCGGTACGGCTGAGGGATTTTTGAAGCATGCCACCATTCGTGAGCATGCTGGCGATCTACCCAGTGCTAACGAAATGGTCTCTCGTTTGGTCACTGACCATGAGCAAGTTATCCGCAACCTGCGGACAGCGATTGAGCAATCGGCAGAAGAGCACAAAGACGAGGGTACCGCAGACTTTTTTACCGGGCTCATGCAGCAGCACGAAGACATGGCCTGGATGCTGCGTTCCTTTGTTGAAGGTGAAGCGCTGCAGTCTAGTGGCGATCGCGACAACACCCTTAAGACTCCTGCCTAGGCGTCAAGTCTGGCCTCTTTTTCCTGAACTGTGAGTGATGTTGGTGGAGGTCGCTGAATCGGCCTCCACCCTTTCTATACTTTTCCGACTAAGATTCCAGCGGTAGAAAATATATCTAGTCTTTCTATCGCCAGGCGTTATCGGTTGGGACATTCCAGCTTACTGTAATCGCCATCTGGCAGACCCATCAGTTCTGCAAGGCGGCCACTTCTTTGTAAGGCAGCCACTTCCCGAAGGAATTGCCGACTGCTGCTGCATTCTGACTCAAAATTTTTAGAAGCGAAAGCTGTACTGATATCACAGCTCATATCGTCAATCTTGACCCATCAGCCTCAACCGGTTTGGCCAATCTGGGATTGTGATTGCCCTAATGTTTATGGGCCGCATTGGTGCCCTCACATTTGGCATTGGCCTGTTTTATCAGAAGCCCAAAGCGTTGGTTCAGGAGTTCGTCGAGAATCTGGCAATTTAGCGACGGCCCATTTGAATATCTGATCAGAGGTAGAAATGGATACGCAAAAACGAGTCCGCAAGGCTGTAACTCAGCACGAAACCGCCGCCTGGATTGAGCGATTAGCGCGGTTTGGCTACGCCGCCAAAGGGGTGGTATATGCCCTAGTCGGAATCCTGGCCTTTCAAGCGGCCGTTAATTGGGGTGGTAAGGTCAGCGGCTCAAAGGGAGCCTTTCAAACGATCGCGAGTCAGCCCTTTGGCAAGGTGCTGCTGTTTTTAGTCGCGGTGGGCCTGCTGGGATATGTGATCTGGCGGTTTGTGCAAACGATCTACGACCCCGAGCATGACGAAGAGGGCCTAGGCGCGGCAGGGCGACGTCTCTCTTACGCTGTCAGCGGCATAATTTATGGCACCAGGAGTTACGCATTGACAGCTGAATGAATTTGTGGGTTGAAATTCAAAGGTGTTGCATGAACCATTCCGTTGCGTATTCTGACAAAACCTTCCACCGCTCACTGCACGATCGACCTCTACGTCCGCTACCTCCTCGCTC
>JBHJJI010000431.1:0-3077 GCA_050042805.1 Leptolyngbyaceae cyanobacterium
AGCTTTGTCTTGATGCGGCAGAGAGGAATTACGGCGGCATTATCGACTGCTCGCCACTTTGAGCAAGCGGGTTTTATTCGCTTATTGCGACCACACTTGTGATAAACCATTGCAGCGGTTGAACAGAAATTTTTAGTGTGGGCTCAAATCTCCGGCAGCATTAGGTTGCCAATGTCATCTCAATCAAGTTGGGGGTTGGCTTCAGGGGGGGCAGGAGGCAAAAATTGTAGCACCAGCTCACTCAGCTTCTGGGCAGCACCGGGTTCGCCTCTCGCCTGTTGCAAATCATGGCGCAATTGCTGTAGCTGCTCGGGATGTTCCAAATAATCGAGTACGCGATCGCCCACCGTTTTGGCGTCAAGGTGCCCCAACAGTTCCGGCACAATCTCACGTCCGGCCCAGATATTGGGCCAGGCAAAAAGCTTGTTGCGGCGGTGAATGTAGGCCAAAAAGATGCGATTGATCAAAATATTCAACGGCTTGCCAATCAGTGGCAGCGCCACCAGCAGGCCCAAAATGCCATCCCAGGCGTTCATGGCTTCGAGCTGCTGGGTGGGCAAGAGCACCAACATCGGAATGCCCAAGCCCCCTAACTCAGCTGTATTGGCACCGACGGTCGTGAGGCAGAGCTGACATTGGCCGGTCACCGCCGTCGCCGGAAACGGTCTCCAGAGCCAGATTGGTGTGCCCTGTGCGGTTTCCAGTCGAGGCAATTCATCGCTATCAGAGCCCGGAATTAACTGAGTCGCAGGCGCATTAAATACAGTGCAAAAGGGATTTTGTTGCGGGTCGGTGTAGCGCGTCAGGGTCGCGACATCAACGGTAGGGGCTACGGGCAATACAAACTGCGTCTGGGGGCGTCGCTGGCGGACATAGTCGGCGACGGACAGCAACAGCGGCATACCCTGGGTGAGCTTGGCCCGTTTTGACCCCGGCAGCACCCCGATGAGTTCGGTGGTGGGGGTGAGGTGGAGCTGCTCGGCGACGTTTTCTTGACCGGTGATCGCTGATTGCCCGTCGGTCATCAAGTCGCCAACCACGGTAAATTTGTGCCGCCAGGCTGCTGGGGCCTGCTCGACAAGATCGGCATTCATGACGCCAAAGGCATCAATCCAGCGCCGCCAGTTGGTGAACCATTCGGCATAAATGACAGTTTTGTAGCCCAGCCGCTTGCCGACAATTACCGGATAAATCTGATCGCCGCCGAGGAATAAAACGACCCCGCGATCACGCCAGTCCCAATCATCAGCGGTTTTGCCCCGTAGCAAGAAGGGCCAAAAAGCCGATGATGATTGCACGCGATCGACCTCGGGATATTGGCGCGCGATCTCGCCCTCTCGCCCCGTGGCATTGGGACAAGGTGAAAGCACGACCGAAATCCGTAAAGCCTCCTGTGATGGCACTTTTGCTCGCAGCGCCATCACCACCGGCTTCACCCAGGTGGTGATTTCTCCGGGGCCATTGGCCAAAATCACGACGTCCATCCCCCCCCTTTGACCTGCCGGAAAACTGTCTCGCTCAGCAATGTCTTGCCCTCAAAATACCGCTTCGCGGATGCATTGCACGAGCGAGATGTCCTGTCGTCATCTTGAGCCGTTAAGACTGAAGCGATCCTCCTTTGAATCCTCCAGGATTGGAGGATGTTGAATTTAGTCTCCCCCAACTTGGGGAGTGGAGATGTCGCTGCGTCATCCTCATTGCCCAAAACATTGCGACACAGCTCGACTCTTCTCCCCGTTACCCTGCACCCTCTACCTCTTCACAGATTCCATGGGTGAGAAACGGTATGTGCGGCAACAGTTCAAACGAGGATCACAGAACGTGACGCCGCTAAAAAGACAGCCCGAATACCAAGCAAGCATGGCCACCCACAGCACTGATTTGATAGGACTGAGCCGCCACGGTATTCGCCACCACTAGCATCTGCGGCTCAAAGCGTACCCCGTCGATACAGCAACGGCCCTCAAGGACAAGGAGATAATTGCCGTCGTAGGTGTAGCTCTCTGGGGTAGTGCTTTGGATGAGTTGAGCACTCAGACCCCCAGTGGGAACAAGCGGAATATCGTAAGTGCGGACGCCGTCTTGCTGTGTCGTGAACGGATAGTGGGTCTCTAAGCCAGGCTGGGCGGTATTGATATGTACCGGGATAAAGTCCTCAATCGCGGCTGTATTGTCAAAGTCGGGGGGCGATGCGTAAGCCAGGAGAAAGAAGCCGGTGCTGGCTGAGATGGCATGGCTGCTGCCGGGCGGATTGAAGTGGAGCGCGCCGGTGGCGTAAGTGCCCTGGTCATCGGTTTGCATACCGGCGATCGCATAGACGGCCTCGGTCATGGCATGAAAGTGCCGCCCTACCCGGCCATTTGGTCCGGTGTACCACAGAATGCTGATGTGCTTGGCAGCGGCTGTCCCAGAGAGAATGAGCTTTTTGACATTGGGCCGAAAGCTGAAAAAGTCGTAATTTTCGGGCGTTTTGATCAGCTGAGTCAGGTCAACCAGAGTAGAGTGATGCACACCAGCAGCGGCCTCGTGACTGGCGATCGCGGATTCGGATCGGGCAGATTCAGGTTGATTGATGGCCATAACGTCCTTATTCTGTGGACGGATAGGCAGGTACCCTACCACGGTGTTACGGCCAGGCGCTGTTCATTGGCCGTTCTATGGCTGGACATGGCGACAACGGGGGGGGGCGATCGCACCCAGGCGGAAACATTCGGGCTGGCTGGCCGGTCATAACTCAACGTCGAAGGGGCGCTCAAGAGGGCCAGGCGGTTGCGCCCAGGGGCCAACCACCGCTGCCCGACATCCTCAAAGTTAGCCCGAGCTTAACCTGCGCCAAATCGCCGCTGGTGTACTTTGTCACATCTACCGCCAGTCTGGGGCTCTGGGTGAAATTTTGTCTCGCTGGTGATCGAGCCAGCGATCGCGGTTTAACGGCGCATTGGGCCTTTCACGCAATCATCCGGAACTTCTTTGTAAAGCAATCATGAAATGTCTTAGTAAGTCATAAAGTGATGATGAATGCTCCGTATTTGCACGAAGTCTTAAGTCTGGCTTTACCGTCGCTTTAAGTTGGTCTG
>JBHJJI010000432.1:0-8012 GCA_050042805.1 Leptolyngbyaceae cyanobacterium
GCCTACGGCGTCGATTTTGAAGAACTGCGTCGCGAAAATCTCGACAAAGATGCCTCGACCCTCGAAGAGTTGCGTCGCGGCCACCTAGAAGGCGTAAAAGCGGTTGATTTTGACGAACTGCGTCGCGAAAACCTCGACAAAGACGCTGCGATGAATGACCTCTATGCGGTCGATTTTGATGAACTGCGTCGCGAAAATCTCGACAAAGACGCTGCGACTCACGACCTTTATGCGGTTGATTTTGATGAACTGCGTCGCGAAAATCTCGACAAAGATGCTGCGATGAATGACCTCTATGCGGTCGATTTTGACGAACTGCGGCGCGAAAACCTCGAGAAAGATGCTGCGACTTACGACCTGTATGCGGTTGACTTTGATGAACTGCGTCGCGAAAACCTCGACAAAGACGCCACAACGAACGACCTTTATGCGGTTGATTTTGATGAACTGCGTCGCGAAAATCTCGACAAAGATGCCCTCAACGTTTCGTGGCTAGAAGCTTAAAGGTCTTCTACTCGGGTATCAATTCAAAGTTGTGTTCCCTGACGTTGAGCTAGCAACGTCCCCTTTTGACACCACACCCACGACGCTCCTGATTTTTTCGGGAGCGTTTTTTTTGAGCGCTGCGCTTAGCGATCGACGAGTACTGTCCAGCAGAAGTCTAACTATCCCGAGGTCGTTACCCACCTTGAACTCTAAGCCTTGAACCTTAAACCTAAATCACCACTATTATCGAGGTCAGCCTTATCGATCGAACGTTACTTTGTAGCGGCGATCGCCTTCGGGGACGTTGCGATTCACCAGGTCTGACAGCGTTTTAGTTTGCTGAATAATCTCCCAACCAACCGGTGAGAACGTTTCAGGCTTGAAGATTTGCGGTGACAATAGAGGATTCGTGAGCGCTTGCGAAAAGGCATCAATGCCAATCAGCCGCGCTACCAGTGGTGGAAGGGTTGAGCCCCGGCGGACATCTTCGGCATAGAGCCCGACAAAAAACTCGATTTTGTCAACTGTGCCATAGAGAGTTTGGAGCGTTTGCTGAGTCGTCTCATTCCCCGTGATTTGGTTAAACGCCGTCACCCGAGGAAAGCCACACAGTTCTCGATAATCGTTGTAGCTCGGCAGCTGAGCCTGACGGCCCAGGGCGATCGTGGCTAGCTCCGTGACATCAATAAACGTGAGGTCGCCTTGAGGCGTTTCTTTAACGGTGAAATCAGGTGTGTTGAACAGATCAATCAGCGAGCCTGGTTGTGAGCACGTTTCTTCAAAAAAGGCTCCCAATCCCTGATCAATCAGCATTTGGTTGTTCCACAAAGTCGTTTGCAGCGGGATGGCTTGTCCTTGATATTGCACCTGGGCGGGAATGGCGCTGTGCCAGCGATAGACAAAACTGAACTCGATCGCCATCCAGTTTTGGCGATACCAGCGAGCCCGCGTAAACGCCTGAGGATCCGCAAAAAACTGAAAATGGTAGGGCGTAATGTGAGAAATATATTCCTCCATGATGATGTTCAAAATCATCACGGTCAGAATATTGCGCGCCGTTTGAAAAAGCCGTTCATCATCCCATTGAGGATAGGTTTGAGCCAACACTGCACACAATCGGTTGTGTTCTCGAACGCAGAGCGTATTGAGCATGACGTAGCCCAGCTGCACGTTGGCCCGCTCCACGCCCATGGCAAATAGCTTGGCCTTCAATTCTGGTGGCAAACGATTTTCATCATTCAGCGGGGTATGCAGCGCTTGAAATTGCGGGTCGACCACACCCGCCTCAGGGTCAGAATAGTAGAACAGCGGATATTCTTCTAAAATGCCGTCGGTGCGTTCTAGCCACTGAGTTTTGAGTTTGCCCCCTTGAAATGCTCGCAACAAATGGGTTTGCTGGCGGGTGAGACCGTAGACATTGCTGAGATCGATGTGGTGGTTAGACGTATTTTTGAGGCGACTATCGCGATCGATGCGCAAAAAGCTATCGGTAAACCATTGCACCCAATAGGGAAACAGCAGCGTGGATTTAGGAGAATAGCGAGTTTGGCCCCCCCGCTGTTGAAACAAGACTTTTAGGTGAGTAATCTCAGGCAGGTTATCGGCTTGATTAAAGACGGGGTCGGGGGGCAAGTGTCTGCCGGTGTAGCGGCGATCGGTCAAAGAATCCCAAGATGTATAGGTATCAGTCTGTTTGGGAATATCAGTATCAGGAATATGTGGGTCGAGCGTCATTAAGCTGTAGGGATAAGGACGCGTCGGAATTTTATTGCAAACATTGTTGATGAGCAGTTTATTGACGAGACGTTTGAGCGGGGGAATGGCCTGCACCACTTTCCAAAACAACCGGAAGCGGGTCAGAAAAAAAGTGAGCGCTTTATTCCCAAAACCATCTTTTGAGGTGTCGCGTTTACCCATGGCGCTGCTGCTCCTAAAGCGGGTCAAAAACTCATGTGGGGTGGCTCGTCATCCCATCTAAGGCGGTTAGTGTTGACGTTGAGAACTCAGAATTCATCCCTGAGGTAATCGCGATCGCGCCCTATTCATAGCGCGCTCAGAGCGAAAATCGACCCCGAGATGTTGCCCCAACCCGGTCAAAATGACTCTCCATCCCATCAGAAAAACGTGCTCCGAGTATGTCATAGCCTCTCGCCGAGCAGATCGAATCATCGCGTTTATTCACACAATGAGCCGGTGCATTGGGCTCAGTTCTCGGTAGATCGAGATCAAATTCTGAGCGGCACTATTCTCTCAACCTGAGAAACTCACACCCAGTTGTTTGGCTGTTTTCCAGTTCCTCAAATCCATGGCGTTGAAATACTCAGAGATGGCCTCACTGGGCGATAATCTGCACCGCCGTTAAGAGGACAATTTCTCGGCAAATTGCTGTCAAGAACCATCATTTGTTTCAGCCGGTTCACTATTTTCAAGAGCGTCTGTACTTAAGGTCAGATGTACTGCTATGTTAAGGGAATAGTTCAACTGTTTTGTGCATGATCCCCAAACAGTTAGTGCTCCGCAACTTCTTAAGTTATCGAGAGGCCACCCTCAACTTTGGTGGCCTGCAAGTCGCTTGCGTATCGGGGCAAAACGGCGCGGGCAAGTCGTCGTTGTTAGAAGCGATCGCCTGGGCGATTTGGGGCCAAAGCCGCACCGTGGCGGAAGATGACGTGGTGCATTTGGGGGCGGTAGAAGCGCAGGTTGACTTTACTTTTGAGCATCAACAGCAGATCTATCGGGTGATGCGATCGCGGCGGCGCAAGCAGGGCGGCACGCTAGAGTTTCAGGTGCAGACGGAGCAGGGGTTTCGACCCTTGACCCAGCGCGGTATGCGGGCCACCCAGCAGTTGATTTGCCAAACCCTGCGGCTGGACTATGAAACCTTTGTCAATTCCGCCTATTTGCGTCAGGGGCGAGCTGACGAGTTTATGCTGAAGCGCCCCAGCGAGCGCAAGCAGATTCTCTCGGATCTTTTGAAGCTGGGGCAATATGACGAGCTGGCCGACAAAGCGAAGGAACGCGCCCGCGATGCGAAGGCCCAGGTGGCTGTGCTGGAAACCACGCTGGCGCATCTGGAGGCCCAATGCAATCAGCGCGGCGCGATCGCCCAAGAAGCCCAACGACTGGAAGCTCAGCTGCAGGCCCTGCAAGTCGACCAGGCCGCCGATCAGCAAACGTTGACCCAGCGACAGGAGCAGCAGCAGCAGCGGCAGGCGCTATTGCAAGCTCAAGTTTTGCTGGAGCAGCAATTGACCCACGTCACTGCCGAGGGCGATCGCCTGCACCACGAGCAGCAAACCCTAACCCAAGAGCAAGTGAGCCTGGAGGCGATTCTGGCTCAAGCCCCGGCCATTGAGGCGGGCCTCGCCACCCTGCAGGTACTGGAAACCCAGGATGAAACCCTGCAGGCCCAGTTTCAACAGCAGCAGGCCCTGCAAACTCGCCGCGATCGCCTCTATCAAACCCACCAGGCGCAGGCGCAGGCCTTGCAGAGCGAGCAGCAGCAGCAGCGTCACCAGCTCGATAGCGTGATTCAACAGCTGGCCGACCTCACCCCCATTTTGCAAAAGCAAGAGGCGGTGGCGACCGCGATGGCCAGCTTAACTAGAGCTCGTAAACGCTTACAGGCGCTGGATCAGCTGCAACTCCAGGTCAGTCCGCTGCGACAGCGACAGCAAACCCTGCAGCGCGAACTCGATCAATCCCAGGCGGAACTCTCGGCGCGGCTGGCCCTGCTCACTGATTCCGCCACCCAGCTGCAGCAGCAGCAAGCCCAGCAGCCCCAACTGCAGCAGGCGGTGGTGGCGGTCGGCCAAACCCTAGAAGCGCTAACGGCTAAACGCGCCTATCAAGAACAGGTGCGCGAGAAGGGCATTGAACGGCGACATTTTATGGAACGCTTGCAGGCGGAGCAGCGGGGCTACGAGGTGCAGCTGGCGCAAATTGACCAAAAGCTGCAGCTCTTGCAGCAGCCCGACGCCCCCTGCCCAGTGTGCGATCGCCCCCTCAAGCAGCACAATTGGGAAAGCGTGGTGAGCCAGCACCGCGAAGATCAAACTGAGCTGCAGCGGCAGATCTGGGTGATTCGTGAGCAGCTCGCCGTCTCCGAGCGCGAAATTCAAGTATTGCGGCAGGAATATCGCGAACTAGAGGAAGAACTGGCTGACTATGGCCAGATTTTGGAGCAGCGCGGCAGCCTGATGGCCAAGCTCAACTCCACCACCTCGGCGGCGCAGCAGTTGCAGGCGCTAACCGAAGAGCAATCGCACCTCGAACGCTGCCTCGCTGCCCGCCACTATGCCCCCGACGTGCAGCAAGAGTTACGCCAGCTCACTGAGCAGTTGACGGCGCTGGCCTACGACGAGCGCGACCATGCCCTGGTGCGTGGCCAGGTTGATCGCCTGCGCTGGGCTGAGGTGCGTCAGGCCGAGATTCGTCAGGCCGAGCGCCAGCAGACGCAGCTGCGTCAACAACAGCCCCAGCTCGAACAGGCCATCGCGCGCCTAGAAGCGCAGATGGCCGCGCTGGCCCAGTCCGAAACGGTGCAAATGATTGTCGAACTCGATGCCCAATTGGCGGCGCTGGGCTATCGAGTCGAGACCCACCAGCAGGTGCGATCGCAGCTCAAGGCCGCGCAACAGTGGGCGCTGCAGTTTCAACAGCTGGCGCAGGCCCGCCAGCGACAGCCCCAACTCGGGCAGCAGCTTCAGATGCTGGCGGAAAAGTGCCAGCAGATCGAACAGCAGCAGCAGGCGCTCACCGCCCAAGCAGCAGGGCTGACGGAGCAGATTCGTCAGTGTCCTGATGGGCAGGCAGCGATCGCCACCCTGCAATCGCAGCTGAGCGATCGTCAGCAGCAGCGCGAGCAAATTCTCTCGGCGCAGGGAGCCCTACAGCAGCGCTTGGCCCACTGCGATCAGCTACAAACGGAATGGCAGCAGCAGCAGCAAGTTCTGGTGCAGGCCCAGCGTCGTCTGTTGGTGCATCAAGAGCTGGCAACGGCCTTTGGCCGCAATGGTTTGCAGGCGCTGCTGATTGAGCATCTGCTGCCCCAACTGGAAGCGGAGACGAATCACCTTTTGGGCCGTCTTAGTGCCCACCAGCTGCATGTGCAGTTCGTTACCCAGCGGGCGGGCCGCAGCCGCCAGGGCAAACTAATCGACACCCTGGATATTGTCATCGCCGATGCCCAGGGCACCCGTCCCTATGAAACCTATTCGGGAGGAGAGGCCTTTCGGGTGAATTTCGCGATTCGGCTGGCGCTGGCGCGACTTCTGGCCCAGCGCTCCGGCACGCCGCTGCAAATGCTGATCATTGATGAGGGCTTTGGTACCCAAGATCGCGAAGGCTGCGATCGCCTGATCGGAGCCATCACCGCGATCGCGGCGGACTTTGCCTGCATTCTCGCGGTGACCCACATCCCCCATTTTCGGGAAGCCTTTGAAACCCGCATCGATGTGAGCAAAACCCTGGATGGTTCACAGCTCACCGTCTCGATGTAGGTAGGCGAAATTTCACCCGCGCTTACAGGGGCCAGACACGGGGCACGGTCTTGAGGGGACGACTATAGTAAGGCCGCAGAATTTGCCAGACGCGGATAAACCAGCGGCGCACTTCATGGGTCGAATGGCCGCGATAGCGACAGAGCAGTCCCAACTGCAGCCGGGTTACCCCGATCTCACCTGGCTGCGTCGATTTCGGCTGCCAAGCAGCCCGCACTGCCTCCACCACTTCCCGTTCCGGCAGTGCGCCCACCCACACCAGCGTCGCCACAATCGGGCACTGATTGAACCCATGGGGACTCTGCCACAGGGCTTTGCTGCCCTGTAGCCGCTGCGGATCAACCCAAATCAATTGGTCGCCGTGCCAAACTTCAAACCGCGATCGCACCTCGCCCTGACAAAACCGTTCGCCCCGCGCGGTGCGCCCCAGCCGCATGATGTCCCACCCCAGCCAGTGGGCCTCGGCGGCTACCTCAACCCGCCAGTTTTGCTGTAGCTGTGCGCCTTCAAACACAATCGCTTCTTGGGGCAGCCACTCTAAACAGGCCCCCGCCTCGACCCTTAGCCTGCCGGTGATCTGAGCCGGTTGGGGATGGTCGCTATAGATTTTGGCGGCGGCGGCGGTGGTAAGCAGCGCGTGGGTGCCCGCCAGGGCGTGCAGGTCGTAGTTGAGGCGATCGCCCCCTACCATGCCGCCAGCGGTATGCAGCAGCACAGACTGACAAATGTCCGGCCCTTCGGGATAAAACGGGCGCTGAACTTTGAGCGGCGCTTGGGTTTGCACCTGGGGCACGGTGCGATCGCCCTGCCGCCGAAACGTGATGGCCGCTTTACCCTGCCACGGCTGCCAAGCGGTCGCCACGGGCTCATGGGCGGGGTCGATAATGCTTGAGTTCAACGGTTCTTCCCAATTCTGATCTGCCTGTCAGAATACCTGAACGGATGAAATGCGTCTGCTTACGTTCATGACGTTATCGTCATCACCGACGCCGACCCTAGGGACATGGCATTGCCCTATCTCGACTCCGTGGCACCGCTCACCCAATAGGGGAATGCTCAAACTGTTGGCATGCATTTACGACTGATCATCCTGTGGTCTACGACCCGCAAAAACATCATCGGCGATCGCTCCGCCTACCGCACTACGACTACGCCTCAGCGGGCGCATATTTCATCATGATTTGCGCGCATCAGCGGCAATGCCTGTTTGGCGAAATTCGTGACGGGGCAATGCAGTTGAACGAGTTTGGGGAGGTTGCGCGATCGCATTGGTGGCGATTGCCCCAACACCATTCCCACCTGCAATTAGATGCCTTTGTCGTCATGCCTAACCACCTGCACGGCATCCTGATTTTGACCCCACCCACCGTTCCCAACGTAGGGGCAGGTTTAGCCAACCCCTTATCGGATTCCTCCGAACTTAATCAAACAAAACCTGCCCCGCCACAATCACCGCGATCGCCCCGTTTCAAAAACATGGCCACGAGTTATACCAATTCTCTAGATTCCGGCTACCGATAGAGCTTCTAAGATGGATTTCCGGCTAGTTATGGAGGCGATCTTATCGGTGGTCAACGCCAGCAATTGCTCTTTGATGAGGCGTCGCCGTTCATCCAGGGTCTTCAGACATCGCCATCGGAGACGCCGCTTGAGATACTGCCAGACTTGCTCAATCGGATTACAATCCGGTGAATGAGCGGGTTGAAACATCAAGATGATGTGGTCCGGCACCTGTAACCGTTTTGCTTTGTGCCACCCGGCTTGGTCGAGCTGAATGACCACAATACTGTCTGAGTAGCGCTGGGCCACTAAGTCCAGAAAGCGTTGAAAACACTCAGTATTGCAATGGGTGAATTCATAGAAGAAATGCTCGCCAGTCGCCGGTTCTACTACCCCGTAGAGATCGGTCGCTTGAAAAGTCCATCGCACCTTCCCCACGGGTTTGACACCCCGGGCGGTAATCCGACGTCCCGTCAGGGTTTTGAGGCCAAAGCGACTTTCATCCTGGCAGAAAAATCGGACGGT
>JBHJJI010000433.1:0-12243 GCA_050042805.1 Leptolyngbyaceae cyanobacterium
TTCTTCGTTCAGCACAACTTTGAAGGTTCCTATGCCCATAAAACAGAGGACTGGGATTACCTTTTAGGAGCCCTAGAGGGCAGTAGTTATCTAGAGTTGCCAGCCGTTCTAAAGTGGTTCTCAGCGAGTATTGGCTACCACTATATCCATCATCTATCGGCAAGAATTCCCAACTACCATCTTGAAGCCTGTCATCAAGCCAATGCCCACCTCCTTGCAAATGTGAAAATTCTGCATGTCAGCAGTATGTTGGATTGCTCTAAATACATTCTTTGGGACTCCGTTGGTGGTCGCCTAGTCTCCATTGAGCAATTTCGTCAAGCAGCTCAATTGAAGTCAAGCGGCTCAATTAAAGTCAAGAATTGCTGAAAGAGAGAGTGAAATGCAGGCATAGATGAAGCAGGCATAGATGAACTGAGTTAGACGTCAGTGGTGGAGTGTCCCGATCGCCGTCGTCTAGGGGCACGCTGCGGGAAAGGTACTCCTGGAGCATCGGTTCAGTAGTGCGAGAAACCCGGTTTCTTGCATCAATTGGAACTCTATCCTGGTTCAAATACAGTCCCCCCATCGCGACCTAACCGGCATCTAAGCCTGGTTAGAAATCAACGCCACGTTTGAGGTCAACGCCCTTTTCGGCATAGTGCTTGTGGTTAAACACTTCGGAATGGGTGCTGGCGAGTTCGAAATAGGCGGGGGGATTTTGGCAGCGGCCCGTAATGATGACTTCGGTGTCGCGGGGTTTGCGGAGCAGGGCCTGCACGATGGGTTCTTCGGGCAGCAGTTCGAGATCGACCGTGGGGTTCAGCTCGTCTAAAATCACCGTTTTATAGAGGCCCGAAGCGATCGCGGTGCCTGCTAGTTCCCAGCCGCGCTCGGCCTCAACATAATCGATTTCTTGCTGTTGACCCCGCCAGACGATGGCGTCTCGACCGCAGCGTTGATGATCGACCAGGTGAGGATAGCTTTTTCGTAGAGCTGAGATGGCCGCATCTTCGGTATAGCCTTGGCCGCCTTTTAACCACTGCATGACCAACACCCGGTGCGACTGGTCTTGGCTGATGCCCCGCCCAATCGCCTGCAGGGCTTTGCCCAGGGCGCTAGTCGATTTGCCCTTGCCATCGCCGGTATAAATCTCGACTCCTTCGATGCCGGGCAGATCCATATTGCGGTGATGCTGCGGCTTCATTTCAGAATGCAGGTTGGCCACGTCAATCAGCGGTTTGGGGGCAGCGCGGCCCGTGGCAATGACTTCCAAATGCTCGGGCTTGTGCTTGAGCGATTTCACCACATCATCAACGGACAGCAGTCCCAAATCCAGCACTGGATTGAGTTCATCCAGCACCACGACGGAATAGAGCCCCGAGGCGATCGCGCCTTTGGCCACATCCCAGCCACGTTGGGCCTCTAAACGATCAAATTTGGTGATGTTTTCCGGCCCAAAAAACTCAGCCCGGCCTGTGCGGACCTGGTCAATCAGATGGGGAAAGCCTCGCTGCAGCGCTTCGATCGCGGCATCTTCGTCATAGGTGCGGCCCGGCCCTTTCAGAAACCGCAATAGCAGCACGCGGCTTTCCATAAAGTTTTGAATGCCTAAGCCAATGGATCGGAGCACGACACCTAAGGCCACCTGCGATTTGCCTTTGCCCTCACCGTCATAGACGTGAATTTGACCGGAAAGTCGTTCATTATTGAGTTGTGCCGTGCGAATACCAATCCCAGTTCTGACCATTATGTTGCTATCAGCGTTAAGTTTTTAGCGGCTACAGCCTAAAATTCTACCGAACCCTGAGGTAAGGGGATACCCTGTTGCCTAGCACATTTGGCCTTGCGGCGGGCCAGACTGCCCAATTTTGATGGCTCCAGCGTCGCCATCAACCGGCGCTTGGGTGATTCTAGCCGCAGCGGCTGGTTTCCGCACCTGGCTTCTACCGTACTCTCTTCGTGATGCTTCTGCTCTGACCCCATGCCCGTTTTTTCACTGTTTGATCAGACCGCTGTGCTGCCTCTAAAAGGCATCATTTTTCAGACGTTGCTGTTGCTGGTGGCGATCGTTTTAGAGGCCATTGTGCTACGGCAGCGTCTCCGGTTGGGGTTTCAGCCTAGCATTCGCTATGCGGCCACCATTAATTTATTAACCGTTGTTTTAGGGTGGATCGTGTTTTTAGAGGCCGAACAGTGGCTTCCTATTGCCGTGAGAACTCAGATCATCAGCTATGTGATGTTCGGCAATTTTTATGTCAATTCCTTATCGGGCAGCCTGGGCGTGGCGGTCGTGATCGCGGGGTTGGTTACCTTCTTTCTGACGTTTTGGGTCAAGGTCGTCACCTTAGAGTGGCTGACGTGGTCTGTTGGCACCCCGATTGTGCAACGGGATCCCACGAGCAATGTGAGTCGGTTTCGGCATCGGCGATCGCCCACTCAACCCACCTCGCCCCACGTGCTGGCGGTTTTGCAGGCAAACGCGCTGAGTTTTTCGGCGGTGTTGGTGCTCTTGCTGTTGCGCTATGGGTTGAGTCAACGGCTATGATCAAGCTCTTACAGACCCTCTGGGGCTGGCTCTCAAACATTGTTTTTCCGAAAGACTATTACGCTTGGCAAACCCTGATTTACTTGGGGTTTTTCTCCTTTGCGATGTCTTGGGTGGCCCGTTTGGCGGTGGGCCAGGGCATTACGGTCAACATTATTGCCACCGCTGGCTGGATATTTTTTGCCCTCGGGATTGGCTGGCTATTAGAAAATGCCAAGGTGCGGCTGTTTGGCCTGCCGGTGGCCCCGTGGGTGATGGGGGCAATTGTCTGCATCTACTTTTTTGGTTTAGTACCGCGGCTCACCTGGGCTAACGGTTTTATGGTTTGGCCGCTCGTCTCGGTGGCGATCGTTGCGATTCCCCAATTTCTTACCTGGGAGCTGCGCCCGAAACTCCCGCCGCCGTTGATGCGCCAGCAGCTCATTTTGCTCTTGCTCGTGGCTCTGCTGTTGAGCAATTGGTTTCAGTTTTACTTTCGCTTACAAAGCTGGTTGGACGATTATCCCAGCTTGCTGGCAGACGACTTTAGCCGCAGTGGCTTTGTGGTGAAACTGCCCGATCAAGGAGAAGACCAGGCCCGGGGCATTGTGTTATTAACTCGCACCGAAATCGAGATCAAAGCGGCTCTGGAAGATACTCCCTGGCCCCATGTCGAGCGCTGGTTGCTCAATCTAGATGAGCAATTGATGGGCATCGAAGACAACGTGATGACTAGCCTTGAGTCCTCTGAAGAAGCGGATCTGTGGCAACTCAATGGGGTGGCTCGGGGAGGGGCCAGTAACAGCTATACGCTGACTTTGATGGCAAGCTGGTCAGGCCCCTCGGCGATTAAAGAAGGATATTATTTGGAAAAGATTTGTACCGTACAATCGCAATCGCCGAGTGCCCGCGCCAGTGAAGCAACCGTTGATAATCCGTCTACTCCATTAGCTATTGTGGAGTGCAACCTCGCCACTCAGCGCCATCCAGGCCAGCCGCTTGTGACGAGTTGAAGGCTGACCCCGCTGGTGACGGGTTGCGATCGCAGTCTCCCAGACGTCGTATTATCAGGTCTTAAGCAAGTTTGTGGCAATCATGAGTCTGTCGCGTATTTGGGTCATTGCGACGAATGTCTTTAAAGAGGTCATCCGCGATCGGGTGCTGTATCTCGTCGCGGTGTATGCCGTATTGTTGTTCGCCGCAGCGGCGCTGCTGCCCGATGTCGCTGGCGGTGCCCAGGACAAAATCACCCTCGACCTGGGGCTCGCGGGCATTCATCTCTTGGGGTTAATCGTTACCGTGTTTGTCGGCACGGGCCTGATCAACAAAGAGATTGAAAAACGCACGGTGTTAGTGCTGATCTCGAAGCCCATCAGCCGTCTGGAATTCATTTTGGGCAAGCATCTGGGGTTATCGGCCGTGTTGGCGGTGCTGATGGCGCTCTTGACGGCTATTTATCTCGCCGTGTTGGCGGTGAATCAAATTCCCTTTTCGGTCGTCAGCCTGGTGCTGGCGGTGCTGTTTACCGGCTTAGAGATGGCCCTGCTAACCGCAGCGGCGTTGCTATTTGGTGTATTTACCAGTTCTTTATTGGCGACGCTGCTGACGATCGGCGTTTATCTGATGGGGCACCTGAGCCAAGACATGGTGGCCTTGGGCAAGTTGAGCGAGAGCGCCACGTTTCAGAATGTGGCGAATGCCTTGTATCTGATCCTGCCTGACCTAGAGCGCCTCAACTTACGCAATGAAGCGGTGTATGGCTTGGCGATTTTTCCCACTACGGTAGAATTGGCGGGGCATTTTGTCTATGGGGTGCTGTATACGGGCCTGCTGCTAGCCGTGACGGTCTTTGTCTTTGCGCGACGGCAGTTCTAGGGCTGTCATCGACCGGTTCAATAGTCGTTGAAACAACAAGCTCAGCCCCTCGCTGACTTCATGGAGCGATCGCGATAATAGCTGACCCAATGATGCTCCAGCGCTATAGCGAGAATCGCCAGTTAGCTTTAAGAACGAGAGATTCAGAACGAACATCCCCAGGTCTAGGACCGACCCTAACAAGCTCATCTGGCGATCCATATCACCCCCTTGTTGCAGACCTTGATGCGAATCAACGTCGGCAACCTTAGGCCGTGGTAAAGATGGCTTCAAGGTTGAGCGATGCGGCAGAGGTGTCGATCACCTGAGCGAGAATTTCATCCCCGGCGATTACGCTGGTCGAGTCTTGGCCCTGTTGGAAACTCAAGTCGGCGAAAGTGAGGCCGTCTACCAGAGAGAAACTGACGCGCTCAGGGTCAAAACCGAAAATAGTATCAATGCCATCGCCCTGACTCAGAATGATGGTGTCATTCCCGCCGCGGAGACGAAGGATATCTTCACCTGGCCCCCCGTCTAGAACATTCGCGCCGTCACCGCCAAAGAGTCTGTCGCTACCGGCACCGCCCAGCAGCGTGTCAGCTCCGTCATTACCAAAGAGGAAATCGTCACCCTCGCCCCCAAACAACAAGTCTGCCTCATCTCCCCCAGAGAGAAAATCGTTGCCATCGCCGCTACGCAGGATGTCACGCCCCCCATTACCGACCAAGACATCGTCGCCATCATCGCCATTGAGCTGGTCGTTACCGCTACCACCAAAAACAAAGTCAGCCCCGTCCTGGGCCAAGACAACCGTATCTTGTCGAAAGCCAAACAGGAAGTCCTGACGAGAGCTGCCATCAATGATCTGAACATCGTTGTCGGGGATGTCTAAAGGAATGAGAACGCTGTCAATGCCCTGCACGATGCCATTGGCAGCGGCCACATTGGCGAGTTCAGCCACAAAGCTCGGGTTGAGCAAGTCTGGTTCATTATCAATGAGCACTTCACCGTCTACGTCAAAGCTGGCCTCAGCTAGCAGCGTCGTCACGGTGCCGTCAGCCTGAAGCTGAGCTTGGCTCTTGGCGATCGAAGAGACGTGGTACAGCAGAATATCGGTCAGAATGGGAGCCGGGTCACCATTGCCCAGGTCAGTCAGCGCGGCAGCGATCGCCTCAAAAGCACCCGCCTCATCAACGCCGCGAAACCCGAAATCCTGGGCGAGCGCGACGAAGGCTGCGTCTGTGGGTGCAAATACCGTCAGGTCGGCGGCAGGGTCGTTCAGGGCGTCAACGAGCCCAGCAGTTTGGACCGCCTGCAGCAGAATGTCAAAATCCTGATCGTTGCGATCAAAGCCATCTCCGCTGGCAGCGACGATACCGGCAATGGTCGGTAGCATCGGCGGCGGGGACTCATGACCAGAAATCTCTAGGGGCAGGAGGACGCGGTCAATGCCCTGCACCGTGCCATTCACTGCCGCTACATCAACCAGGCCCTCGACTAGCGTCGGGTTCAGCAAAGCCGGTGCGTTATCCACCAGTTCTGCGCCGACGACATTAAAGCTAGCGTCGCTCAGCAGCGTGGTAACCGCGCCTGCATTCTGCAGTTGCACTTGACTCTTAGCACCAGGGGAGACGTGGTACAGCAAAATATCGGTCAGCAGAGGAATGGGGTTACCACTGCCTAGCTCCGTTAGTGCCGTCACAATCGCGTCAAAAGCACCTGCCTCGTCACTACCGTCAAAGCCCAAGTCCTGAGCCAGGGCGATAAACGCCGCATCCGTGGGGGCAAAGACGGTCAAATCTGCGGTGGGGTCATTGAGCGTATCGGTCAGTCCAGCAGTTTGCACGGCAAGCCGTAAGATATCGAAGTCTTGGCGATCGCTATCCAAGCCATCACCCACGAGGCTGGCGATCGTCGGTAGCTCGGGTTCTGGCAACATCAGCTCATTGCCAGCAATATCGAAGGGAATGAGCACGCGATCAATGCTCTGCACCGTGCCGTTGTCTGCTGCAATATCGACGAGTTCTGTCACGAAGGTGGGATTGAGCAGATCCGGTTCGTTATCTACCAGTTCTTGCCCGACGACACCGAAGCTAACATCGCTCAAAAGCGTTGTGATGGTGCCTTCGCTCTGCAGTTGCGCCTGACTTTTGGCACCGGGGTCAACATGGTAAAGCAGCACATCCGTTAAAAGCGGTAGCGGGTTACCGCCACCAAGGTCAGTAAGGGCTGCCACGATCGCATCAAACGCCCCCGCCTCATCGCTGCCGTTAAAGCCAAAGTCTTGAGCTAGCGCCACGAACGCTGCATCCGTCGGAGCAAATACTGTTAGATCGGCTGCCGGGTCATCGAGGGCCTCGACCAGATTCGCTGACTGTAGGGCACGGAGCAGAATGTCAAAGTCTTGATTGTTGTCGTCGAAGCCGTCACCACTGCTGGCGACGATGCCTGAAATGGTAGCCATGAGTCTTCTCTTTTGGTGAATAGTTGATTAACGAACAAAGCTAGGAAACGAATTTGCGGGTTTGAATCACAATGCCGATGAGTTGACAGAGAAAACTGCGTCTGCCAGCCAACAGCGCTGTCGAACGGATTCAGATATGTAGGAAAACCGGAATCTGTGAATGATGTAAACCGGGCTAGGACCCCAACAAAGTAGCCCTCTTCAGCTGTCTGTTATTCCGCACGAACATCCATATCTACGAGGAAAGGATCGATACGAATTCACAGCTAGATGTCTCAAGCTGTGAACTTCGATCCGACAATGAGAAAGGATTCTTCAAACAGCTCTCAGCAATGAAACCAATGGCTGGTGCTCATCCGATTGATGAAAGGCGAGGTAAGGGATGAAAACAGAAGTGTCATTTCCGCTGATGGTGGCACTGATGACTCCTTCTGATCCGCAGCTCACAAACATCGTCGCAATATCCACAAAGGGGCTCCTTCAGCATGGCCAGCGTGATGGATATTTCGAGAAACATCCTCAGGCATCGTGTCGTACTCAATTTGCCCCCTGCCTCGTCCTTATCCTGTAGACTCAATCTCGCCCTGGTTAATTCAGCAGTGGGTAGGCTCGACACCTCCATACACTGCCGAGTCTGGTCAAACGGATTTCAGTACCAGCGCACGAGTTAACCAAAAAGCCATCATCACTCCCTCGCAGTGAGCGATCAGACCCGCTTTTTTGTCCGACTCTGGGTTCAACGCCATCACCAGCAATCTGCCAGCCGTATGGCTAAACCCGTGATTAACGTAATCAGCATAGGAAGTTTACGCATGAGACCGATACACCCTCCGCGCATGAAAAGATATGCCCCTGGTCATCTTTTGTGAAAATGAATTTCAGGATACGGTTGTGTCATTCCCTAAGCGATTTTTAATGACTGCTTGATGCCTTTTTTGCATCCCCTTTCTCGAACGTTTAGATATTTAGAGTGGGCTATTCTCTTTGCCTACGTCAGTATGGAACTGAGCGGAATGAGGCAAGATTGGCCACTGACGTTCTTTGTCTACGGGGCTTTTTTTATCCTGAGCTGTTTCTTCCCACAGCGAAGGCCCTACCCCCAACGCCTGCTTTACATTGGGATGGCTTTGACTGCGATCGTGCTGGCTAATCGGGCAGGCATTGACTCAGACTTTCTGCTGTTTGTCAATTTTTCTAAAAGCTATTTTTTGCTCAACCGCCGCTCCGCGATCGCAGCAGTAGGACTGGTGATGGGGCCGTGGATCATTAGCGAGTATCTATCACAAGTTGATTGGGTCCAGCGATCTCCCGCACCGATTCCCCTTTCTGTCTTCGATCCCACTGCGCTCATTCGGTTCGTCGCGATTTCGCTCACGGCCTACCTCTCTGCGAGTACCTTTACGCTGATTGCAAGCGCCATGGTGGTCACCGAACAAGCCAGCCGCCAGCGAGCAGGGATGCTATCACAACAAATCGAATCCCTTTCAGCCGACCTTGAGCGAACCCGTATTGCGCGTGAGCTGCACGATTCGTTGGGGCATACCCTGACGGATCTCGACATTCAGCTAGCGGTGGCTCAAGAACTGCGGCGACATGACCCAGAGCAAGCCGCCCAGGCTGTGGACTTGGCCAAGACACTTGTGGGTCAGTGCATCGAAGAGACGAGTCGGGCGTTGCAGCGCATGCGTCGCTCTGACTTCGACCTCAACCAGGCCCTCCGCACCCTTTTAGAACAGGCGGAACAGACGTCTAACCTGAAGGTGAAATGGGAGTTGAATCTCCCCCAACTGCCTGTCTATCAGAGCTATCAGATCTACTGCATTATGAAAGAGGCCATTATGAACGTGCAAAAACACGCTCAGGCTTCTCAACTCGCCCTGCATGGAACAGTGACTGACAGCGACATCATTCTCGACATCGAAGATGACGGCATCGGCGCAGAGCTGAACACGCTTTACGTCGGATTTGGGATTCAAGGCATGAGAGAGCGGGTGCAACTCCTCGGGGGACAGTTACAGATTCAAACTGCTTTAGCAAAAGGAATGCGTCTTCAAGTGACACTGCCACGATGATTAGATTGCTGCTGGCTGACGATCAGGCGATTTTCCGACAGGGACTGGCAACTTTACTGTCTGTAGAGGACGACCTGGAAGTCGTTGGTCAGGCAGAGAATGGTGATGAAGCCATCTGTTTAGCCGAAAAGCTCCAGCCAACGGTGATTCTGATGGATGTCAGAATGCCCGGTGTGGATGGCGTGCAAGCCACCACTGAAATCCATCAGCGTTATCCCTGGATGCGCATCTTGGTGCTGACGACGTTTGACGACGATGAGTATATTCTGCAATCCCTGCAGGCCGGGGCGCTGGGCTATCTCTTGAAGCGGACACCGGCTCCAGCGATCTCCGCTGCCATCCGCTCAGTGGCTCAAGGCTACAGTCAGCTAAGCCCCACAGTTGCACTCAAAGCCTTCTCTTACTTAAAGCCCGTATCACAGTCGTCCACAGCGGCTATCAGCGAACTGAGCAAGCGAGAAGCCGAAGTGCTCAAACTCATTGGGCAGGGCCAGAACAATCAAGAGATTGCAACAGCACTTCATCTGAGTGAAGGCACCGTCAAAAATTACGTTACTCAAGTGCTCAATAAACTAGAGATGCGAGATCGCATTCAGGCGGCACTCTGGGCACAAAAACATTTAATTTGAGTGTGCAACTCCCTGTTGACAGAACCTAACGGAATACACGAATACCGACGCCCAGCACCAGACCAATATCGGTCCCCTCTTCGCCAAAATTGGCATTGACTCGCGTTGTTCCCGTGACTGTATCCGTAATCGGAATATCTGCACCGACAGTAACCATGGGGTCAATATCAAAATCTTCAAATTCAACCCCAATGCCCACTCCGGCAAAGGGCACAATCACGGGCCGCTCCGTTGGCGCTGACTCTCGATTGCCGACCGGGAAACTTCCAGTCAACGCAAATGAGCTATAGCCATCACTACTGACAACAGATGCTGTATGCACCGACAAAACCTCCGTTAAAGGAATGCGCGACATAATCGAGAATCCGCCATTCCCCAACTTAGTTTCGCCATCGTCACTGAGGCCAAGCGTCCCCCCAAGACCAACATAGCCAATTCGCTGGGGTTGTTCTTCTTCCTCACCAGAGGAGTCAAACTGGGCAACCTCCTCTTCTTCAGAAGTAGTGCTCAGCACTTTCATGGGAAGCGGCTCGGCTACTCCTTGAGTATTCAAGCCCAAAAGCAGCCAAGACGATAGCGAAAAGGCACTAGCGATACGAAATGAGCGACTAGTCAAGGTCATTTTTAGCTCCAAAATTCAATTGATTTTCGTTATGGCGAGAAGCGATCGCCGGAAGCATCCACCAAGGCAACTCAGGATATTGGTGATGCTCACAGTGATAGCCAAAGTGATAACAAGTCAGAAGTGACAGCCAAAAAGGACGGTAAATGCTGTGCGATCGAAAGATATTGGAATAGCCTTCAGAAAGTTCGCGATGGGGTAAGAAAGTCCCAAAATAGAACAGTTGAAAGGAGCTTAATATGCTTGGAAAAACCCAAAATAAAACAAGATTGGCATGTGAAATATGGAGCAAGTGATGCATGCTGTGATAGCAAACCGTAACGGCGATCGAATTACCCCATCCCCAATACCGAAGCATAAATCGGGCGTACCAACTCAATAGGCTGACATTTCGACCATCATGAAAGTCAGGGTCTTTATCACTAGCTGGATATAGATGGTGATACCAATGCTGTTTCAGAAGTTGATGGTAAGGAAGAAAGGCATACAAGAACAGTGCAACTTTGCCAATTGTGTGATTTAGCTTGGGGTGACTGGGGCAAACCACCTGATGCATCGCATCATGGGCGGTAATAAATAGCCCCGTATAGAAAAAGGTTTGAATGCATAGCGCAAAAACAATCTCTAGAAAACCTAGTGCCTCTACTTTTATAGACAATAGGAAAAGCAGACTGGCAGCCCAAACTATCATGATTGAAAAGGCGATCGCTACACCATGCCAGCCGATTTGAATTTCTGTATCGGTGAGTAAATCAGTGGGATGAGTCTGCACAATAAAAGCTACTAATGTAGACAGTAGATGGACAAGGTTTATTCAAGGAATCTTGCGGTGCAGGAACGACTTATCGCTAACATGAGTACTGAGTAATCACTCAAAAAAAAGCCGTAAAAGTAATCTATTGTGACTCCTTTACGGCAATTTCTGTATCATCAAACATCAATACTTGGCCAAGAGGCAAGTACAGTCGCATGTTGTGTTTTAAACAACATGCACTGAATTATCAGCAGATAGATGACTTTGGATATGCTTACAAGTCTGGTGGAAGAATCACTTGATCAATGACATGAATAACGCCATTACTAGCTTCAACATCTGCACTGATCACCTTGGCATTGTTGACTTGTACACCACCATTTTGGCTAATCTGGAGATTGACTTCACTGCCTTCTACTGTTCCTACCTGGCCAGAGTGCAGGTCACTTGAGAGTAGCGAACCAGAGACCACATGATAGGTCAATATTCGTTGCAAAGTCTCACGATTCTCTGGCTCCAACAGCCGCTCTAAGGCTCCAGGTGGCAATGCTTCAAAGGCATCGTTAGTCGGCGCGAAAATAGTGAAAGGACCTGGACCAGATAGCGTCTCAACTAGATCAGCAGCTTGTAGAGCCGACACCAATATGCTGAAGCTAGATTCAGCTGCTGCAATATCGACAATACTTTCCGCTCCAGTCGCGTGCATACTGCTCTCAGCCAAAATTTGAGCATTAGCCTTGCTCTGAGATGAAACAAGTCCGACTAAACCAACTGCAGTAATGACTCCACCAAATACAGTGCTAATAAAACGAAAGACAGAACGATTCATGGAAGTTTCTCCTAACAATGAGTAAATGCTCTTCTCTGAAGCAGTTTCGACGATAATCAGCTATTAAACGATGTCCAGTCGTGATAGAAAAAGCGGATTATCTCAGCCATAAACCCTGTACATAAACATGGCTTAAAAACAATCTGAAACCACCAATTTGCAATCGAAAACCTATGCTGCTTGCCCTTGAAGCTGAGGAGAATGACTAGAGAGCAAGTGGCCATCCTCCATTTCGACAATCCGATCAGCCACATCCAGAATGCGGTTGTCATGGGTGACCATCAAAATCGTACAGCCCTGTTCCTTTGCAAGTTTCTGCATCAGTGTCACCACCTCTCGACCGGACTTGCTATCCAGAGCTGCAGTGGGTTCATCGGCTAGGACAATTTTGGGATGACTGACTACGGCACGGGCGATCGCCACCCGCTGCTTTTGTCCCCCTGACAAATCGTCGGGAAAGTAGATCCGTCGACATTCTAGTCCACCTGATTTGAGCATTTCAACCGCCCTCGT
>JBHJJI010000434.1:0-5448 GCA_050042805.1 Leptolyngbyaceae cyanobacterium
TCGCTGATAGGCTTTCTCTAGACTTTTTTTACCTGCGGTCGAAACGGACTCGTTAGCATCATTTCTGACATGAGGTTGTGCATTCCTGTTGGAGGTAGTCTTCAATAGTCTAATCCGGAGACAAAACCCCTACAGGATTAGTTTTAAGGGGGGGTGGGGGGATCAAGCCTTCGTCACCAAAGGTAGACCACTTAATTTACGCTTGAGTTAGCTGGAATGACAAACCGGTGTCTCGTGGGGGAGACCAGCGGGCAAGTTCCCCACCCGATAGGCTTTAATTGCGGTCTCTGGATCAGCCTCACTGGTGGTAAGCAGTTCCGTATTACGCGCCTGGAGCCGCCGCCTCACGCCTTCCCCTGCAGAGGCCGCGATCGCAATATCGACAAAATGTAGCGGATGGCGATCGCCCTCTCCACGCACGTGCCATTCATGCAAGCAACCAACCTTCGTTAAGTCCAAGGTCCAGGCGAGGCTAATGTCGGCTTCCTCTGGCACCACATACACTTGCCACCGCAAGGCTCTTCCGGCATGGGCCGCGAGATTGCCGTCCGGAGTGACGGCGACAGCCAGCAGTTTCTCGGTCATCTGAATACCCCTTCTGAATCGATACGGTACTTAGGCCCAGCCCCTATCCCAAAGTGCGGATTGCGGATCTTGAAAGCAATCACGACAAGCGACCAACTCGGGTAGCTTTGAGCCATGCGGACTCACCTCTTTTGTAGATGAGTCGTTTCATAGTCGCGATCGCCTCGACCAATGGGAGAGGCTGCCCCAGTAGATCAGTTAATGAGATAGCTGAATTATAGAAGACACCGATTACAACGCTGTTGGAACTATTACGGGTGTACTCAGTGGCTCAAAGCTCCGAGCCGCAAGCCATTAGCAAAACAGGTCGGGCTAATGAACGAGCTATTTTTGGCCCATGTTCGTATGACAGACTCGAAGTGTCCGAGATGGGGCCGCAATCTATCAATGGATGTCCGGCTGTTGCCAATCACCGGTTGCCTGGAGAAAAGGGGAAAACTCCGGCGCAGACCAGCTCAGGGGCAGACTGCCCGCAACTCGAATACCGTGCGATAGGTGAAACCGTAACAAGCGCTCAGCACCGTCATAGGCTACGACTTCTGGCGCGTCATCCCAAATCACGGTGGAGCTACCCGACAAATTAAGCAGATCGCCCGTCTCAAAGACGATAAGCAGCAGACCCGCCCGAGGATTCACCGCCAGGTTGCCCAAAGTATTGAAATGGAAATTGCCCGAGAAATCAGGAATCGTCAGCGTTTGAGCATCGTCAACCCGCACGAAGCCCGGTTTGCCACCCCGATGAGAAACATCCACACCCTTAGCCGCCCCGGCCTCAGGCTCCAGATAGGCCGTCGTGATAAAAAACGTGTCGGCTTTGGCGATCGCCGCCCGTTCGTCATCGCCAAATTGGGTCAGCGTCTGCACCGGTTTAGGATCTGCCGGATTGAATGATTGCCAGTTGAACTGGCGGGCTTGAATATATTGAGGACAGTTGCCAAAGGCTTGCCCCACCTGCACCTCAAAGCCGGTCTCGTCCACGCGGCGAATGACACCATTCAGGCGATTGCGGCGGCGGGTGTGCAGCTCGATGCCGAGCAAGCCCACATCACGACCGGTGTTCAACGTCGTAGCCAGCGGATCGCCATAGAGTGGCGCAGCAGTGATCAACAAATGGCGATCGCTCGGAGCTGTGATGAATCCCGGTGCACCGACCAAAATAGACGCCCAGGGACGCGCCGCCTCATCCACAGTGCCGACTAAGAGATACGACAGTTGCCGATAAAAGACCTGATGTTGCTCCGGCAAAAACTCGCGGATCATTCGCCGTCCTTGCCGTTCAGTGCGATCGCGGCCACCCAACTTTTCCTGAATCGCCCGCTCACCGGCATGGAAGGGCGATTCTGCTTTTTTCCAACCTTCAAGCGCCATGATGCGATGTCCTCCTATCCATAGTTTGGAAACGATGCGGTGAGCGAGATCGCCTACATGGCCATGGGCACAAAACCCGGCAGCTGCCGTACCCGCTCGAGCCAAGCCAACACATGGGGATAGGGCGACAGATCTACCTGGCCATCCGGAGCCAACGACACATAGGGAAAGACTGCCACGTCTGCGATGGTGGGGCGCTCAAATTCTAACCAAGTGTGCTGGCTTAAATGCTGATCAAGCTGAGTGAGAATGGTCGTGGCTTGTGCGTAAGCGCGATCGACGTTAATCGTTTTGCGACCAAAGATATGATAAAGCCGCGCATTTTCTGGCCCTTGGCGCACTTCCCCCGCAGACGTTGAGAGCCAGCGCACCACCTGCGCTAGGGGCAACGCCTCGGTAGGCAGCCACTCATCGCCGCCATATTGACGCGCTAAATACACCAAAATGGCCTGAGCATCAGCTAATCGCGTTTCGCCGTCAACCAACAGCGGTACCTGACCAAAGGGATTAAGCGCCAGGTACTCGGGCGATTTGTGCTCTGCTTTCATCAGGTCAACTTTGACCCATTCGTAATCGAGGTTCAGCAGGTGTAGTAGCAGACGAACTTTGTAGCTGTTGCCGGACATTTCGTGGCCATAGAGCTTCATCATGAAATTTCTCCGTTGATTACAAAACAGGTGAAAGCAGAGCGCGATCGCAATACCGATCGCCAGCCCGATGATTCAGGTCGCCACCAGTTGACGACACCGATTGAGGGAAATCTTGAGCATTCAAGACGGAACCAGCGGTAGAGGAAACCGCAGAGAGGGGTGTGGCAGCGATCTCAGTGACTCAGAACAGGCCACTGCAATTTCTTCAGCCATCCCCTAAGCAGCGAGCACCTCAGCCAGCGGACGGCGCGTCCCTTCTTGGCGGCGAATGTCGCGCCAGATTTGCGTCGCCGCCAGGGCACCATCCGAGGCGGCCACAATTACCTGATTCATACCGACTTTCAGGTCCCCCACGGCAAAGAAGCGGGGATGCGAAGTCCGGTTCATGCTGTCAGTCATCAGATTGCCGCCGCGATATTCCAAATCAATGCCTTGCAGATAATCGGCATGGTACTTTGAGCCCATAGAGATGAGCCCAGCGTCAAGATCCACCGTGGAACCGTCTGCGAGTTCAACGCCTGACATTTGATGGTTTTCGCCGAGGAACTGGTGGATGGGCTGCTCGTTAATGGTGTAGCCCGCTTGGGTGAAGCGATCGCGCAGTTCTGGCTCCACCTCAAACGCACCGTTTGTGAACAGCATAATTTGCCGGGTAAACCAACCCAACGGAAACGCGACCTCTAGACTGCCAGCGCTGCTACCAAAGACACCGACTCGCTGGTCACGCATTTCATAGCCGTCACAAATCAAACAAACGTGCAGGTTGTACCCGGCATAGTCAAACACGTTTTTCATATCCGCCAGCTGCGGCAAATGATCAATAATGCCGCTGGCGGCGATGAGGTAGCGCGTGCGAAAGACTTCATACGTGGGATTTTTGCGCCCGATCCGAACCTTCACCGCAAAGGTATCGCCTTCATCAATCACATCTTCGACATAGGCATTCAGGTAATCGCCTTCCAGCGAGAGGTAATGGTCTTTACCCTGCTTGAGCACTTCCCGACCCGGAGTTTCCGGGGGCAAGCCCAAATAGTTGTGTAGTTCCTGCATCCAAAAAGAGCGGGCTTTGCCCTTATCAATGATCAGCGTTGAGAGCAGGTAGCGCTGCAGATAAATGCCCGCTGACAGCCCAGCGGCCCCGCCCCCGACAACCAACACGTCATAAATATGGTCAGCTCGCTGCGGCAGCGTTGACTTAGCTAATTGCATCGAAACCTCCTGGGTGAATCACACCCAAAGCAACTAGACCGATCGTTCGGTATGAATTAACTGTACCGAACGTTTGGTAAGATGTCAATAGTCGAATTCAGTCGTGTGGGTCATGCCCAAAGAAACCTACATTCCCCAACTGTTCCAACTGTTTCAGCAATATGGTTATGACGGCGCCACCCTGTCTAAAATTGCGGCGGCCACGGGGTTAGGCAAAGCCAGCCTGTATCACCACTTTCCGGGCGGCAAAGATGACATGGTTCAGTCGGTGCTTACCTACGCTGAGGCCTGGCTGACTGAGAATGTGCTGCAGCCTTTGGCGCGCCCCGGTAACGCCCAAGAGCGCCTACGGCAAATGTGCGATCGCATCAACGAGCTATACAGTGGCGGTACTCAGCCTTGCCTGCTGGCAATTCTGCAAGCGGGCACCGGTCGCGAGCTGTTTCACAGTCAGGTCAAAGCACTGATAGAAAGGTGGATTGCGGCGATCGCCACCGTCCTGACTGAAGCTGGCCTAGATGAAGCGATGGCGCGTCAGCGCAGCGAGGAGAGCCTTGTCGCCATTCAGGGTGGGTTGATGCTGTCGCAAGCCCTCGACAACGTGGTACCTTTTCAACGCGTACTACAAGCACTCCCAGAAAAAGCGTGTCGTCCGGCATTGGTCAGTCAGCAGAAAATTGCCTAAGGTGCCAAGTTGAGTGAGCGCTCAAGCAAAGCCACAGTCCGTTACAGGTGTGGGGTAGTGGATCAGGAGGCTCTCTGGTGGGGAGATTGGGGCGATCGATGAGGGATCGGCCCACCACGCAAACTTTATTTTCAGGGCAGCGACTGATAACGCAGGCGCACCCATCCCAATCATGAAAAGTCGGGTGTCGTCAGCGCAGCGACGCCCTGATACCGGGTTTCAATAGCACAAAAAAAGCCCCTAAATAGGGGCCTTGCACACACGAAATTCAAAGGAACGAGTTAGCTGGCTAGATAGCCCCGCACGTTGCTCTTGCGACGACGGAGGTGCTTGAGCGCTTGTTGCTCCAGCTGGCGCACTCGCTCGCGACTGATATTGAGCCGGTTGCCCACCTTGGCCAGCGACAGCTCGTTGCCGTCGTTGAGGCCATAGCGCAGGGTGATGACCTCCTGCTGTTGCGGCGTCAGCTCTGCCAGCAGCGTGCGAATATCCTGTTTCAGCGATTCCCGCACGGTGTAATCTTCGGGCGAAGCCTTTTCGTCCTCTAGCAGCTCTTGCAGTTCGGTGTCTTGGTTGTCACCGATGCGCACATCTAGCGAGATGGGCTGACGCGACAGGGTGAGGTATTCCCGCACCTGAGCCGCTTCCAACTCCAGAGCCTGGGCAATCTCAGCGATAGTGGCACTACGTCCCAACGTTTGGGAGAGTTCGCGCTGCACTCGCTTGATCTTGTTGAGCTTTTCAGTAATGTGAATCGGCAAACGAATCGTCCGCGCCTGCTGAGCGATCGCTCGGGTGATGGCCTGACGAATCCACCAGTAAGCGTAGGTCGAAAACTTATAGCCCTTGGTCGGGTCAAACTTTTCGACGCCGCGCTCTAGCCCCCAGCGTGCCTTCTTGAATCAGGTCAAGAAACTCGAGATTTCGCTTTTGGTACTTTTTAGCGATCGC
>JBHJJI010000435.1:0-20147 GCA_050042805.1 Leptolyngbyaceae cyanobacterium
GACGATCTCGAAACCAAGATTGAGCGCATCAGCAACCAGTATAGCGGCAGAATTCGGGTGTCGTCCTTTCACAGCGTCACTACTCACGTGCTCACAAGCGCGATCGCTACCCTATGCCAACAGTTTCCCCACATTCAAGTAGATGTCGTCGATTACGACTGCCACCACAAAATTGAACAGACACTCCGCGATGGGCAAGCAGAAATCGGATTTACCCCCCTGCCCGCCGATGACGAATTTGAACTCTTGGGCGCGATCACGCTTGATCTACAGGCGCGATCGCTGCCGGTTCCCCGGACTCACAGCATCGGCGTCGTTACCCAACCAGAAGCCCAACTGACCAGTGCCGCTTTCGACTTTTAAGATATTCTTAAAACTGCCTGGTTCGAGCCACAGTCGGCACCGCTCCTAGGAGAAAAGGAGAGGTGTTCAACTCAGAGCCAGCCGCAACGGCATTGTCAACATAGATCCTGTGACACCCTCTGTCGAGGCTGTCACAGGTGAGCTAATGCCGGTCAGCGACAAGTACCACCGATTTCCGATTGCGATCATTTCGTCGCTCGAGCCCTGATAAAAAGACTAACCATGCCGTAGAGGAAGTCGGCATTGTCGGCTTTATAGAACTGATTTGAGTTCTCTAAGTACGGACTGCTAAGCGCCTGAACATGAGTCTGGTCAGGACTCCAGAGTTTGATACTCGCAGCCTACATTGAGAGAGCTTTTTATACCAATTCTGCATGACAGCGCTACAGATCGAGGATACCCCGCTGTCGCCGCCCCCTTGGGAAAGGGGCTATTCACCACCCGAATTTTGCTGCCCCCCTTTTTTCAAGGGGGGTTGGGGGGATCGCTCCAGTACGGGCATCTGTAGTCCAGTTTTAGAGAATTGGTATTACTCACTTTTCGACCTTTAAAGCACCTTCTTAGGTGAGGTTCAATCCGCCGTCGGCCATGACGATTTCGCCGGTAATGTAGCGATTGGCCACCAGCATGGAGGCCACATCGGCAATCTCTTCGGGTTCGGCACCGCGTCCCATAGGCGATCGCGTTTGCCATAGCTCGCGGGCCGCTGCCCAATGTTGACTCATCGGCGTGTTGACCAAACCTGGCGCGATCGCATTGACCCGAATCGAGGGAGCCAGATTGAGCGCCAATAGTTTGGTCATGTGGGTGAGCGCGGCTTTGCTGGTGGCATAGGGAATGGACGCACCCTTGGGCCGAATTCCGGCGTGGGAGCTGATATTGAGAATGCAGCTAGGGCCGGTTGGACTAGCGGCTCGCCGCAGGGCTGCTTCGAGGGCGGTAATCAGCGTCCACGGCGCGATTACATTGACCTCATAGAGGCTGCGCCAGATCTCTGGCGTCGCGGCCTGCAAGTCAGCATGGGGAATGGTCGCGCTCAGGCCCGCGTTGTTGACCAACACATCCAATCGGCCATGGTTGGATAAGACCCTCGTTGCCAGATACTGTACCTGAGCCGAATCGGCCAGATCTGCCTGAGTGTAGGAAGACCCAGGATGCGCTTCAATTAAGGCTTTTCCCGCCATCACCGAAGCGCGAGAATGAAAGGCGATCGCAAAGCCATCTTTGGCCAATCGCTGGGCAATGGCCCGGCCAATTCCCGAGGTTGATCCGGTGACGAGGGCAACTCGCCGGTTGCTGGGGTGAGCGGTCATAGGATTCCTGGAATTAGGACGAGATATCAAAGTGCGGTGCAAATGTGCTGGCCATCATTGGCGATGACTGGGGTTTAAGGTTCGACGCTCAAGGTCGGTGACAGCCCAGGGGGCTGGGGCACTGCCAGGGAAACCGGGGGCAGGCAAATTGAAAAAGGGGCGTTCCTGCCGCCACGAAGTCCTAGAGTTCGGCAGGGTAGAGTGTGACTCACAGATAGCGTTCCCGTTCCCTGGGGTTTGGCACTGCTAAACCAAGACCATAATGAAAGCCGTAGTTTTAAAACTTCTCCTTGATCAGGAGAGATGCCGCAGGCGGTGAGATTCAGTCGGATACGAAAACTCCAGTTCTGAATCTGGATGGGGGTTAACCCTTGACGAAAGCAGGTTTTGTTCTGGAAATTGTTTAAGCACAGAGCCCTGACCGGCATCACGCTGCTAGCGATCGCCTGGCAATGCCAATCTGTTGACCAGAACTGCTCAACTCTGAATCTTTTCGTCTAGGCAAAGCGGTATTCTGAAAGCGCCTTTGAGCTTTATGAGTAGGGTCATGATGTCAACTGCCCGCGATTCGTCTCATCTACTAACGCTGTTGCAATTGGCCAGCCCGGCCTTGCCGGTGGGGGCCTACAGTTATTCTGAGGGGATTGAGACTCTAGCCGCCCAAGGAATTGTGACCGATGGTGCAGCCCTCTTCCATTGGCTTTCTCAGGAACTCAAGGGGGGGGGCATCCGGCTCGAAACGGCCCTCATGGGCTGGTGTTACACCGCCGCCCAACAGCCTCAGGCCAATGCGGATGACGTGATTAACCATTGGAATCAGTGGCTCTCAGCCTTTCGCGAAACGGAGGAGATGCGATCGCAAAGCTGGCAAATGGGGCGATCGCTGCTGCGCCTTTTTAATGATATTGAACCCGATTTGGCCCGCCAGCTGCCCCCCACCGCGACCCGCGAAAACTGCAACTTCGCGATCGCCTACGGTCTCGTCGCCCAAGCGTGGGACATTCCCTTAGCGGCTGCGAGCTTGGCGTTTTTGCACAGCTGGGCCGCTAATCTCGTCAGTGCAGCGGTGCGTAGCGTACCCCTGGGCCAAACCGAAGGGCAGCGACTGCTGCGACAGTTAATCACACCGATTCAACAGGCTCAGTCCGAGATTGCCACCCTGACCGAAACCGATCTGATGGCCTGCAGTTGGGGCGTCACCCTCGCCAGCATGCAGCACGAAACCGAGTACAGCCGTCTATTTCGGAGCTGAAATCGCCTGGTTGATAAGATTGTCGATATCCTGACAATCCTTCCAGATTAGGCCTCACGAATGGCTCCCTGACTGAAGGGGACTTTTCGCCGTCTGGATTAGACTGTCCCCTTGTTTCTATGCGAAGTGCATGCCCGGAGGGCTTGGGGGGGATCAAGTTCAATCTGTGGATGTGTAGTCCAAGTCCAGAGCAGAGAATCGCCCTGAAAATGACCCCGCGTAGGGTGGGTCAATTCCCTCACAGTCTGCTCAAAACTCCCCACCAGTCAGCCGTTTGGCCCACCACTCCAAACTCGCAACGGACAACCGCATTTTCACTTTTGGCGCGCCGCACCCGCGTCATGAGCCATGGCCCTGAAATATAGAGTGCCAAGAAACCCGGTTTCTTCTTCTCCGACAGAAACCGGGTTTCTGACGACCCATTTTTATCCTTTGGGGGTGTCGCCGCCGCGTTATGAACGATGGGTATTGGTTCTGAAGATCTTGCAAAAATCAGTGATATCCGGAGTCTCTTAACCCAGGTCGCTATAATGCCTGCTTAAGTTGGTTGGCGGTTTCAAAGTTGAGGATATCCCGTGGCAAAGCCTTTTCGTGTCGGGGTTGCAGGCCCTGTAGGATCTGGAAAAACAGCGCTGATTGAGGCCCTTTGCAAGGCCATGCATCACGACTATGACCTTGCCGTGGTGACCAATGATATTTATACCCAAGAGGATGCGCAGTTTTTGGTGCGCCGCGCCGCCTTAGCGCAAGATCGCATCATTGGGGTCGAAACGGGCGGTTGCCCTCACTCGGCGATTCGCGATGACGCTTCGATCAATCTGGAAGCGATCGATCGCCTGGTACAACAATTTGCCCCTGACATCGTGTTTGTCGAAAGCGGCGGTGACAACCTGGCGGCCACCTTTAGTCCTGAGCTGGTGGAGATGACCCTGTATGTCATTGATGTCGCGGCGGGTGACAAAATCCCCCGCAAGGGTGGCCCCGGCATCATGAAGTCAGACCTCCTGATTATCAACAAAATTGATCTCGCCCCCTATGTCGGGGCTGATTTATCGGTAATGGAGCGCGACGCTCACAAAATGAGAGGCGATTGCCCCTTTGTCTTTACAAACCTTAAAATTCAGGAAGGGCTTCCGACCATCATCGACGCAATCTGCAGTCAATACAAACTGGGGGCCAGCCCAGCGGTAGCGAGCGCCGCTGCCGAATTTCCCCACGTGCATGCCCATGCCCATCTCCCCACTTAGGGCGCGTCATCCATGAACGGTCAAAAGCTTTGAGGCCAGGCATGATCAAGCTCGCATCAAGGACATTAATGAGGTGCTAAAAACCAGATGCGACAAGCCATACACAGCCTCAGGAATGACCGGCCCTAGGGTCATTGAGTGAGGGCGATCGCATCAAAATATGTGACGGCAATCACGGGGAACACTGACTTTTGTAGCGTAGGCTACATCTCCGTATATTCCGTGACTTTAGTATCACGTACGATTGTGTCTAGACTACTGTGACCTTGCCGCATCCTTCGAAAGTTGGAAAAGCTAGGGATGCGCGAGAGCTTGAAGTTTCTACCCAAGGCTTTGCTAGAGCCGCTTCACAGTAGAGTCACGGCAGTTCATATACTAAGCAGGAGCAACGGCACGCATGACAAATCGATTTGGAAGACGGAAGTTTTTGCTGTACGGGTCCGCCACGATGGGTACAGCAATGCTGCTCAAGGCTTGTGGCGCCACACCTGATGATGCTGCGACCACCGAACCTGTGGAAGGCGAGGGCGAAGAAACCGCTGCAGCGGGTGGCGATGGCGAAACCATTAAAGTCGGCATTTTGCACTCTCTGAGCGGCACCATGGCGATTAGTGAAACCACCGTCGTTGATGCCGAAAAGCTGGCGATTAAAGAAATTAACGCCGCCGGTGGCGTACTCGGCATGCAGATTGAGGCGATCGAAGAAGATGGCGCTTCTGACTGGCCCACCTTTGCCGAGAAAGCTGAAAAGCTGATCGACCAGGATGAGGTTGTCACCGTATTTGGCTGCTGGACCTCAGCGAGCCGTAAAGCCGTTCTCCCCGTTTTTGAGTCGAAGGATCACATGCTCTGGTACCCCGTGCAATACGAGGGCCAAGAGTGTTCCAAAAACATTTTCTACACGGGAGCAGCGCCTAACCAGCAGATTGAGCCCGCTGTCGATTGGCTGTTGGAAAACAAGGGTACCGATTTCTTCCTCGTCGGTTCTGACTATGTGTTCCCCCGGACGGCGAACAACATTATTAAAGAACAGTTGGCGGCCAAAGGCGGCACCACCGTCGGCGAAGACTATCTGCCATTGGGCAATACCGAAGTCACGCCAATTATCGCCAAAATCAAAGAAGCCCTGCCGGACGGTGGCGTTATCTTCAACAGCTTGAACGGTGACAGCAACGTCGCCTTCTTTAAGCAACTGCAGGGCGCAGGCATGACGCCGGACTTGTATCCGGTGATGTCGGTCAGTATTGCTGAAGAGGAAGTGCGGCAGATCGGCCCCGAATTCCTGATCGGTCACTACGCTGCTTGGAACTATTTCCAAACGGTGGAAAGCCCTGAGAATGAAAAGTGGGTTGCGGACTTTAAAGCCGAGTACGGCGAAGACCGCGTCACCAACGACCCGATGGAAGCCGCTTACATCATGGTTTATTTGTGGAAGCAGGCGGTTGAGCAGGCGGGTACGACTGACCTTGCGGCAGTGCGCGAAGCGGCCTATGGCCAAACTTTTGCCGCCCCTGAAGGTATGGTGACCATGAATCCTAACCACCACATTTCTAAAACGGTGCGCATTGGCCAGGTGCGAGAGGATGGTCTGTTTGACATTGTCTCTTCGACTGATGGCCCGATTGACCCGTTGCCGTGGAACCAGTACGTGCCTGACACCAAGGGTTTTGCCTGTGACTGGTCTGATCCAGAAAACAAGGGTGGCAAGTACGAACTAGAAGGCGCTTAAGCCGACGGTTTAATCAGGATGCAACCTGACTCAGAGGAGGACATAACTTCGCCAATAATCGGCAGGGGATGTCCTCTTTTTTGATGGAATTTCATCGGTTGGGCACAATGTTGGGCCTGAGAGGCCATTAAGAAGCAGTAGTGTAGCGTCTGAATAGCCGTCCGTCACAGACGCTACAGCAGTGGGTCAAAGCTTCAGGCATACCCGTAGGGTAAGCACTGCTAGTGACGAGGGTCGCAGTCCGGCCCACCGGCGTCAGATGGTGATGCGGTGTCATCCCAGGAATTCAAGGAACGCTCACGGCGGTCAAGATGGGCAGACGATTCGCGATCGCCACGAGCGATAACTCATAAAAAGGTGATGGTGTGATTGAGGGACTGAATAACGGTTTGTTTATCGGCATCAGCATTGGCGCGGTGCTGCTGATTGTGGCGTTGGGACTCGCGATCGTGTTTGGCTTGATGGGCGTGATCAACTTGGCCCACGGCGAACTGATGATGCTCGGAGCCTACACCACCTACGTGGTGCAAAACGGGGCCAAAGCGATCGGTGAAGGAGCCTTAGAGTTTTATATTTTGGCGGCCCTGCCTTTATCGTTTTTGGTGGCGGCGCTGGTGGGGTTAGCGCTAGAGCGCGGAGTCATTCGCCATCTGTATGGGCGACCGCTCGAAACGCTGCTGGCCACCTGGGGCGTCAGCCTAATTTTGCGGCAGTTTGTGCGCAGTGTGAACTGGGCCATGATTGCCGGATTAGTCCTCTTTTGCCTGCTGTTTTATGGCGGCCGCTGGATTTTGCAGCGGCAAACCCAGTGGGAGCAAACGCGGCGGTTGGCGGCTCCGGTGATTTTGGCCCTATCGAGCGCGATCGCCCTGGCTGCGGGAATTTTGCTCAATCAAAACGGCGGGACGGCCCTCAGTCGGCCCTGGTTTAGCGCCCGCAATGTCGATGTCACCGCCCCCAGTTGGCTGCGCGGCGGTCTTTCCCTGGGCACGACGCTGCAGTTTCCCTACGCGCGACTGTTCATTATCGTGTTGACGATTCTGTGCCTGATTGGCGTCTACTGGTTTCTCAACGGCACTGCCTGGGGACTGCGCATGCGCTCCGTCACGCAAAATCGCAAGATGAGCGCTTGTTTGGGCATCCCCACTGATCGGGTGGACGCGCTCACCTTTGCCCTGGGTTCCGGCTTGGCAGGCATTGCTGGTTGTGCCGTGACGCTGCTGGGCTCGGTGGGGCCAAACCTGGGTGGCAACTACATTGTGGATGCCTTCATGGTGGTGGTCGTCGGCGGGGTTGGCAAGCTGGTCGGCAGCATCGTCGCCGCCCTAGTGATCGGCATCATCACCTATCTGCTGGGCTCGGGCACGATCGCGCTGTTGCTAACGCCCTATGAGGCCCTGCAGCCCATTACCGATGTCTTCACCTTTTTTGCGACTACGAGTATGGCCAAGGTGATGGTCTTTGCGTTGATTATTGCGTTTCTGCAGTGGAAGCCCGCCGGCATGTTTCCGCAGAAAGGCCGTTCGGTGGAGGTTTAACAAACAACTATGGTCACCGAAACATCGATGCGTCCCCGGCAGGAAATTAAAGCGCAGCAGTCTCAACAGCGCAAGCTTGAAATCATTGGCATCATTGCCTTTGTGGTGCTCATGGTAGTGGTGTTGCCGTTGCTGCTCAGCGGCTTTCGCTTAGGTCTGCTGGGCCGATTTCTGTCCCTCGCGATCGTCGCGCTGGGTATCGACTTGATTTGGGGCTTCACCGGCCTGCTGAGCCTGGGGCATGGCATTTTCTTTGCACTCGGCGGCTATGCCTTCGCCATGTTTCTACAGCTCAACAGTTTGGGCGAAGGTCAGATCCCCGAGTTTTTTAGCCTCTATGGCGTCGCTGAACTGCCCTGGTTTTGGGAGCCCTTTGCCTCTTTGCCCTTTACATTGCTGGCCATTTTTGTGTTGCCTGCGATCGTGGCGGGGCTGTTAGGCTATCTGGTTTTTCGCAACCGCATTCGCGGCGTTTACTTCTCCATCCTGACCCAAGCGGCGCTGGTGGTCTTTTTTAACCTGTTCAACGGTCAGCAGAAATGGATTAACGGCACCAACGGTCTCAAAACTGACACCAGTCTGTTCATGGGGCAACAGGTGGGCAGCGAGTCGATGCAGATGACGTTTTATCTGATCACGGTCGCGGTGCTGGTGGTGATGTATCTGCTCTGTCGCTGGCTCACCAGCGGTCGCTTTGGGCGGCTATTGGTGGCTATTCGCGATGACGAAAACCGGGTGCGATTCTCCGGCTATGACCCCACCGGCTTTAAGGTGCTGGTATTCGCGGTGTCAGGGGCGATCGCGGGCATTGCGGGCGCTTTATACACCGTGCAGTCGGGCATCGTTTCACCGCAGTTTATGGATATTGCCTTCTCAATTGAGATGGTGATTTGGGTCGCTGTGGGAGGTCGAGCCACCCTGGTCGGCGCGATTCTCGGAGCGCTGCTGGTGAACTGGGCACGAGCCTTGCTGAGTGAGAGCTTTCCCGAAGTGTGGCTGTTTTTCCAGGGGGCTCTGTTCCTCTTAGTGGTCACGGCCCTCCCCGATGGACTGGTCGGCTGGTTCCGCCAGCAGGCTCCCCAACAGGTGCGATCGCTGATTACCAAACCCGAACCCCTGCTCACCTATCCCCAAATTGAGCTGGATCCTGGCATTCAAAAAGAACGCCAGGAAATCAGCGATCGCGGGGCTTAGCGATCGGCTTCTCCACCATCCGCCTGCCGTACGGGCGAGGCATTGCGGCAATATCTTTCTGGGATCTACCCGCAAGCTTGTACCTCAATGCCTCGCCCCTCCGCGATCGCCCCTGCCAATTTTCTTCCTAACCCCACCCACCCATGACTGCACTGCTCGAAATCGAAAACGTCACCGTTAGCTTTGACGGCTTCAAAGCGCTCAACGATCTCAACTTCGCCATGAACGAAGGCGAACTGCGCGTCATCATCGGCCCGAACGGCGCGGGTAAAACCACCTTTTTAGATGTCATTACGGGCAAGGTACAACCCACCACCGGCCAAGCCCGCTTCAAAGGCAAAGACCTGAAAAAGCAGGCCGAGCACACCATCGCCCGATTGGGCATTGGGCGCAAATTCCAGACGCCGCGCGTTTACCTCAACCTCACCCCCCGCGAAAACCTGGAACTCTCCTGCAATCGCGATAAAAACGTATTTGCCACCCTGTTCAAAAAAACGCCCACTGCCGAAAAACGCACCGTGGGCGGCCTGCTCGAAACCATCGGCTTGGATCACAAAGCCGATGTGCCCGCCGCGCTGCTTTCCCACGGTGAAAAGCAATGGCTGGAAATTGGCATGTTGGTGGCGCAATCGCCTGACCTCTTGCTAGTCGCTGAACCCGTGGCCGGACTCCCCGACGAAGAAACCGAGCAAACCGGCCACTTACTCATCTCCCTGGCGCAGAGCCACTCCATCATTGTGATTGAGCATGATATGGAATTTGTGCGCCAAATTGCCCGTCAGGTCACCGTCTTGCACGAAGGCTCGGTGCTGTGCGAAGGCACGATGGACGAAGTGCAAAACGATCCCCGCGTGATTGAGGTCTACCTGGGGCAAGAAACCAGCATCACCCCAGAACAAATGTTGCTGCTGCGTGTTGCCGCGACCATGGCCTGGGCGGACAATGATTTTGATCCGGTGCAGCAATCCCTGATTTTGGAGTGGCTGAGCCAGCAATTTTCCGCCGATCCCGATGAGCAGGCCGAACTCAAAGAAGACCTGAAGAATCTGCTGGGCAAAAACATTCCCCTAGAAGAATTGGTGCCGCAACTGACCTCTGACGCGCAACGTGAACAAGCGCTGATGCTGAGCTATGAGGTCATTAGCTCAAACCAAATCAATCCCCTCGAAGCCAGCCTATATCAACAATTGGTGGCCCTGCTGAGGTTACCGCCCGAGACCGCGAGTCGCCTTGAAGTCGCTGCCCTGGAGAACTTGAAATCATGACCCGTACCCAACCCGCTCCACTTGAGGCCGCTGGTGTCACAGCGCCTATGCTAAAAGTCTCTGGGCTCAACTTTTTCTACGGCGAAAGCCACATTCTGCGCAATGTCGATATGACTGTGCCCAAAGGGCAGATGGTCTGCCTGATTGGGCGCAACGGCGTCGGCAAAACGACGCTGCTGAATAACGTCATGGGTCTGCTCTTGCCCCGTACCGGCGATATTCACTACGAAGGTCAGTCGGTGCTCAAGGTGTCGCCTGACAAACGCGCCCGCCTGGGCATTGGTTATGTGCCCCAGGGCCGCGAGATTATTCCGCGCCTGACCGTGAAGGAAAATCTGATTATTGGCCAAGAAGCGCTGGGCGCTCGCGGTCAAAAATCCGCCGACATTCCCGCCGAAATCTTTGAGCTGTTTCCCGTTTTAGAAACCATGCTGGGCCGCATGGGCGGCGATTTGAGCGGTGGTCAGCAGCAGCAGTTGGCGATCGCCCGCGCCCTGATGGGTCGGCCTAAACTCCTGGTGCTCGACGAGCCCACCGAAGGCATTCAACCTTCCATTATTTTGGATATTGAAGCCGCCGTGCGCCGCATTATCGCCACCACCGGCATTTCCGTTCTGCTGGTTGAGCAACATCTGCACTTTGTCCGCCAGGCCGATTTTTACTATGCCATGCAAAAAGGCGGCATCGTCGCTTCTGGCCCTACCACCGAACTCAGCAACGCCGTCATTCAGGAATTCCTGGCCGTCTAAGGGCTCAGCGGTAAATATAGAGTGCTTGGTTGTGGCTGTGACAAGGTGGATGCGTGAGAGGGGGGATGGGATATTATTTCGACGCTATGCCCTAAACATCGCTCCAAAGCTCTCTACACTATTGACTGAGAACGATGCAGGAATGATGCTTCGTCTCGGAAAACAGTTTCGACAAACCACGAAGGAGCAAGTCTGGTGTTGAGGAAATTAGGATTGCTGTGCCTGGCAGTAGCCGCGATTGTGGGCTTTACAATGGCCAACGCTAAGGCCAATATCTTGGCTGAACCCGTCGTCTATGAGATTGCCGGGCAGCCCTACGAAGGGTACTTTGCCATTAACGAAGGGTTCGGCGATGACCAGCCCATTGTCATGCTCATTCATGACTGGAACGGCATTGGCGACTATGAACAGCGCCGCGTGCAGATGTTAGCAGAGCGCGGCTATGCAGCATTTGCTGTTGATCTGTATGGGCAAGGCGTCCGCCCCACCAATCCCGAAGAGTCGCGGGCCGAAAGTAGCAAACTCTATGCCGATCGCGCCACGATGCGACAACGCTTAGCCACTGGATTGGCTCAGGCTCAAGCAATGGCCGGGGTTGATCCGGATCGTGTGGTGGCGATAGGCTACTGCTTTGGCGGCGCTGCCGCCCTCGAAATGGCCCGCGCCGGGATGGATATCGACGGGTATGTCAGCTTTCATGGTGGCTTAACCACCCCCGAAGACCAGGATTACAGCGCTACCACCGCGCCTATTTTGATTCTCCATGGCGGCAATGATCCGGTTGCCCCCATGGCAGATGTGGCAGCGTTAGCGGATGAATTGAACGCGGCTGAAGTAGATTACGACATGGAAATCTACGGCGGCGTGCTGCACTCCTTTACGGTGTGGGGTGCTGAGAGCGACACTTCTCGCTATGACCCCAAAGCGGACACCCAGTCTTGGGATGCGCTCCTCGCCTTTCTCGACCGACAGTTGCGCTGATGACGTGATCGCTATCCGAGTGAATCGGAATAGGTGCGATCTCAATCACTGGAATAAGCTCAAAAAAAGGGCATCTCGAAATTTCGAGATGCCCTTTTGAAGTATTGACCGACTTTTAGCTCCACCACTCAAAGAGCATCGTGGGCTGCCTGATTTTAGATATAGCACCGACCTTTTTATAACCAAAAAGGTACAAGAACTCAAGAAAAGATCCTCGATTTCAAAAACAATTTATCTCGATTCTCTTATCTCAGTTCTTCAACACAGTACGATCAATATTCCCCCTGGCTCCCTGACTCCCCTGCGCTTCTAGATCATGTCATGAGCCCGATCGCGAAGCCCCCCTCTGAACTCAGAGAACAGGCCAAAACCTGACAAGGTGGTGATCACGGTACGGTCAGTTCGGTGTGAAAACCCTGCTTTTTATTAGGAAAGCAACACCTGTGCAAACTGCCGTAGGCTGACACAATGAACATGAACTTGAGAAGAGATCGCAATGAAGTCTTTATTCCGCACCCCCCTAGTGAAATGGTTTAAGAACCTGATCCGCAACCCCAAATATCGTTGGGTCGTGATTTTGGGCTCGCTAATTTATTTGGTCAGCCCTTTAGATATTTCACCGGATGTCTTTCCCATCATTGGGTGGATTGATGATGGCTTATTGGCCAGCATTGTCGTCACTGAATTAACTCAGATGGCGATCGATCACCGCCGCAAAAAAGTGGACAAATTTGGTCAAACCGCAGACGTAGCAGACAGCGAAAACATCATCGATATCGAATCTGTAACCGTCGGCTAATTTGACCACCGCTCGTTTCTAACGCTTAAACAATCTGAGGAATTTCATAATGACGACGTCTGTAAAAGAACGCCTTAAGACTGATCTAGAGCAAGCTCAAAAAGGTGGCAAGCAGCGGGCCGCTAAGATCAGCGATATTTTGAAATCGGCGGCTTCTATGACCGTTGACGAACTCAAAGAAGGGTCGGCTGAGTTGCATGTGCTCACGCGTAAATCACTCGCCGAACTCCTTGAGGAGCTGCAGGTAGACGCTGATGAGGCCGATGCGGCAGCGGCAGCCACTGAGCCGATCGCAGATGAAGCCAATCCTGAGGCAGCTCCGACCTGGCAAGCAATCCTCAAAAGGGCTGTGGCCATTGTGCGAGATCGCCAAGGCGACTGGCTGCAAGCCTTCAAAGCGCATTTGCAGGGAAATGCCGCCAAATTCGATGGCGATATGACCGATGAATATGGCGATCGCTATCTCAAAACCAAGTCCGTCTTTCGTCAAGTGCTCGATTGGGTCAAGGCTCAGCAAACGGCCACCCAAACTCAGACTCAGCACACTCAAACGGTCAATATTGAAGTGGTTGATGGCAACGACGGGGCGGGCAACGCTGCTAAAACAGTCAATCTCTTGGATGCTGAATAGCGCCAACCCAAATTAAAGCGGCTTTGTTGCCGATCTCAGCCCTGAGATATTCAGGGCCGTAGGTTCTAAAGGGGATGCTTTTTGCGTCCCTTTTTTTGTGCGCTTGCCTCAGGTCCGAAAAAGGCGCAACCTCAAATGGCGATCGCCTCAGAGCGGCTCGACGTCGGGTAGTTGCCTACCCACCTTTATTCGACTGCACATCATATATAAGGAGGGCGGAGCAGGAGCCACGAGTTCAGTGCGATCGGCTAGCCCAGAAGGACGCCTATCCGCGATCGCCTAGGGTACATCATCAATTCACAGCCAAAGACTTTGAGTTTAGACACGACCACGCCCGCATCCAGGGCATTCGCTAGGAGCTGAGAACAAAGCGCCATAGACCCTAATAAATGATGACACCCATAGAGAAAGGACGTCAGCATTTACAAACAATTACACAGCCAACGGAGTGGGCAGGTTGCCAGCAAAACTGTGGACATGTTTCGACCGGCGACCTGGAAAGGCCCCTATCTTGTCGCCTTAGTGGGTCGGTCAAGCGATCGTCGCGCGCCGGGAGCAGGCTCGATATGCTTATTTTTGCCCATCCTGCAACTCATGAGCATAAAAGATCTGCGGCCAACACTTCAAAAGCGATTTCGGGTGTTAGAATCACCCTAGAGATTGTACAGATATCGGTTGCAGCATTTGTTCGAAGCACTAACGGGTTTTCGCGTTTTTTCATTGGCAAACTTCTCTCCGAAATTTCACTCTCAACACTTCCTAAATTTTGGAGATAACTCATGTCAATTTACGTAGGCAACTTGTCCTATGACGTTACAGAGGAAGACCTTTCTTCTGTTTTTGCAAAATACGGTTCAGTGAAGCGAGTTCAGCTTCCCACTGACCGTGAAACCGGTCGCGTCCGCGGCTTTGGTTTCGTTGAGCTTGATAAAGAGTCCGAGGAAGACGCAGCTATCGAAGCGCTAGACGGCGCTGAGTGGATGGGTCGTGATATGAAAGTCAACAAGGCTAAGCCCCGCGAAAAGAAAAGCAACAGCTTTTCTCGCAACTACTAAGTCTTAGATGACTGCTATTTAGACAGCTTTCATGAGTCAAATTTGATTCTGACAGCTTGCTAGAAAAAACAGGTTTAGGCAAACTGCTTAAACCTGTTTTTTGTGTTTAAATCCCAATGCTAGAAGCATTGAATTGAGTAAACAAAGTATGTCTGGGCGCGACGCTTTGTGATAGTTTTTGGTTACGGTATTGGTTCTAGTGAAGATCAGTCACTAGAGGAAACGGGGAAAGTGCAGTGAAAATCTGCCGCTGTCCCGCAGCTGTGAAGGAGGTTCACCCCTCCCAGTCAGAACGCCCGCCAATGCATCATTGTTCTTTATTCGTCTGCGAGGTACGGATGAATCAATTTGTCATTTCCAAGTTTCGGCTTGATCAATCAACTCGCCGAGTTGGAGCCACTGTTCTAGTCTTCCCCCTGCTCTGGCTTTTGAGCTTGAGCCCGGCTTTGGCGCATCACCCCACGGGCGGCGAGATCCCCGACAGTTTTGTGACGGGTTTGCTGTCGGGGCTAGGGCATCCCGTGATTGGCCTTGATCATTTAGCCTTTGTCATCGCGGCAGGACTGTTGGCCGCCGCGTTAGGACAGGGATTGAGCATTCCCATCGTATTTGTGGTCGCGTCCCTAGGGGGTACCGGCCTCCATCTTTTGGCGGTAAATCTGCCGGTACCAGAATCTGTGATTGCGGCGTCAGTGCTGGTATTTGGCAGTTTGCTAGCCATGCAGTATCAGCCCAAATTGCTCATCATTCTGGCCTTGGCCGCGATCGCCGGATTGTTTCACGGCTATGCCTATGGCGAAGCCATCATCGGCGCTGAGATGACCGCCACCGTAGCTTATCTGATCGGCTTTGCCACCATTCAGATGGCGATCGCCGCCGCCGCCTACGCGATCGCTCGGCGCTTCAGTCCAACCGACGAAACTGAGCCTTTGCCGCTGCGATTTGCGGGCTTCACCCTAGCGGGCATCGGCGGGGCCTTTTTGTCAGGCACGTGGTTGGGATAACCGCCCGAGTGAGTTTGCTGTTGGTGAAGTTCTTCTGATCCCAGCAGTTGGGGAATCAGGAAATTTCATCGACGCCGATCGGGGCGGTAGAGTCTGAACACAGACGAACTATCACCAGAATTCTCCTGCTGCCTATTCAAGCAGATTGATCGGTCATTTCTGGTGAGCAAAAGAAAATTCTGAAGGGCAATTTTGCCTGCTGGGTCAGGGTAAAAGGCCTGTTGCCCCGACCCAACATCACGATTTTCTGGTTTCCTCTCATGAAACCACCCGGTCTCGCAAGTGATTGCACCGATGTAGTCTGTCCCCTTTCACCCATTTTGTCCGAGTGGGCAGACTGCTTGCCCCAGACCGGTTTTATCCCGATTCTCTGCCATAGACGACAAATCTTGCCCCCCGGCTCCTCCGCTCCCCTTCGTTTCTCATCTCAGATTGCATCGAGAGTCCGATCCCTCAGAATGGGTATTCCCTGCTCTGAGCCCGTCTTTGAGCCTCTAGCTCCTGTCGCTATGAGGACTGCCCCATCATTTGTCCCATCGCAATTAGCCCAAGTCGAAGTAATTTATGAGTCAAACCACACTTTTTGTCTGTTCTCTGTGTCGCTTCTCCCCAACCGAAAAAACGCGACAGGGAGTATCCGGCGGCGAACATTTGATTGCTCAGTTGCGCACCCAACTTGAAACCCGAAACCTATCGAGTGTTGTGCAGCTTGAGCCCCTGCGCTGTATGGCGGGGTGCAGCCAGCCCTGCAATGTTTCATTGGCGGCCCTTGGCAAGCTCACCTACATTCTCAGTGGCGTTGCTGCTGCTGAAGATGCCGCTACCGTCGCTGAGTTTTGTGCACAGTATGGCGATAGCCCCGATGGACGAGTGCCCTACCGCGATCGCGCTGCCGCCATTCGCAAGGCAACCGCCTTTGTGTTACCACCGTTGCCCGTCAATGCTTAATTTCCTCGTTTAATTCATGATCCCCTCATTTTGGAGACTGTCTTTTCATGCATAAAATTCCGGTGACGGTGATTACGGGCTTTTTAGGGTCGGGCAAAACCACCCTGGTGCGCCATCTGCTCCAAAATCGTCAGGGACGTCGGGTGGCTGTTTTGGTCAACGAATTTGGGGAAGTCGGCATTGATGGCGAGTTGCTGAAGTCTTGTCAGGTCTGCGACGAGGAAGACGGTGCCAGCGAGCCTGACACGAACATCGTTGAACTCGCCAACGGCTGCCTCTGCTGCACCGTGCAAGAGGAATTTCTGCCCACGATGCAGGCGCTGCTCAAGCGCCGCGAAGACATTGACTGCATCGTGATCGAAACGTCGGGATTAGCGCTACCCAAACCGCTGGTACAGGCCTTTCGCTGGCCCGAAATTCGCACCGGCGCGACCGTCGATGGCATCGTCACTGTGGTTGATGGTGAAGCACTGATGCAGGGGCAAGTAGTCGGTGACTTGGCCGCATTAACCGCACAGCGACTGGCCGACGGGAGCTTAGAGCATGAAACCCCCATCGAAGAACTGTTTGAAGATCAGCTCGCCTGTGCTGACATGGTGGTGCTGACCAAAACTGACGTGATTGATCGCGAGGAGCGCGAGCTCGTGCAGCAGTGGTTAGTCAGCCAGGCACCAGCCGGTGTCAAGGTACTGCCGTGCCACCAAGGGGAGGTCAATCCCGATGTGCTGCTAGGGTTTAACGCGGCGGTCGAAGACGACCTCGACAATCGCCATAGCCACCATGACCACGAAGCCGAGCATGACCACGATGACGACATCAACTCTGTCTGCCTAGAACTGACCCAAGAGTTTGCGCCGGAACTATTGATCGATCGCCTACGCACGCTGGTGCAAGCGGAGACTATCTATCGCATTAAGGGCTTTGTCGCAGTACCGAACAAGGCGATGCGACTGGTGCTGCAGGGAGTTGGGCAGCGGTTCGACAAATTTTACGATCGCCCCTGGCGACCCACTGAACCGCGAGCCACTCGCCTGGTATTTATCGGCCATCGTTTGGAAGCAGAGACGTTGACCAAAGCCATTACCGGGTAAGCCGGCTGCTCAGTTTTTTAGCTCCCTTCAGAATATGGCCCTGTAGGGGAGCCGAGGGGCGGCGGAGCAGACATGCCCGAACGGTTTCAAAAAGCATCCTGATTATCGGGGTTTGGCACTGCCAAACCCCGACAGAACGTTTCTATCCTGGGATGTGATTTGAATCCAGACCCCTTACGAAGCAGTCATCTCAAAGAGATACGAATGGGCACCGGTTGGATCTTCGATCATGGCAAAGAATCCCGTCTCTGGAATGGCCGTTTTGGGCACGACAATTTTGCCGCCGAGAGCCTCAGCCTTTTCAGCCCACTCCCCTGCGGATGGCACGGCAAAATAGGTCAACCAATGGGGCGGGGTCTGGGGCACCCCAGAGGGACGCTTGAGCAGGCCACCAACCTGCACACCATTGCTCTCAAAACTGGTATATTCCGTGCCGTTCATCGCCATTGGAGCGGCAAATTGCCAGCCTAAAAGCTCCGAATAGAACGGTAGCAAAGCAGCGGGATCATCGACCATCAGCTCCATCCAACAGATTTCACCGGGGCCGTTGCCAATCATATTCATCGCCTCCTCGTCTTGGGCGGGCGTGAATAGGTGAAAGGTTGCTCCGGCGGGGTCACCGATGACTGCCGTGCGGCCGATCGAGGGAATGTCAAACGCCGGGATGCAGACGCTGCCCCCTAATTCCTTAGCGCGATCGCAGGCTTGATCCACATCCTCTACGACCACATAGGTCATCCAGTGACTAGGGCCGGGAAAGTCCGCCTCTAAAGGAACCGGATTGGCAAAGCCGCCATTTTCTGTCGCATAAAAGTCCGATGGTCCCTGTCCAGGAATCTCCATCTTCTCTAGCTTCCAGCCAAAGAGTTGTTGATAAAAGGCCGTGGCCTGCTCAACATCTTTGGTCATCAAACTCCACCAGCAAAAACTGCCGGTTTGATCCTTAAGAGCCATGAGGTTTCCCTCCAATAACGTCTTGTAGGACAATCGTACTATGTAAAAACGGCAGCGTCTAGATCATTAAGGCTTCTTACGAATCCGCTGTCGGATCAGGGCCATCCTCAACATGGCAATGCCATTAAACACTAGTGAAACCCTTGCCTATAGATGAATTCGTATTCTCTGAGCAATACCATGCCCCGCAAATAGGCCTACATATTTCCTTCCTCTACCTGCCACCCTCTACTCCCCAGCCTCTATAGCCGGAATTGGTAGCGTTAGCGCAGGCAAGTCTCAGCCACCGCTGACGGGAGGAATCAACACCACTTCGTCACCGGATTGCAGCGGCGTGTCGGCTTCGACAAACTGCAGGTTGACGCCAAAGCGGGTGACATCGCGCCAGCGTTCCAATTCTGGATGGTCGGCCAAGAGGAGATCGCGCACAGCGGCAACTGTCGCCCCCTCGGGCAGTTGCAGGGTCAGCTCAGGCACGCCGTAGGCTTCTTGGTAAGCGGCAAAGAGTTTGACGGTGATGGATAGGGGAGGCATGGGGGGAGGAGGGTGGGGAGTGGAGGGTGGAGGGTAGGGAGTGGAGAGTACCCTGCGGTCAGGGCAGAGTCCTAAGGAGTGTGGAATGCGGAATGCGGAGTTCGGAATGCGGAATTTGGGGTGTGGAATACCCTGCGGCAAGGGTAAAGCCCTAGGGAATGCGAAGTTGGGTGGCGGGCGATCGCCGCGCGTGGTAGCGCTATCCCATTACGGGACGGAAGTAAAACGCTAGGCCCAATATGGCGTAGGTCGCCAGGAGTAAGGTGCCTTCGAGCCAGTTGGAACGACCGTCGGAGCTGATCGAGTTGGTGATGAGCACGGCGACGGCCACGGCGACGAGTTCCAGCTCGTCAAAGTTGAGATCCATGGGTTTGTCTAGCAACCAACCCGCCAGCACTAAAACCGGCGCGACAAACAGGGCAATTTGCAGGCTTGAACCCACCGCCACCGAAACAGAAAGCTCCATTTTGTTTTTCATGGCGACGGTAACGGCTGTGGCATGTTCAGCCGCGTTGCCAATGATGGGCAGCAAAATCACCCCAGTAAAGAGCGGTGACAGTCCCAGTTGTTCGGTGGCGGGTTCTAGGGCATTCACCAGCAGTTCTGATTCGGCGGCGACGATGAGGGTCGCCCCCACCAGCACCGCTACCCACAGCTTGAGATTGGGGAGATGGGCGACTTCGGTCTCTTCATCCACTGGTGGACTGTCGTCCGGGAGGGGGGCGATCGCGATCGCCTCATCGCTATCAACAAAATCGGCGGTGCCCACGTCGTACAAATAGGTATGCGTTTTCATTGAAAACAGCAGTGTTAGGCCATAAACGCCGATCAGCACGATCGCCACCGCATCTGACAGGTGTTGTAAAGTGCCTTCGGCCACCCTCGTGTCGGGGGCAAAACCGACGGCAGTTGGCAGCAAAATGGCCACAACAGCCAGATTCATCGCCGAAGCATTGACCCGAGCCATCACCGGTTGAAAGCTCTGCTCTTTATATTTAATGCCGCCCAGCAGCATCGAGAACCCCAGCACCAGCAGCAGATTGCTGATGATCGACCCCACAATGCTCGATTTCACCACGTTCACCAGACCTTCGTTGAGGGCGATGAGGGCGATAATCAATTCAGTGGCGTTGCCAAAGGTCGCGTTGAGCAGGCCGCCCCAAGACGGCCCTAACACCACGGCAATCTCCTCTGTGGCCTGCCCCATCCACCCGGCGAGGGGAATGATGGCCAAACCAGCGGTGATAAAAACAATCAGCTCACCCCAGCCTAGATATTCAGCAGCGATCGAAATGGGCACAAATATCAGCACCCCGTAAAAGATAAGGTTCTTGCTCAACATAAAGTGACGTACAAAAGAAGATGTCAGAATAGCGCCACGCGATCGCCTCTAGCCTGTCCGATTCGGTCCAGCCTGCGCGCTTGACCGTCGCGAGTGCCGTGGGTGTCCTTTTACGCCGTACCCCCAGCGGATTCGCCAGCCCGAGCACCGACTGACTG